>DASWGQ010000359.1:0-4743 GCA_036393595.1 Myxococcales bacterium | reverse complement strand
GCCGACAAGGCCGTCCAGATCCACGGCGGGATGGGGTACTCGAAGGAGCTCGACGTGGAGCGGCACTTCCGCGACGCGCGCATCACCGAGATCTACGAGGGGACCAGCGAGATCCAGCGCCTGGTCATCTCCAACGCATTGCTCAGATAGGGCCTGACGGACGCCACGGGGGTGGGTCAATGGCCGTGCAAGGTGCAGCACAGAAGGAAGGCTGGGCCGCGGGCGCGGAGGTGCCCGATCGGCTCACGCCCCGCCAGACGTTCTGCGGTCCGCTCCTCTCGGCCATGCTGTTCGGGGGCGGAGGCGCGGGCATCTCGGACATCTACGTGCACATCCGGGACATCGTGTCACTCTCGGCGCGCGACTGGGAATCGAACCCGCTCGAGCGGCGGCTGGCGCGGTGGCACACCTCGCTGGCGCGCGCGATCAACGACTTCGTCCGGGTTGGCGTGCTGCGCGAGGAGGGCCACGCCCGCTGGTCGCTGACCGACAAGGGGCTGGCCGTGGCGCGCGAGTTCGGCCTCATCTCGCGCGACGGGGTGCTGATCGACCGGGCGCTCCTGCGCAAGCAGCTCGTCGGCCTCGCGCTCGAGTTCGAGAAGATGTACCGGGTGGTCTCGCGGCCCGGGCCGCTTCCTCCGCAGGCGGTCGCGCTGGAGAAGTAGCGTAGGGGACGGCGCACCGGCTTTTTTGCTGCGTGCGAGGGCCCCGCGCTGTAGTGTCCGCGCCCCATGTTCGAGCCCGACGAGCACCAGCGGCTGGTGCAGGAGACCGCGCGCAAGTACGCGCAGGGCTCGCTCGCGCCCGTCGCCACGCAGCTCGACCGCGAGGGCCGGTTCCCGGCCGAGCAGCTGCGCGAGCTGGCCGAGCTGGGGATGATGGGCGTCAACATCCCCGAGGAGTACGGCGGAGCGCAGGCGGGAGCGGTCGCCTACGCGCTGGCGATGATGGAGATCGCGCAGGGCTGCGCCTCGACCGCGGTCACCATGGCGGTCACCAACATGGTGGGCGAGACGATCGTGAAGTTCGGCACGCCGGAGCAGCGGCGGAGGTACGTGCCCGAGCTGACCAGCGGCCGGTTCGCGGCGGGGAGCTTCGGCCTGTCCGAGCCGTCCGGCGGTTCGGACGCGGCGGCGCTGCGCACCTCGGCGCGGCGGGACGGCGCGGGATGGGTGCTGAACGGCGAGAAGCAGTGGATCACCTCGGGCGACCGGGCCGGGGTGATCATCGTCTGGGCGCGCACGCAACCCGGGCCCGGGTCGCACGGGATCTCCGCGTTCCTGGTCGAGGGCGGCCAGCCCGGCCTGCGCTTGGGCAAGCACGAGGACAAGATGGGCCTGCGCGCCTCGACCACCGTCTCGCTGGCCTTCGAGGACATGCGCCTCCGCAAAGACCAGCTCCTCGGCGAGGATGGCCACGGGTTCCCCATCGCCATGGCGGCGCTGGACGGCGGGCGCATCGGGATCGCCTCGCAGGCGGTGGGCATCGGGATCGCGGCGCTGCGGGCCTCGGTAAAGTACGCGAAGGAGCGCCGCGCCTTCGGGCAGCCGATCGGCGACTTCCAGGCCATCCGGTTCATGCTGGCCGACTGCGATACCCAGATGGAGGCGGGCCGGCTGCTCGCCCTGCATGCGGCGGGGCTCAAGGAGCGAGGCCGGCCGTTCTCCCGCGAGGGGTCGATGGCGAAGCTCTTCGCCACCGAGGCGGCGAACCGCGTCTGCGACGCCGCCGTGCAGGTGCACGGAGGCTACGGGTACATCGACGAGTTCCCGGTCGAGCGCCACTACCGCGACGTGCGCGCGAGCACCCTCTACGAGGGCACCAGCGAGGTGCAGCGGCTGGTCATCTCGCGCGACGTGCTCAAGGACTGACCCGATCCCCGGGCAGTTTCCGCGCTCGATGAACACGCCCTCGGGCGCGTTGCTGGTCGGTCGGCGGATCGCGTGTTATCTCGCCTTCATGAGACATCCGAAGGACCAGGATCCGCTCGCTCGGCTGGACGCCGAGGAGGAGCGGTGGCGCAAGGAGGATCTGGCGCGGGCGGTGGCGAAAAGCCCCGTGCGGCGCGCGGAGTTCCACACCGACTCCGGCATCCCCATCCCCGACATCCTGACCCCCACCGACGCGGGGAACCCCAGCGCGGAGGACGTGGAGAAGTACGAGCGCGACGTGGGATTCCCGGGCCGGTTCCCGTACACGCGCGGACCGCAGCCGACCATGTACCGCGGACGTCTGTGGACGATGCGCCAGTTCGCTGGATTCGGATCGCCGGAGGACACCAACCAGCGGTTCAAGTACCTCCTCGAGCACGGCATGACCGGGCTCTCCACCGCCTTCGACATGCCGGCCCTGATGGGCTTCGACGCCGACCACCCGATGGCGCGCGGCGAGGTGGGGAAGGAAGGCGTCGCCGTCTCGACGCTCAAGGACTTCGAGATCCTCTACAGCGGCATCCCGCTCGACCGGGTCACCACCAGCATGACCATCAACGCCACCGCCCTCTTCGCGTTGTGTTGCTACGTGGCGGTGGCCGAGAAGCAGGGCGTCTCGCAGGACAAGCTGGGCGGCACCATCCAGAACGACGTGCTCAAGGAGTACATCGCGCAGAAGGAGTGGGTGGTCGGTCCCCGCCCGGCGACGCGCATCGTGGTGGACATGATCGAGTACACCGCGAAGCACATGCCCAGGTGGCACCCGGTGTCGATCAGCGGCTACCACATCCGCGAGGCCGGAGCGACGGCCGTGCAGGAGATGGCGTTCACGCTCGCCGACGGCTTCGGGTACGTCGAGGAGTGCGTGAAGCGCGGCATGGACGTGGACGACTTCGCCGCGCGGCTCAGCTTCTTCTGGGACGTGCACAACGATTTCTTCGAGGAGATCGCCAAGTTCCGTGCCGCCCGCCGCATCTACGCCCGCACCATGCGCGACCGGTTCGGGGCGAAGAAGCCGATCTCCATGAGCCTGCGCACCCACGCGCAGACCGCGGGCGTGTCGCTGACCGCGCAGCAGCCGTACAACAACGTGGTGCGCACCGCGCTGCAGGCGCTCGCGGCGGTGCTGGGCGGCACGCAGTCGCTGCACACCAACTCCCTCGACGAGACGTACGCGCTGCCCACCGAGGACTCGGTCCGGCTGGCGCTGCGCACCCAGCAGCTCATCGCGCACGAGAGTGGCGTCGACCGGGTGGTGGACCCGCTGGCGGGCAGCTACTACGTCGAATACCTCACCGACGAGACGGAGAAGCGAGCGCTGCAGATCCTCGACAAGATCGCGCAGCTGGGCGGTATCATCCGCGCGATCGAGGAGGGCTACCCGCAGCGCGAGATCGCCGAGAGCGCCTACCAGTTCCAGCGCGAGGTGGAGAGCGGCGAGCGGAAGATCGTGGGGGTGAACTCGTTCAAGTCCGAGCGGGACGAGCCCATCTCCATCCTCAAGATCGATGACGAGGTCGCGCACGACCAGATCGAGAGCCTGCTGGCGGTGAAGCGATCCCGGAGCCAGGCCGCCGTGCAGGAGAAGCTCCGCGCGGTGGAAGCGGCGTGCCGCGACGAGGGAAAAAACCTCATGGTCGCGGTGCTCGACGCCGTGAAGGCCTACTGCACTCTCGGCGAGGTCTCCGACGTCTTCCGCAAGGTCTGGGGCGCCTACCGCGAGAAGGGCAGCTTCTGAGGCTGCCCTCTTGACGGAGCGTTTGCAGAGGTGGTGAGCGAGCGCATGCTGTCGGAGCGCCTCAAGGAGCTGGAAGAGGCGGGCGTGGTCGAGCGGCGCGTCCTCTCCGGGCCGCCGGTGGGGGTGGAGTACCGCCTCACGCGCAAGGGCGAGGCCCTGGGCCGCGTGGTGCGCGGGCTCGAGCGGTGGGCCGACGAGTGGGTCGAGCCGCCCGCCGGCGCGCTGCGGCGCGCATGAGCCAGGCCGATCGCATCTTCCTGGAAACGACTCGAAGGGTAGCCCCCCGGCGCCTCGCGCAGGAGGACGTGCACGCCGCGCTCCAGCTGGCGCAGGTCGAGCCCGGCAAGCCGGTGGCCGACCTGGGCTGCGGGTACGGCCGGCATCTACGCGAGCTCGTCCAGTACGGGCACCGCGCGACCGGCGTCGACCGCAGCGGCCTGCTGCTGGCGGAGGCACGGACGGAGGTGCCCCGCGCGGCGCTGGTGCGCGCCGACCTGCGCGCGCTGCCCTTCCACCAGGGCAGCCTGGCCGCCGCGTTCTGCTTCTACAGCTCCATGTTCCTCGGCACCGAGGAGGACGCCGCGTTGGCGCTGGTCGAGGCGGCACGCGTGCTCCGGCCCGGCGGCGCGCTGGTCCTGACAACGGACAACCCGCTGCGGATCGCGGCGCATCCGCACGCGAGCACCGAGCACGATGTCCCCGGCCTGGGGAAGGTCGCCGAAGAGGGGCGCTTCGACGGCGCCGTGGACCACGTCCGCAAGACGGTGCGGCTCGAGTCCGGCGAGGTCCTCTCCGCCGAGTTCCACATCCGCTACTACCCGCCCCAGACGCTCGCGGCGCTCGCGTACGTCGCCGGCCTGCGCTTCGTGCGGCTGCACGAGCCGCTGACGGAGACGACTCCGCAGCTGATCGCGCTGCTCGAGAAGTAGAAGAGGCTGTCCAGGGCGTCCGGGAGCTTTCTGGCCAGCCAGGCATCGGTTATCTTTCCCTCGATGACCGACACGGCACGCAAGGTCCGCATCCTGGTCGCGAAACCGGGGCTCGACGGCCACGACCGCGGCGCGAAGATCATCG
>DASWGQ010000358.1:0-8914 GCA_036393595.1 Myxococcales bacterium | reverse complement strand
GCCGTGCACGCCGGCGGGGTGCATCCGGCTGCTCGAGGAGGCGGAGACGAAGCTGGAGGGAGCGCGGGCTCTGGTCGTCGGGCGGTCGCTGATCGTGGGGAAGCCGATGTCGCTGCTGCTTCTGGAGCGGCACGCCACCGTGACGATCGCGCATTCGCGCACGCAGGACCTCGCCGCCGAGGTGGCCCGCGCCGACGTGATCGTCGCTGCGATCGGCCGGGCGGAGCTGATCAAGGGCTCGTGGATCAAGACCGGGGCGACGGTCATCGACGTCGGCATGAACCGCCTTCCGGACGGCAAGCTGAAGGGCGACGTGGAGTTCGCGGCCGCGGCGGAGCGCGCCCGGGCCATCACCCCGGTGCCGGGTGGCGTGGGGCCGATGACCATCGCTTACCTATTGACGAACACCCTTGCCGCCGCTCGAAGCCAGCTCGGACTGGGCGACTCGTCCCGAGCCGAGTCGAGGCGGTAGATCCGCCCATGACGCATCGCGGGCGGGACGCGATGCGTCAAGCGTCCAGCCACGGCTCCGAGGCGCGCAGCGCGGCCAGGATGGCGCGGGTGGCGGGTGATCTATTCAATGTATAGAAGTGGATCCCGGGAGCGCCGCGGCGGAGGAGGTCGGCGCACTGGAGGGTCGCGTGGGCGACGCCGAGCTGGAGCGCCCCCTCCGGGTCGTCCTTGCGGACCTTCATCGCGGCGGCGAGCTTCGCCGGCACGTGCGCGCCGCACATGGCCGTGAAGCGCTGCACCTGCTCGACGTTGGTGATGGGCATGATGCCCGGGATGATCGGCACGTCGATCCCCGCGGCGCGCGCCCGCCCGACGAAGTCGAAGTAGCAGCGGTTGTCGAAGAAGAGCTGGGTGATGAGGAACTGGGCGCCGGCGTCCACCTTCTTCTTGCAGTTGCGCAGGTCGGCCTGCAGGTCGCGCGTCTCGACGTGCCCCTCCGGATAGCAGGCGCCGCCGATGCAGAGCGGGCGGCCCTTCGCCTCGGACACCTCGCGCACCAGCTGCACCAGCTCGTTCGAGTAGCGGAAGCCGCCCTCGACGGGGACGAAGCTCGGTTGCCCCCGCGGGGGATCGCCGCGCAGGGCGAGCACGTTGTCGATGCCCTCGGCCATGATGGATTCGACGGCGGCTTTCAGCTCGTCGCGCGGCGCGCCGGCGCAGGTGACGTGCGCCATCGCCTCGATCTCCAGCTCGCGCTTGATTCGGGTCACCATCTCCAGCGTGCGGCCGCGGGTCGACCCTCCCGCTCCCCAGGTGACGCTCACGAAAGCGGGCGCGAGCGGGTGAAGCTGGCGGACGGTCTCGAACAGCGCCTGCACCCCCGCGTCGGTCTTCGGGGGGAAGAACTCGAAGGAGAAGACGGGCTCGCCGCGCTCGCCGGCGAAGCGCAGCAGGTCGCAGATCCTCACGGAGCCCCCTTGGCCGCCAGCGGCGCGCCGCACGGCTCCTTGCAGCTGGACAGGGTGAAGGAGTCCAGCACCCGGCCCGCGATGTCCTTCGCCTTGCCGGTCACGTGGCAGCCGCACACGTCCACCGTGACGAAGGAGAGCGCCTTGTGCGCGGACTCGACGGTGGGGAAGGTCGGGTCGGGGTCCTCCAGCGGAGCGCCGCCGCCGCCCACCACGAAGTACCGCAGCCCGTCGACCTCCCCGCGCTCGTAGAAGTGCTCGTGGCCGGCGAACACGGCCTCGATCGGATGCCGGCGCGCGGCCGCCTGGATGGCGACCCGAACGCGCTCGCTCCCGCCATGGCCAGGGCGCATGTGCGCCGGGTGGGCGAACGGGCCCTGGTGGACCAGCACCCAGACGTGCTGTTCGGCCGGGACGCCGCGCAGGTCCTCCTCCACCCACGCCACCTGCGCGTCGGACACCGCGCCCGCGTGTGGATCGGCGCCGGCCCCTGTCTCGAACGAGTCGAGCACGACCAGGTGGATCGGACCGTAGTCCAGCGAGTTGTACGCGGGGCGGGACGGGTCCCTGAAGTACCGGCTGTAGGAGACGCCGTTGTCGGTGATCTCGTGGTTTCCCACGGTCGGCACGAACGGCGTGCGCAAGAGCAGGTCCGCTTCGTCCGAGAACCAGCGGTCCCAGAGCTGGTCGTCGGCGGCGTTGACCACCATGTCGCCCGTGTGCAGCGCCAGGCGCGCGCCCTCCGCCGCGGCCGCCCGCGCGACCAGGGCGTGATCGCCGCCGTTCGTGCGGTTGTCGCCGTAAACCAGGACGCGGAAGGCCGACTTCGGGCCGGGCGCGGTGTGGAAGCTGCCCGCGACGGGCGGCGAGGCCTCGATGCGGTACCGCACCTCGGTGTCCTGCGGCAGCGAGCGCAAGGTGACGCGGTGGTCGGTGCGGGCAGCGTCTTCCTGGGCGAGGCGATCTTCGAGGTACCAGACGCGGCCCTTGACGGGCTCGGCGGTGGTCCAGGCGACGGTGACCTGGCCGGCGGCCGGGTCGAGCAGCCACGGTCCCCTCGCGATCTCCGGCGCTGCCGCGGCGATCCGGGTGCGCGGAGCGAAGAGCGCGTGGACGGAGTCGCAGCCGCAGAGGGCCAGGCAGACCACGGCCGCGACGAGGCGCATGGGCGGGACGATACCCGGGGAAGGCGCGGCCGGGCCACTGAAATGCCTCGGCCTGGCGGGAAGCAAGCCGGCGATGTCGGACCCCCATGGTAGGACGGGTGCCGTGCGCAGGGTGGCCCAGCTCAGCTTCGACGACGCCCGGCGGAAGGCGCCGGCCGGGCCCGCCCTGACCGTGCTGCCCGACGCGGCACGGGTGGAAGAGCACGTGGTCCGGAGGGCCGCCCCGTTCGTCGCGGGTACGGTGGCGTGGACGCTCGCGCAGCTCGAGCGCGAGCTGGTCCGCGAGGCCCGCGCCGCCGGAGCGTGCCAGAAGGTCGCTTCGGGCGAGGCGCTGGCCCTCCTCTTCCGCGACGTTTGCCGGGAGGAGACGCCGCGGGAGGGGCCGTTCTGGGGCATCCGGGACCAGCCGGGATTCGCGCGGGCCGTGCAAGACCTGCTGGCGGCAATCACACAAGGGCTGCTGGAGCCCGCGGAGCTCTTGCGGCTGCCCCTCCCCGACACGGCGCGAGAGCGGATCGCGCCCCTGGCAACGCTGCTGGTCCGCGCGCGCCAGGCGCTCGGCCGCCGCGGCCTCGCCGACCCGAACCGCGCCCTGCGGCTCTCGGTCGACGCGCTCGAAGGCGGCGGGGAGCTTCCGCCGGTGGTCCGGAACGCGCCGGAGCTGATCTTCGAGGCCATCTTCGACTGGACGCCGCTGCGCGTCCGGATGGTGGCCGCGCTCGCGGCGCGAACGCGCGTCCGCGTGCGCCTGCCCTGGTCCGCGCAGCCCGACCTGCGCGAGGCCGTCGAGCCGGCGCTGCGCGCGTTCGAGGCCCTGGGTGGGGCGCAGGCGGCCCCCGAGCTGGAGCTGTTCGATCCCGCGGGCGGCGGCCCCCTGGCGGGCTTCCTCCACGCCTTGTTCGGCGGAGCGGGTCCGGCGCGTGGCGCACCCGTCACGCTGCGGGCCTGCGCGTCGCCGGCCGCGCAGGCGCGCGAGGTGGCGCGGACCTGCGCCGACCTGATCGCCGCGGGCACGCCGCCCGACTCCATCGCCATCGCGGCGCGCAGCCTGGCGGGCGGCGTGGCCGAGGAGCTGGCGGCCGCTCTCGATCGCCTGGGCATCCCCTGGCGCGAGCGGCGCGGGCGCCCTGCCCTGCCCGCGCCCCCGCTCCAGCTGGCCCTGCGGATCCTGGATCTGCCCGCGCGCCAGTTCCCGCGCGAGGATCTCGAGCAGGTCCTCAGCTCGCGCGTCTTGTGGCTGCCCGACCACGGACGCCCCCTGCCGCCCCAGGCGGCGGTGCGCTGGCTGCGCGAGGCGCACGTGCGGGACGATGCGCTCGACGGCGGGTACGCCGAACGGCTGCGCGCCCTCGGCGCCCGCCTGCAGACGCGCGCCCGGTCGCGTGCGGAACGCGCCACCGACCCGGCCGCCGCCGCTTCCGCGCTGGCGGACGCGGCGCGAGCGGCCGCCGACGTCGAGGAGGTCTCCGCGCGCGTCCAGACCATCCTGGCGGGCGTGCGTTCGTTGCCCGAGCGCGCTCCTCTGGGCGAGCACGGGACGGCGCTGCTCCAGCTGCTCGACCGCTGGGGGATGCCCAGGCGGCTCCGGCGTGGCGAGCACGAGCCGGGCACCGACGAGCCCGGACCGTTCACCCGCGCCGCGGCCGCGGCCCTCGCGCGCGACCAGGCCGCGCTGCGCGCCCTGGAGGACGCCTGCGGCGCGGTGGCCCGGGCAGCGGCGACGCTCGGCGACGCGGACCGCGCTTTCTCGCGCGCCGACTGGGCGCAGGTGCTCTCCTCGGCGCTTTCGGGGACCTCGCTTCCGTCCGGCGGCGCGCGCGGAGGGGCGGTGCAGCTCACCGAGCTGCGCGAGCTGCCGGGCCGGAGGTTCGACCACGTGCTGGTGGTGGGCCTCGTCGACGGCGAGCTTCCCGCGGCTCCGGCCGTCGACCCGCTGCTGCCGGACGACGACCGGCGCGCGGTGAACCGGGCCGCCGGGCGGGGCGTGTTCCGGGTGCCGCCGGCCGAAGGAGAGGCGACGCTGCTGCCGCTGCGAAAAGCGGAGGAACCCCTCCTCTTCCAGCTCGGCCTCTGCGCCGCGCAGCGCGGCGCATGGCTCTTCTGGCCGCGGACCGACGCGCGGGGCCGCCAGACGCTGCGGTCTCCGTTCGTGGACGAGTCGGTGCGCGCGCTGGGCCTGACTGCCGAGGAGGACCGCGCCGGCGCCGCGCCCCTCTCGCCCGTCCCCGGCCTGGACGCCTGCCGATCCTCGGCCGATCTGCTCGCTCGGACCGCGTTGGAGGCGTTCGCGGATCCGGCCTGGCGGGTGTCGGCCCCGCTCCCGCGGCAGGAGGCGTGGGCGCTGACCGGGGCGGTGGCGGGCTCGCCTCTGGGGAAGCGGCTGTCGCGAGTGGCTCGCGCGGCGGCGGCGGAGCGGGAGCGGCTGCGCGCCTTCGTGGGGGAGATCGAACCCGGCCGCTTCTCCGGGAAGCTGTCCGGGGCGGCGCTCCAGGCCGTCGAACAAAAGGTTGCCTTCGGCCCCGACGCGCCGCTCTCGGCGCACCAGCTCGAAGAGCACGCCACCTGCGGGTTTCGCACCCTGGCGCACAAGCTGCTGGGCGTCGAGCGGGAGGAGCCCGGGGAGGACGACCTGGCGGCGCGCGAGCGCGGCTCCCTCCTCCACCGCTGCCTGGATTCGTTCTTCCGCAGGCTCGACGAAGAGGGGCGGCTGCCGCTGCGCGGGGATGCGGCCGAGCTGCGGACGCTCACCGAGGTCGCCGCGGAGGAGATGGAGGCGTTCGCCGCCGAGGAGCACGTCGGGCGGCGCGCTCTCTGGGAGCTCCGCCGCGGTGAGCTCTTGCGGACGCTCCAGGACATCGTCGAGGCCGAGACGTCGGAGCGCGGACGTCCCACGGAGTTCGAGCGCAGGTTCGGGTATGCGGACTCCTGGGAGGCGCTGCGCATCCCCGATCCCACGGGCACGGAGATCGCCTTCGTCCGCGGCGCCATCGACCGCATCGACCGCGACGAGGGCGGAGCGCTGCTCGTCATCGACTACAAGTCGAGCAGCAAGCAGACGCTGTCGCGCAAGCTGCAGCCCGCGGGGCTGCTCGCGCCGGAGTTCCAGCTCGCACTGTACGCGGCCCTGCTGCGCCAGCGGGAGCCCGCGAGCAACGTCGACGCCGCGTACATCAGCCTCCGCGACGCGGAGCGGTCCGCCACGCTGCGCGACGCCACCGCGAAGGCCGTCGACTTCGGGGCGCTCCTCGAGATGGACCCGACCCGGCGCGCCGAGCTGCGCCGCCGTCCCGGCCCGCCGCTGAACCTCGCCGACGAGGTCTGGGCGCGCGTCGGCAAGATGCGGCAGGGCCTGTTCCCGGTGCAGCCGCTGAGCTGCGACTTCTGCGAGCTGAAACCGGCCTGCCGCATCGTCGCGCTGCCTCCCGATCCGGAAGAGAACGGCGGCGCGCCTGTGGGCGCGACGCCGGTACCGAACGGGGTGCCCCGTGTCTGACCTGCGGCCCCTGTTCGCGCTCTCGGAAAGCGCGGTCGTGCAGGCCGGCGCCGGGACCGGCAAGACGCACAGCCTGGTCACGCTCTGCCTGCACCTGCTCGGTGGGGCCGGGAGGGCGGAGCCGCTTCCCGCCGCGCGCCTGTGGGCGGTCACCTTCACCGAGAAGGCCGCTGCCGAGCTGAAGGGGCGCATCCGCGAGCGTGTCGACGCGCTTTCGGAGTGCCCGCCCGAGGAGGTGGCGCGCATCGAGCCGGAGCTGGCCGCGTCGGGCGCGCCGCCGCCCGAGCTGTGGCGGCGGGTGCGCCGCGATCTCGGCGCGGCCCAGGTGGGCACCATCCATGGCCTGTGCAGCCAGATCCTGCGCAGGCACGCCGCCGCCGCCGGTCTCGACCCCGACTTCGCCGTCCTCGACGAGGTGGAGGCCCGCCAACTGCGAGCCGACGCCTGCCTCGCCGCGGCCCTGGAGGCGCTGGAAGGGACGGGGCCTTTGCGCGACGCGGCGCGCAGGCTGTGCGCGGAGCTGGGCTTCCGCGGCGCCGGCCGGTTCGGCCGCGGCCTGGCCGACGAGCTGGCGTCGCTGCTCGCCGCCCTGGGCGAGAGCGGGCGCGAGGTCGCGGAAGTGGTGGACGCAACGCCCGCGCTCCACGCGGGCAACGCCGTCGCGGCGGAAGGCGAGGCGCGCCGCGCGTTCGCCGCCGCGCTCGACGATCTCGAGTCGGAGCTGCGCGCGGCCCGCCTGCGCCGGGCGCCGAGCCCCACCGCGATCAAGGCGCTCTCCGGGATCGAGGACTACCGCGCGCGCGGCGCCGCCGCCGTCGCCGCCGCGCCTCCGGGCGAGCTGGCGCAGGCGTGGAGGCAGCTCCGCGGGCTGCGCTGGTCGCTCCCGCGCTCGCTGGCGGGCCGCGCCGGCGAGGTGATGCGCGGGGCCCGCGAGGCGCTGGAGACGCTCCTCGAGGCGGACGCGCAGGTGCGCTCGGCCCGGCTTTCCCGCGAGCTCGCGCTGGTCGCCGCCGAGGCGCAGCGCCGGTATCGCGCCGAGAAGTCCCGCGCTTCGGCGCTCGATTTCGACGACCTGACTCGGCTCACCCGCGATCTGCTCGCCCGCGACCTGGCGGTCCGGCGGCTGGAGAAGTCGCGGCTCGGGGTGCTGCTGGTCGACGAGTTCCAGGACACCAGCCGGCCGCAGCTGGAGCTGTTCGGGTGGCTGGTCGAGGACGGCGACGGCACCGCGCCGGCCGGCTCGGGCCTGCCCGGCGCACGGCCGGTCGCGCGCGGGAAGCTGGTCGTCGTGGGCGACCGGAAGCAGTCCATCTACGAGTTCCGCGGGGCGGACGTCGCCTCTGCCCAGGCCTTCGCCGCGCGCGCCCTGCAGGACGGAGCGCGGCGGTTCGTGCTCCGCACCTCCCGCCGCTCCCTGCCGCCGCTGGTCGACTTCGCAAACCACCTCTTCCGCACCGCCCTCGGCGCGGCGGATCGGCCGTTCGACACCCCGTTTCTCGACGACGACGCCCTGTCCGCGCACCGCGCCAAAGGAGGCGCCGGCCCCTGCGCCGAGCTGCTCGACGTGCTCGGAGCCGGAGTGGAGGCGGAGGCGGAGGTGGTCAGCAGGCGCATCGCGCTGCTGCTCGCGCCGGGTGCTCCGGAGCGCGTCCACGATGCGGACGGCCCGCGGCCGGTGCGGGGCGGAGACGTCGCCGTCCTCCTGCGCCGGTTCACCAACGTCGACGTGTTCCGCCGCGCGTTGCTCGAGCGCCGCATCCCGCACCTGGTCTTCAAGGGCCGCGGCTTCTACCAGGCGCGCGAGGTGCTGGACCTCACCCAACTCCTCGCGCTGGCGGTCGACCCGGACGACGACCTGGCGCTGCTCTCGGTCTTGCGTTCGCCGCTGGGTCCGCTCTCGGACGACGCGCTGGTGCTGCTCGCTCGCCACGGCGGGCATGGCCTGAGGCTCCGCGCCGTGCGCGACCCCGAGGCCCGCGAGGCGCTGGCGCCCGACGACGCCGACGCGCTCGATCGCGTCCTGGCGCTCGTCTCCCGGGTGCAGCGCGAATGCGACCGGCTCGGACCGGCCGCGCTGCTCGAGGCGGTGCTGGCGGAGAGCGACTTCCTCGCGGCCATCGCCGGGGGACTGTACGGCGAGCAGGCCGCCGCGAACGTCGAGAAGCTGGTGGGCATCGCGCGCCAGCACGAGCTGCACGGGGGAAATGCGCGCACTTTCGTGGCCCAGGTGCGGCGGCTCGCCGACGACGACGCGGGCGAGGCCGACGCCTTTGTGGTCGAGGAGAGCGATCCCCACGCCGTGCGCCTGCTCACCGTCCATGCGGCGAAGGGCCTCGAGTTCCCGGTGGTGGTGGTCCCGGAGTGCGCCGCGCAGCCTCGGACCGGGCCGGAAGGCGTCCTGCTCGATCCCGACCTCGGCCTCGCGCTCAAGGTGCGCGGCGCCGGGTGGAAGCGCTGGGGCTCGCACGGCCTCGCGGTGCGCGACCTGCGCAAGGAGCGCGAGGCAGCCCAGGGCCGGCGGCTGTTCTACGTCGCCGCGACGCGCGCGCGAGACCTGCTGCTCCTGTCCGGCCGGGCGGCCCCGAAGGTGGAGACGTGGCGCCAGTGGATCGACCGCGCGATGCCGGACTGCGCCGGCCTGGTGCGCGTCCTTCCGGACGGCGCGACCGGGCAGCCCGAGCCGGTCTCCGCGGGCGGCGCCGCGCTCGTCGACGGGGACGCCGATCTGCTGCGCGCGGTCCTGCGCGCCGAGCCTCCGGCGGAGGCGGGTCCGGAGCGAGCGGCCGCCGCGCGGCGCGCAGGCGAGCTGGTCGCCCGGATCGAGGAGCACGCCG
>DASWGQ010000357.1:0-2974 GCA_036393595.1 Myxococcales bacterium | reverse complement strand
GGTCGAGGTCGATCGCCATGGCCCAGCGGTGCTGGGGGTGCTCGTGGGGCGGATAGAGGCTGGGCGCGGGTGGCTCGGGCGGCAGTGCCGGGCTCGCGGCGCTGACCGCCCGCGCCAGGTCCCGCCCCTCCTGGCCGCGCGTCATCGGACCCAGCGCCAGCAGCAGCGCCTGCGCGGGGCCCGCCCGCCGCGCCTGGGCGGACATCCCCGAGCGGAGGCCGCCGGCCTCGGGCGCCTCGGCGGGGAGCGCCAGGGCCTCGTCGTGCAGCGCCGGATTCACCCGCAGAGGAAGCGTCACTTCCCCGGCCACCGTTCGCACGGCGAGTAGCTCCGCGTCCTTCGTGCCCAGCCGCTCCGCTGCGGCGGGCGACAGCTCGGCCCAACTCGACCAGGACAGGCCGCTCAGCACGTCGGGGACCTCGCGAAGCCACGGCACCGCCGCCGGATCGGCTCCCGCCAGCGCCGTGGGGAACACTGCTAGCGCCAGATCCGTGCCCGGACGCGGCACCGGCCTACCGAGCGCGCGGACCGCAGCGGCTTCGTCGAGCTTCACCGGCTCGGCTCGTGCGGGGGACACGATCACGCCGCGCATGAAGAGCTCCCGAGCATCTGCGCCGGGAGCGCGGGCTGCGGCCTGCGCGCGAGCGAAATCGCGGAATTCGCCGCTCGGCATCGTCCCCAGACCCAACTTGGCCCCCAGGTCGATCAGTACCTGGGCTGCTGCGCGCGCTTCGGAGCGCGGCGCCATCGCCGGTTGGCCGAGGATCGTCAGCCCGCGGCGTGGCGTCACGTCACCGAAGGACTCCAGCGCGTGCAGGTCCGGGAGCGACCAATGCGCGAGCTTGTCCTCGCGCTGGCCGAAGGTCGCCACCAGCGGAACGCGCGCGAGCGCCGTCCCGGCGCCTGAAAAGCGCGAGAGGTCGACGTGGTGGACGAGCAGAGCGTCCACCTGTCCCGCGGCGCACTCCTCCAGGAGCGCGCGCCGGTGCGATTCCGGATCGGGAGCGTCCTCGGTCCCCAGGCCGTAGAGCAGCGTGCGTCCCACGTTGCCGAGCACGTGGTTGATGACCAGCAAGACCGCTGCCAACCCTGCGCCGCTCTCGCCCGAGCTGACGTTCCCGGGTCCCAGCACCGCGGACGGCCGCCGGGCCGCGAGCTCCCGTACCAGGTGCTCGATCGCAGCCAGGTCGATGCCAGGAGCCGGCGGGCCGAGCGCTGCAAAGAGGTTCGGCTCGGGCGCGATGCCAGCGGCCGGTTCTACCAGTCCACGCAACAGCGCGCGTGCCACGTCCAGTTCGCCGCCCGGCCGGGTGGCGATCCACGAATCGGCGTTGGCGCCAGTCGGAGAGAGCCGCGGCCCGACCCAGGTCAGCCGCGCGCGTTGCTGTCCCGCCTGCGCCCGGGCTGCGGCGAACTGGCGCGCCAGCTCCACCGGCGAGAGCCAGGTCTCGGCGAAATCGGCACCGAAAGAGACCACCGAGCGCGCCTCGCGCAGGTCGACCACCGGCAGCTCGCGACGGCCGTGGAGGAGCTCAGCGGCGGCGCGCATCGGCTCGAGCGCGTCGTCGGCGACGACCACGCGCGCTGCGGCCGGCGCTCCCAGTGCCGCGAGGAAGGCTCGCTGCACCATGCCGGCGCTACCTGGCTCAGGGCGCGTGAGGATGCGCACCGCGCGCCGCTTCGAAACCGCCTCCGCCAGCGCTGCGAGCGCCTCGTCCCAGGCTGCCGGTGCGCCACGCCGCACCGGCGCCCGCAGCCGCTCCGGCGCGTAGAGGCCCTGCAGCGCCGCCTGCCCGCGCGCGCAGAGCGCGCCGCCCGAGACAGGGTCTTCGGGGTTCCCTTCCAGCTTGACGACCCGGCCCTCGCGCGCCCGTGCCGTCACGCCGCAGCCGGCGCTGCATTCCCGGCAAATCGTCCGGTAGAACGTCGGCCGACCCGGCACGATGTTCTCCGGGGGAACGAGCAGGGGTACCAGCTTCTCGGGCGCGTGAGCCGGCGAGCAGGCCGCCGCCAGCCCGGTCGCGCCGGCCACCTTGAGGAAGAATCGCCGCCCGATCATCGCGTCCTCACTTGTGGCAGGCCAGGCAGTCGATCGATGCCCGCCGCTGGCGGTGGCAATCCATGCAGAAGCCCATGTTCAGCTCGTGCACGCTGCGGGCCGTCCGCATGTGCGCGACGTCGCCGTGGCAGGACGAGCACTCGACGCCCGCGGCGAGGTGGCGTTCGTGCGTGAAGTAGACGTGGTCGGGCAGGCGGTTCACGCGAGGGAACTCGAGTGGACGCCCGTCGGCGAACGCCTGCAGCAGCTTCTGGACCTCGGGCTTGTCGCGCGCGACGAACTTGTGGCAGCCGACGCACGTGCTCATCGCGGTGAGTCCCGCCACGGGTGCATGGCGCGCGTTCGGGTGGCACACGCCGCAGCCGATCTGGTTCTGCGCGACGTGTGCCTCGTGGCTGAAGGCCAAGGTCGCCAGCGCCGGCGGCGGGTCGGCTGTGCCACAGCCGAGCGTCAGCGCCGCGATGACGACGAGCCGCGCCATCAGCGCTTGACTGAGAAGTCCACCTGCGCCGTCTTGCCCGTGGCCACCGTCGCGCTCGCCTCCGCCGCCTTGAGATGCGAGTTCCACACCGCCACTTGATAGTTCCCGGGCGGAACGTGCTCGATCTTGTAGCGACCAGTCTTGTCCACGACCGCGGAGTACGGCGTGGGCGCGACGAACACGTAGCCGAGCATCTCCGGATGCACGCTGCAGAGCAGCGTGATCGGGCCCGGTGCGTCGAACTTCTGGTCGGCCGACTTGTCCTTGGAGATCATCCCCAGGTTGAAGCCGCCCTCGGGCGAGTAGACGTTGTGCTCCACGCCGTCGTGGTTGAGGAATCGCACCGTGTCGCCCTTTGCAATGGCCTGCACGTGAGGGATGAACTTCATCCCCTTCTGGTCGATGTCGAAGGATCTCGGCGACCGCGCCGAAGG
>DASWGQ010000356.1:0-3607 GCA_036393595.1 Myxococcales bacterium | reverse complement strand
CGCGGCCCAGAACGGCAGATAGCGCTGCAAGAAGGGCACGCCCGCCTGGTAGTAGCGCCGCGCGACGTTGCTGAGCGGGAACCCGGCCTCGCGGGGAGCGGGGAACTCGCCGGCGTGGGCGAGCATCCCGGCGTTCCCATGCACCTCCGTGGCGATGCGCAGCAGGAGATAGGCGAGCGCCGGGTGCGGCGTGTCGCGGGCGAGCAGACTCGCCGTCGGCGAGAGCAGCGTCACGTCGCGCGCGGGAACGTCAGCCGCCAGGTCGAAGACGCCGCGCGGCAGCACGACCTTGGACAGATACGGGAACCGGCGGACGTACGGGCGCGGAGTATATGCCCCGATCAGCCGGCGTGCGCGGAGCCGCCCGCGTGCAGCTTCAAGGCGGCGTACACGGCACGGTTGGCGGGGGTGGGGATGCCGGCGTCGCGGCCCAGGCGGACCACGGCGCCGGACAGCCAGCCGACCTCGAGGCGGTTGCCGCGCTCCAGATCGTTGTGCATCGAGGACGTCATGCCGGGCGGCAGCGTGTCCGCGAACGCGAGGCGCTGGTCGGCGAAGTCCGGCGACAGGTCGACCCCCTTTGCGCGGCCGACGGCCACCGCCTCGCGCATCACCTCGAGGAGCATCGCGCGCGTGTCCGGGTCGGAGCGCACCGGCCCGATCGGGTGGCGCGTGAGCGTGGTCAAGGCGGAGAGCCCGACGATGAAGACGAACTTCTCCCAGATGGCGCGGTCGATGTCGGGAGAGAGCTCGGCGTCGAAGCCTGCCTTCGCGCGCGCGCAGGCCTCGAGCAAGGCCTGCGCGCGACGCGTCTTCCTGCCGCCGGGCTCTCCGAACACCAGCCGCGCCATCTGGCCGCCGTGCTGGACGGAGCCGGGCTGGTCGAGGGAGGCCGCGATGTAGCAGACGCCGGCTATGAGGTGTTCGCGGCCGAGCGCGCGCGCCAGCACGTCGTTCGCCTCGACTCCATTCTGCAGGGAGATCACTGCGGTGTCGGGGCCGATCAGCGGGGCGATCTGGCGCGCCGCTTCCTCCGTGCTCCACAGCTTCACCGTGAAGAAGACCAGGTCGACGGGGCCGATCGCCGCCGGGTCGTCGGTGACGCGGACCGGCTGGAGGTGGAGGTCACCCCGTGGGCTCGCGATCCGCAGGCCACCTTCGCGCATCGCCGCGAGCTGCCTTCCGCGCGCGACGAACGCCACGTCCTCGCCCGCCTGCGCGAGCCGGCCGCCGAAGTACCCGCCCACCGCCCCGCTTCCCATGACCGCGATCTTCACGTCGCCTCCAAATCCCCCGACCGGCCAGATAGCACGCCTTGGCGCGGCGGAGTGTCTCCCATCCGACGCGACTTTCCGGTGCGCCGACGTCGCGGTGTCTGGCTCGAGGGGGAGGGAACATGCCCACCGTGCTCGTGGTGACAGACGATCGCGAAGTCCGCCGGATCCTCGCCGGTTCCGGGCGAGAGCCTGCGCGACGCGTTCGACGCCAAGCTCCTGCTCGCCATCGTGCAGGCCATCTGCAGATGAAATGCGCGGCGCCTTTCCGTCGTACATTCCGGACCCATGCGCCCCTACGCCCTGCTCTTCGCCCTCGCCGCCTGCGCCACCCGTCCGAAGGCCGCCGCGCCGCCGCCCGAGCAGCAGAAGGGGATCGAGATCGGCGACCTCGACCGCGGCGCCGATCCCTGCACCGACTTCTTCCAGTTCGCCAACGGCGCCTGGCGCGCGCAGAACCCGATCCCCGCCTCGATGCAGCGCTGGAGCCGGCGGTGGGCGGCGGGCGAGGCCAACAAGGAGAGGCTGCGCGAAATCCTCGAGGACCTGCGCGGAAAGGCCTACCCCGCGGGCAGCGTTGAGCAGCTCGTCTCGGACCACTACGGCGCCTGCATGGACGAGCAGCGCATCGATGGCGCCGGGATCGCGCCGCTGCAGCCGCTGCTCGACCAGATCGACGGCATCCGCTCCGGCGACGGCGTGCAGCGGGTCATCCGCGAGCTGCACCGGGTCGCGGTCCCGGCGCCGTTTGCGCTGGGCGCCCTTCCCGACCTGCACGACCCGACGTTCGTGGTCGCGGACGTGGGGGTGGGCGGCCTCGGGATGCCCGACCGCGACTACTACCTGAAGCCGGAGCCGCGCTTCGCCGAGGCGCGGGAGAAGTACCGAGCCCACGTCGCGCGCATCATGCAGCTCGCCGGCTCGGCGGACCCGCAGGGCGAGGCGGAGACGGTGTTCGCCTTCGAGAAGCGGCTCGCGGAGGCGTCCCTCGACAAGGTGGCGCGGCGCAATCCGAACAACCTGGACCACAAGACGCGGTTCGAGGACCTCACCGCGCGGACGCCGCACTTCGATTGGGCGGCCTACTTCGACGAGGCCAGGCTGCCGCGCACGGACTTGAACGTCGAGGAGCCGAAGTTCCTCGCGCAGGTGGAGAAGGAGCTGGCCGGGACGCCGCCTCTGGCGTGGCGCACGTACCTGCGCTGGCAGCTGCTCGCCTCGGCGGCGCCGTGGCTGTCGCGCCCGTTCGCGCAGGAGTCGTTCGCCTTCAACGAGGCGTACCTGGGCGGCGTGAAAGAGATGAAGCCGCGCTGGAAGCGCTGCGCGGAGTCCACCGACGAGCTGCTCGGCGAAGCGCTGGGGCGCAAATACGTGGAGCGCTACTTCCCGCCGGCGGCGAAGGCCCGCGCACAGGAGCTGGTCGGCAATCTAATGGCCGCGATGAAGGACGCCATCAGCGAGCTGACCTGGATGGGCCCGGCGACCAAGCAGAAGGCGCTGGAGAAGCTCGCCACCTTCAACCCGAAGATCGGCTACCCCGACAAGTGGAAGGACTACTCGAGCGTCAAGGTCCGCCGCGACGCCTTCTGGGCGGACGTGGCCGAGGGGCGCAAGTTCAACGTGGACGATCAGCGCTCGACCATCGGCAAGCCCGTCGACCGCGGCCGGTGGGGGATGACGCCGCCGACCTCGAACGCCTACTACAACCCGCTGCTCAACGAGATCGTCTTCCCCGCCGGCATCCTGCAGCCGCCCGCCTTCGGCGTGGACGCCGCCGACGCGGTGAACTACGGCGCCATCGGCGTGGTCATCGGCCACGAGATCAGCCACGGATTCGACGACCAGGGCGCGCAGTTCGACGCGCTGGGGCGCCTTTCGAACTGGTGGACGGAGAAGGACCTCGCTGAGTTCCAGAAACGCGGCCAGTGCGTGGTGGACCAGTTCGAGGGCTATTTCATCGAGCCCGGCATCCACCACAACGGCAAGCTGGTGCTCGGCGAATCCATCGGCGATCTCGCCGGCGCCCGCATCGCCTACCTGGCGTTCCGGAAATCGCTCGAGGCCCACCCTCCCCCGCCGTCCGGGAACGGCTTCACTCCGGAGCAGGAGTTCTTCATCGCCTGGGGCCAGTTCCGCGGGGACGCGATCCGGCCCGAGACGCAGCGCCTGATGGTGCAGACCGACCCGCACCCGACCGGGAAGTACCGGGTGATCGGACCGCTCTCCAACGCCCCCGAGTTCCAGCAGGCGTTCTCCTGCAAGGACGGCTCGGCGATGGTCCGGGCGGCGGAGAGTCGCTGCACCATCTGGTAGCGCTCACGCCTCAGGATCGA
>DASWGQ010000355.1:0-4010 GCA_036393595.1 Myxococcales bacterium | reverse complement strand
CCTGCGGAGCGCTTCCTCCGCCACGGTGCGCTCGGTGAGATCGCGGGTCACCTTGGCGAAGCCGACCAGCTGCCCGCCGCCGTCGCGCACCGCGGTGATCACCGCGTTCGCCCAGAACCGCGAGCCGTCCTTGCGGACGCGCCAGCCCTCGTCCACCACGCGGCCCTGGGCCGCGGCGGCCTCGATTATCTGATTGGGCTTGCCCGTCGCGCGCACCTCGGCGGGATAGAAGACGGAGAGATGCGTCCCGATGATTTCGTGCGCCTCGTACCCCTTGAGCCCCCGCGCGCCGGCGTTCCAGGTGAGGACGCGGCCCTGCGGATCGAGCATGAAGATCGCGTAGTCCTTCACCGACTCGACGAACAGCCGCGATTGTTCCCGCTCGATGCTCGCGGCGTGCTCCTCGCCCACGGCGGTGAGCGCCGACTCGATCAGCTCACCCATGGCCAGCATCGCGCGCGCGAGCTGCTCCGGGCTCGCGCCGTACGCGCGGACCAGATCGGGCGCCAGCGCGCGCTGCGGGACGCGGGCCAGATCGCGCCAGGCGGCCAGGGTCACCTCCAGCTTGGCGCAGGCCGAGCCCTGCTCGCGCACGTGCCGCAACCACGGTCCGAAGTCGCCCTCCAGGACGCCGCGGCCGAGCAGCTCGCGGAAGCTCGAGATCTTGTGAGCGAGCTGGGCCACCGGCGCGCGCTGCGCCACCCGGCCGAATTCCGGATGGGAGAGCGCCGCGGCGAGAACCTCCTGGTGCACCCGGTCCTGGTGGGCGTCGTAGACCTTCCAGACGTCGAGCAGGGCGTCGCGGGACTCCACCATTGGACTATTCGAATAAACCAGCCTCGACATTTAGGCCAATGCTGGACACGGTCCGGCGCGCTCCTGTGGTCCGAGGTGAGGGGATGTCCACCCTCTCCCTTCAGCGCGTCGGCCCGCCGGGGATCGGCTGCGCGGCTTCCGCCGGGCCGAACAGCTCGTCCTCCCGCGCCAGCAGCTCCCGCGCCTCGGATGCGAGCGCCGCCTCGCCCGCGTCCGACGCGGCTTGCAGCTGCGCCTCGAACAGCGCGCGGTCCTGCGCCTTCACCCCGACGGTCCGCGCGAACACGATCCGGGTGCGCGCCGACGACGGCACCCGCGAAAGCGCCGCCTCGAAGTGGGCGCGCGCCTCGCGGAGATCGCCGCCCGCATACGCCGGCAGCGCCGCGTACAGCTTGCCCAGCTCGCGCTCGGCGCCCGCCTCGTCGAGATCGGGCGCGAGCTGCGCCACGCGCGTCAGCATCTGCTTCAGCTCGCCGCGCCTCTCGATCAGCGGCGTGAACCCCTGCGCGCGCGCCCAGGCCGCGCTGCACGCGGCCTCCAGGTAGAGCGGCTCGGCGGCTTGCGGACCGATGCGCGCCAATACTTGCGCCAGCGGCTGCCCCGCGGCCACGGCCGCCGCCGCATCGGGCTCCAGCGCCACCCACGCCCTGCGCGCGTCGTCCGCGCAGGCGCTCGCATCGCGGCTGGTCTCGTGCAACCCGTCGGACGACATGCCGGAACGATCGATGCGCAACCGGCGCGCTCGCGCCGCCGCCGTCAGCGCCTCCACCGGCGCCGGCGGCTGCATCGCCGCCTCTTCCCAGAATCGAATCGCATCGTCGAGCGCACCGGGTTCGTCACGACGCGCCCACGCCGCGGCTGCCCGTGCGAGCAATTCGCGCGGCGAAGCGGACGGCTTCCCCCCAGGACTCGCCGTCGGTGTCGCTGTCCCAATCGCTTTCGGTGTCGCAGTCGCCGTCGGAGTCGGCTTCGCAGCCGGCGCGCCCTGCCTCCCCGGCGCGCACCCCGCGGCGCACAGCGCCGTCGCGACCGCCAGCCCGGCCCGCCTCACCGCTTGCGCGGCGGCGGCTTTCCGCCCTTCTGCGACTGCGGGGCGGCCGCGCGCTGCCCGCCGCCCGCTCCCGACGCCCCACCTGCCTGCAGCGCGAACAAGAGCCCTCCCGCGTCCCCTCCTCCGCCGGCCGCCGGCGATTCGTAGAGCTCGCAGGTGGCCTGGCCGCGCAGGACCAGCTCTCCCTTCTGGTTCTCCGCCCACAGCTCGACGTCCGCGTAGCAGGCGCCGTTCTCCTTGCGCAGCTCCGCGATGCGGCCCCGGCAGGTCAGCTCGTCGCCCGGCCAGACGATCTTCACGAACCGCGCCGCCAGCCGCCGGACGTGCCCGCGCCGCAGCCAGGCGGTGAGCAGCTGCCCGACGAAGCCCATCGCCAGCATCCCCGGGGCGAACAGCCCGGGAAACCCGAGCGCGTGCGCGAACGGCTCGTCCAGGTGCAGCCGGTTGAAGTCGTTGGAGGCCGCCGCGTAGCGGGCGATCTGCACGCGATCGATGGCCGGCTTGCCCAAGGGCGGCAGATCGTCGCCCACGCGCAGCTCGCTCCAGTAGAACGAGCGCGCCAGGCTCTGCTTGGGCGGCTGCACGTGCTTGGGCGGGGTCAGCGCGGGGAGCGGCGGCAGCGGCTTCTTCACCGCCGGCCTGGGCGGCGGGGCCTTGACCGCCGACCGGGCAGGCGGCCGCTTCCGCGCGGGCTTCTTGACCGCGTGCTTCCCCACCTTGGGGAACTTGGTCACCTTTGCCAGCTTGCGCGCCTTCGGCTTCGCCGGCGCCTTGGCCACCTTGGCGGCGGCCTTGGGCGGCGGCCGCATCTTCTTCGCGGCGCTTCGGTTACTCATGGAGATCCCCCGGCGCATGCTTGGGCGCGGTGCGCACCACCCAGAGCTGGCGCGACCGGTAGACGACCGCGCCCCCCTCGTCCTTCCCCTCGTCCTCGATGACCACCACGTCGGTGAGCCCGCTGGGGGTGTTGCGCTGCGACATTTCGACCACCTTGCTGCGGACGGTCAGCTTGTCGCCCGCCACGATGGGGCGCGCGTACTCGAAGCTCTGCTCGGCTTGCAGGAGGTGCTTGCCGGGCGAGAGGAGCAGGCCCTCGCGCAGATCGCTGCCCGCGCGGAGCGTGGTGGGGAACGTCGGAGGCGCGACCACGCTGCGGTACCCGGCGGCGCGGGCGGCGGCTTCCTCGAAGTAGATGGGGTTCGTCTCGCCGAGGGACTCGGCGAAGCGGCGGATCGCCCCCTTCTCCACCTCGTTGATGGCCGCCTTCGACTCGCGACCGATGGCGTGGCGGTCCACGACGGTAGCTCCTCACCTGCCCGCGGGCAGGTCCAAGACGGTGATGAGCCCGGGCTCGGCGCCCGCCACCAGCGGCGCCGCGTGGGCGACGGACCACGCGGTGGCCTTGTCCCCCGGCACTCCGCCGGGGATGATGCACTTGAGCGGCGGGTCCCCGACGAGCTCGATCTCGTCGCGCGGATCGGGCGCGCCGAGCGCGATGGTCAGCTCCAGGTGCGCGACTTCCTTGCCGTCGTGGAACGCCCGCGCGACCTGGTGCACGCCCACGATGCCTCCGCGCGGGACGGTGAATCCCTCGCCCTCCACGTCTTCGTCGCCCTCGACGGGGTCGATGTCCTCGTCCACCTCGTCCACCTCGAGGCCCACGCCGAGCGCGGCCAGCGCCGCCGACTCCATCAGTCCCACGTGCCCGACGGTGCCGTCGTCGACGCCCCGGTCGAACTCCTCCTCGTTCATCCCCGCGCCGACCTTCCGCTGGAGCTGCAGCCGCCGCGTGCGCGCGTCCACGATCCGCCTGGCCTGGACGCGATCGACCCGGCCCACCACGTTCCCGAGCGTGGCGGGCAGCCGGTCGAGCACGAAGCCGGGGTTCACCCCGGTCCCGAGCAGCGCAACCTTCCGCCGCTCGGCAATCCGATCGAGCCGCTCCGCGATCTCGGGATGGCGGAGCCAGGGGTACGCGAGCTCCTCACAGGTGGAGACCACTGCGAGCCCGGCGGAGAGCGCCTGCGCCAACTCGCCCTCGACGCGGTCCAGGCGGCTGCCGGTCGCGTGCAGCAGGACTCCGCGCTGCGCCTTCTTCAGCGCCGCCCCGGCGTCCGGCGTGATCGTCACGTCGGGAGCCGGC
>DASWGQ010000354.1:0-7699 GCA_036393595.1 Myxococcales bacterium | reverse complement strand
CCGGCGACCCCGCGCGGAAGGAAGAGGACGACCGCGACCACCGCGGCCCCCACCACGGCGCTCCAGTGCTCGGTGGCGCGCTCCGCGAAGTGCTCGAGAACGCTCAGGAGCAAGGCTCCCAGCGCCGGCCCGTACAGCGTTCCTTTGCCTCCGAGCAACACCGTGACCAGCACCAGGCCGGATTGCCTCCAGCCGAACTGCGCCGGGTTCACGAATCCGTACAGCGTCGCGTCGAGATAGCCCGCGAGCCCGGCCAGCGCGCCGCCGAGCACGAACGCGGCCAGCTTGTAGCGGCGCGTCCCGTACCCGAGCGTCCGCATCCTCGGCTCGTTGATGCGGATGGCGATGAGCACCCGTCCGAACGGCGCGCGCACGATCCGGCGCAGCAAGAGGAAGGACAGCACCAGCGCGACCCAGATGGCGGCATACGCGACGGTGCCGTCGCCGAGATCGACGACCGTGCGCCCCAGGACCGCCAGCCGCGGGCGTTCCAGGATGAAGACTCCGTCCGAGCCGCCCAGGGCAGGGGATTCGCTGAACAGGTAGTAGAGCATCTGCGTGAAGGCGAGCGTTACCATCACGAAGTAGACGCCGGTGGCGCGCAGGCTCAGCCAGCCGATCAAGAGCGCGGCCAGCGCGGCGAAGGCGACGCAGAGCGGAAGGGTGGCGAGCGGGCTGACCAGGCCCAGCTGATTGGTGAGGCCGGCCAGGAGGTACGCGGAGAGTCCGAAGAACGCCGAGTGCGCAAGGCTGACCAGTCCCGCGTAGCCGACCAGCAGATCGAGGCTCACCGCGAAGATGCAGGTGACCATCACCTTCCCGGCGAACTGCACCCAGAACCGGTCGCCCGAGAGCGGCACCAGCGCGAGCGCGACGGCGCCCACGAGCAGGCCGGCCCGCACGCTCCGCGGCAGCGTCATCGCGCCTCGGCAGGCTGGCCGAACAGCCCGCGCGGCCGCCAGAGCAGCACCGCGGCCATGACGGCGTAGACCATCGCGCTGGAGAGGCCGGGGAGCAGCACCTTGCCGAGGGTGTCCGCGAGCCCGACCAGCAGAGCGCCGAAGAAGGCCCCCTTGACCGAGCCGATGCCCCCGATCACCACCACCACGAACGAGATGATCAGCACGCCCTCGCCCATGCCCGGGTACACGGTGGTGAGCGGCGCGGCGAGGATGCCCGCCAGCGCCGCCAGCGCGGTGCCGGCGCTGAAGAGGACGGAGAGCAGGCGGCGCACGTCGACGCCCAGCGCCTCGACCATCTCGGGGTTCACCGCGCCCGCGCGGACGCGCATGCCGAAGCGGGTGCGCAGGAGCACGTGCCGGATCGCCGCGGCGACCAGCAGGCAGGCCACGCAGGTGAAGGCGCGGTACGCCGGCCAGGACTGCAGCTCTCCGAGGCGAAGCCCGAAGGCGAGCGGGCGCGGAGTGGCGACGCCGTGCACCTCGTTGCCGAACAGCGCGCGCTGCAGCTCGTTGAAGAGCAGCACCATGCCGTAGGTGAGCAGCAGCTGGGAGAGGTGGTCGCGGCCGTAGAGCCGCGAGATGGCCAGCCGCTCCACCAGCCATCCGGCCGCGAACATCAACGGCACGCCGGCCGCGATCGCCCAGGCCAGGCTGCCGGTGCGCTCGCCGATCCAGTACGCGAGGTACGCGCCCAGCATGTAGAACGAGCCGTGCGCGAAGTTGAGCACGCCGAGCACGCCGAAGATCAGCGTCAGGCCGCTCGCGACCAGGAAGAGGAGCAGCCCGTACTCCACGCCGTTGAGCAGCTGCAGCGCGAACAGCGGAAGGGTCATGTCGCCATCTGGCAACCGAACGCCGGATCCTCGGCGTCCTTCTGCGCGACGCCCAGCACGATCTCGCGCCCGCCCTTCACCTGGCGCACGTAGACGTTCTGGACGGGGTTGTGCGCCTTGGAGAACCGGAACGGTCCGCGCGGGCTCTCGAATTGCACCGCCTCGAGCGCCGAGATCAGCTCCTTCCGGGCGCTGGTGTCGCCCTTGACCTTGTCCAGCGCCATCGCCAGCGCGCGGATGGTGTCGTAACCCGCCACGGCGTAGACGTCCGCGTCCCGCGTAGTCGCTTTCTTGAAGGCCATGCGGAAGTCGCGGTTGGCGTGCGTGGCCAGGCTGTCTGCGTAGTGCAGCGTGGTCTTGATGCCTTCGGCGGCCGGCCCCTGCGCTCCGAGCACGCCCTCGGTGAGGAAGCCGCTGCCGTAGAGCGCGACCTTGTCCTTCAGGCCCGCGTCCGCATAGTCCTTGACGAACTTGGCCGCGCCCGCGCCGGCGAAGAAGACGAACACCGCGTCGGGCTTGAGCGCCGCGATCTCCGACAGGTTGGCCTGGAACTCGGTGGTGGGGAATGGAACGGGGATCTCCTTCACGATGGTGCCGCCGCCTTTGGTGAACCCTTCCTTGAACGCGGCCATCGACTCCTGCCCGAAGCTGTAGTTCCAGAACATCAGGACGGCCTTCTTGCGGCCGTCCTTCAGCACCACGTCGGCGCAGGGGTACGAGGTCTGCCAGTTGGAGAACGAGGTGCGGAAGACGTTGGGCGCGCAGAGCTGGCCGGTGACCGCCTGCGCGCCGGCGTTGGTGACGATGGTGAGCGTCTTCTCCTGGCGGACGATCTGCATCATCGCCATCGCCACGCCCGAGTGGACGGGCCCGGTGAGGATGTCGACCTTGTCCCCGACCACCAGCTTGTTCACGTTGGCGGGGGCCTTCGCCGGATCGGACTCGTCGTCGACCGCCACCCACTCGATCTCGCGGCCTGCGAGCTTGTTGTCGTGCTCGCGAGCGGCGAGCTTCATGGCGTCGGTGATGTTGTTCCCCAGTGCCGCGTAGGTGCCGGAGTAGGGCAAGAGCAAGCCGATGCGGATCTTCGCCTTGCCCGCCGGGAAGGCGCGGCGGGGGAGAACCGTGGAAGCGGCCGCTGCGCCGGTGGCAGCGAGGAGCGCGCGGCGCGAGAGAGTCTGCCTCGACATGGCGGGGAACCCCCTTTTGAAGTGACGCTGGAGACCGCCAGTACGACAGAATTGCCCCTGATCCGTCAATGAGACGTATCCTGTCGGCCCTCATCGGGGAACCTGACGCGATGCGCACGCAAGTGGGGATCGTCGGCGCCGGACCCGCGGGGCTGCTCCTCTCGCACCTCCTGCATCTCGAGGGCGTCGAGTCGATCGTCCTGGAACTGCGCAGCCGCGCGGAGATCGAGTCCACCATCCGGGCCGGCGTGCTCGAGCAGGGGACGGTCGATCTACTCACCGAGGTGGGTCTCGGGGAGCGGATGAAGCGCGAAGGCGCCGTCCACCGGGGCATCAACCTGCGCTTCGGCGGCGAGACGCACCGCATCGACCTCCACGAGCTGACCGGCGGGAAGGCGATCACGCTCTACGCGCAGCACGAGGTGATCAAGGACCTGGTCGCCGCGCGCATCGCCGCCGGCGGAGCGCTGCTGTTCGAGGTCTCGGACGCGACCCTGCACGACGTGGAGACGCGCGCGCCGCGGATCCGCTTCCGTCACGCGGGTGGGGAGCGCGAGATCTCCTGTGACTTCATCGCCGGCTGCGACGGGTTCCACGGCGTCTGCCGCTCGGCAATCCCGCCGCGGCTGCGGGCCGACTACCAGCACGTCTATCCCTTCGGTTGGTTCGGCATCCTCGCCGAGGCGCCGCGCTCCACCGAGGAGCTGATCTACACGCGCCACGAGCGCGGATTCGCGCTGGTCAGCACGCGCTCGCCAGAGCTGCAGCGGCTCTACTTCCAGTGCGACCCCCACGACGACGAGGACCGCTGGTCCGACGAGCGCATCTGGGAGGAATTCCGCGCGCGCCTGTCGGGCACGGACGGATTCCGCCTGGCCGAGGGCCCAATCGTGCAGAAGGGCATCGTCGCGATGCGCAGCTTCGTCATCGATCCGATGCGGCACGGCAGGCTGTTCCTCGCGGGTGACGCCGCGCACATCGTTCCGCCCACCGGGGCCAAGGGCATGAACCTGGCAGTGGCAGACGTCCGTGTGCTCTCCCGCGCGATGGCCGCGTTCTTCGCCTCGGGACGGACGGAGCTCCTCGACCGGTACTCGGCGACGTGCCTGCGCCGCGTGTGGCTCGCGGAGCGGTTCTCCCGCTGGATGACCGCGGTGACCCACCGCGACCAGACGAGCGACGCCTTCACCAGCCGGCTGCAGCTCGCCGAGCTGGAGTACGTGACCTCTTCGCGCGCCGCCGCCGTCTCGCTGGCCGAGAACTACGTCGGCCTGCCCACAGCCGCCGCCGGATAGGGCGGCGCTGCGCTTTTCACAGCGCGGACCGATATGCGCTGGGAGCGTTTGACGCCGAGAGCGGCTTCCGCGTACGGTCCGGCGGGAGTCGGCCGAGGGACCTCGATGCCTGAGCTGCTCGCGCGCCTCTTCGGGACCCCGGAAGCCTCGGCCGCGTTCGGCGATCGCGCGCGCCTGCAGGGAATGCTGGATTTCGAGGCCGCGCTCGCGCGGGCCGAGGCGCGCGCCGGCGTGATTCCCGCCGCGGCCGCGGCGGCGATCGCGCGCCAGTGCCGGGCCGAGTCGTTCGACCTCGCCGCGCTCGCCGAGGGGACCGCCAAGGCGGGCAACCCCGCCATCCCGATGATCGCCGCGCTGACCGCGCGGGTGGCGGCGGACGACGCCGAGGCCGCGCGGTACGTGCACTGGGGCGCGACCAGCCAGGACGCGATGGACACCGGGCTCGTCCTCCAGCTCCGGCAACTTGCCGCTCTCCTGCGCGAGGACCTGGAGCGCCTCTCCGCCGCGCTCGCCGGCCGCGCCGAGGAGCACAAGGGGACCTTGCTGGCCGGGCGGACCTGGTTGCAGCACGCCGCGCCGGTGACGCTCGGGGTGAAGATCGCCGGGTGGCTCGACGCCGTCGAGCGGCATGCCGCGAGGCTCGAGGAGATGCTGCCGCGCGCCCTCGTCCTGCAGCTCGGCGGCGCGGCGGGAACGCTCGCCGCGCTCGGTGCGAAGGGGCTCGAAGTCGCCGAAGCCCTCGCCTCCGAGCTGGGACTCCCGCTGCCGGCGATCCCCTGGCACGCTCAGCGCGACCGCGTGGCCGAGGTCGCGACGTTCCTCGGGCTTCTCACCGGCACGCTCGGCAAGATGGCCCGCGACGTGTCGCTCCTCATGCAGACCGAGGTGGCGGAGGCGTTCGAGCCGGCCGGCGAGGGTCGAGGCGGCTCGTCGACGATGCCCCAGAAGCGGAACCCGGTGAGCGCAGCCGTGGCGCTCGCGGCGGCCGCGCGGGCGCCAGGACTCGTCTCGACTCTCCTCTCCGCGATGGTTCAGGAGCACGAGCGCGGGCTGGGTGGGTGGCACGCGGAATGGGAGACGCTCCCCGAGCTGTGCATGGTTGCGGCGGGCGCGCTGCGCCAGACGGTGGAGACCGTCGAAGGGCTGGAGCTCGATCCGGACCGCATGCGCGCGAATCTCGACGTGACGCAGGGCCGGATCCTCGCCGAGGCGGCGGCGATGGCCCTCGCAGCGCGCGTCGGCCGGCCGCAGGCGCACGAGATGGTCGAGCGGGCCAGCCGCCGCTCGTCCGAGACGGGCAGGCCCTTGCGCGAGGTGCTGGCCGAGGATCCGGCGGTCGCGCAGCACCTGCCAGCCAGGGATCTCGCCGCCGTGTTCGACCCCCGCAGCTACCTCGGGCAGTCGGCGGCGTTCGTCGATCGCGTGCTGGCCGCTCGGCGGCGGCGGCGGGAGGAGCCCTAGATGGCCTTCGTCGACGTAGGCGGCGTCCGGCTCTTCCACCGGTTCGACGGCAAGCCGGGGAATCCGGTGCTGGTGCTTTCCAACTCGCTGGGCAGCGACGTGACCCTGTGGGATCCGCAGGTAGCCGCGTTCGCGGAGCGGTTCCGGGTGCTGCGCTACGACAGCCGCGGCCATGGCCAGTCGGCAGTGCCGCCCGGGCCGTACCGGATCGAGGACCTGGGCCGCGACGTGGTCGGCTTGCTCGATGCGCTCGGGCTCGAGCGCGTCCGCTTCTGCGGCCTTTCCAAGGGCGGCATGGTCGGGATGTGGTTCGCGACCAACGCGCCGGGGCGGGTCGAGCGGCTGGCGCTGTGCAACACCTCCGCGTACTTCGGCCAGCCGGAGACCTGGAACGCTCGCATCGAGGCGGTCCGTGCCTCGGGCATGGGGGCCGTGGTGCCGCAGGTGATCGAGCGCTGGCTGACGAGCGGCTTTCGCGCCCGCGCGCCGGAGGTCGTCGAGAAGGTCCGGCGGATGCTGCTGGCGACGCCGCCGGAAGGATACGCGGCCTGCTGTGCCGCCATCCGCGACATGGACCAGCGCGACTCGATCGCCGCCATCCGGACCCCCACCCTGGTGGTGGTGGGCTCCCGCGATCCGGCCACGCCGCCGGAGCACGGCCGGCAGATCGCGGAGCGCATCCGCGGCGCCAGGGTGGTCGAGCTCGAGGCGTCGCACCTCTCGAACGTCGAGGCGAAGGATCAGTTCACGGCGGCGGTGCTGGGCTTCCTGGAGGCCTGAGATGGCCGACCAGCAGATGGAGGAGGATTCGAAGAAGCCATGAGCCGCGAACCGCCGCCGTACGCGCGCCCGCGTCCCGGGGTGCAGCCGCCGTACCTCCACCGCGAGTACGGCAGCACGGTGAAGCGCGCCCCGTCGCGCGCGTTGCTGCCGCTCCAGCAGACGCTCTCGGAGATCACCGGGCCGCGGTTCCGGGACGAGCCCGAGCTGGTCGATCTGACGCGCCAGGGAAAGGGCGAGGCGCTCGGGCAGCGCATCATCGTGGCCGGGCGGCTGCTCGAGGAAGGCGGCCGGCCGCTACCGAGGGCGCTGATCGAGCTGTGGCAGTGCAACGCGGCGGGGCGGTACTTGCACGGCAAGGACCAGCACGATGCTCCGCTCGATCCGAACTTCACCGGCGTGGGCCGCGCGATCACCGACGAGAAGGGAGAGTATCGCTTCCTCACCATCCTCCCGGGCGCGTATCCGTGGCGGAACACGGCCAACGCATGGCGCCCGGCGCACATCCATTTCTCGGTCTTCGGCCCCGCCTTCGCCAGCCGGCTGGTCACGCAGATGTACTTCCCGGGCGATCCGCTGCTGCCGCTGGACCCCATCTACAACAGCGTGCCCGACGAGGCGGCGCGGCGGCGCCTGGTGTCCGCCTACGATCCGGCGCTCAGCGAGGCCGAGTATGCGCTGGGCTACCGGTTCGACGTGGTGCTGCGCGGGCGCGAGTCGACGCCGTTCGAGGACGATCGATGAGCCGCCACGCGGCCACGCCCTCGCAGACCGTGGGCCCGTTCTTCCGGCTCGGGCTCGACCGGCCCGAGTGGAACGACCTCACCCGCGACGGTGCGCGCGGCGAAAAGATCCTCATCGAGGGCCGCGTGCTCGATGGCGACGGCGCGCCGGTCGACGACGCCGTGCTGGAGATCTGGCAGGCGGACGCGGAGGGCCGCTACGACCATCCGGAGGACGCGCGTCGCGCCGACCCGGGCTTCCGCGGATTCGGCCGGGCCATGACCGACGAAGCGGGCCGGTACCGATTCGTGACCATCCGGCCGGGGCGTGTGCCGGGGTGGGAGGGCTCGCTGCAGGCGCCGCACGTGAACCTGACCATCTTCGCGCGCGGCCTGCTCAAGCAGCTGGTGACGCGGATCTACTTCGCCGACGAGCCGTCGAACGACAGCGACCCG
>DASWGQ010000353.1:0-7943 GCA_036393595.1 Myxococcales bacterium | reverse complement strand
GCCGCATGGTCGCGGTGCGCGCCAACGTCGTGCAGATGACCGGCTTCTCCGCGCACGCCGACTGGGCCGAGGAGGAACGGTGGCTCTCCGCCCTGCCCCATCCTCCTTCCCGCACCTTCCTCGTCCACGGCGAACCCGCCTCCCTCGAATCCCAACGCCTCCGCCTCTCCTCCAAAGGCTGGCCCGTCGAGATTCCCGCTCCGGGAGTGTCCGCCAGACTGTGACGAAGAGATCGCACCACGGAGAGCACGGAGCACACGGAGATAGCGGGGGTTTCTTGAAAACGAACTCCGTGCTCTCCGTGTCCTCCGTGGTGAACTTTTTTTTAGGCTCGCAGGGAGCGGTAGTCGACCATCAGGCAGCGGTCCTGGATGACGAGGATGCCGGAGCGGGCCAGGGATTCGGCGGTGCGGTCGTCGCGGATGCCGGCCTGCAGCCAGACGGCGCGGGGGCGCTTGGCGAGCAGGTCGGGGAGGTGCTGGGCCACGTCCGCGGAGCGGCGGAAGACGTCCACGATGTCGACGTCGCCCGGCACGTCGCTGACCTTGCGGTACACCTTCTCGCCCAGGATCTCCTGCACGGCCGGGAAATAGACCGGCACGGGCACGATCGCGAGGCCCATCTTCTGCAGCGCCGCCGGCACGTAGAAGGCCGGCTGGCCGCTCTGCGCCTCGGTCTTGATCCCGAGCACCGCCACCCGCCGCGTGCTCTTGAGCAACTCCGTGATGCGATCCTCGTCGTCCTCGATCAGGTTCCGGCGCCACTCGTCCATGCGGGCATGGTAATCCCGCTCGCGAGGAGGTGCGAATGCCGCACGCCGTCCGCGCTCCGCGGGGCTCCACCCTGTCCTGCAAGGGCTGGGTGCAGGAAGCCGCGCTGCGCATGCTGCAGAACAACCTGGACCCGGAGGTCGCGGAGAAACCGGACGAGCTGGTCGTCTACGGCGGAAGCGGCAAGGCCGCCCGCGACTGGCCCTCGTACGAGCGCATCTGCTCGTCGCTCCGCGCGCTGGAAGACGACGAGACGCTGCTCGTGCAGAGCGGCAAGCCGGTGGGCGTCCTGCGCACCCATCCCGACGCGCCGCGGGTCCTGATCGCCAACTCGAATCTGGTCCCCAAGTGGGCCACCTGGGAGAAGTTCCGCGAGCTGGAACGGGCCGGGCTCACCATGTACGGCCAGATGACCGCGGGGTCGTGGATCTACATCGGCACCCAGGGGATCCTGCAGGGCACCTACGAGACGTTCGTGGCCGCCGGGCGGCGGCACTTCGGCAGCGAGGACCTCTCGGGGCGGCTGGTGGTCAGCTCCGGCCTCGGCGGCATGGGCGGCGCGCAGCCGCTCGCCGCGACGATGGCCGGAGCCGTGTTCCTCGGGTTCGAGGTCGATCCGCGGCGCCTGCGGCGCAGGCTCTCGCAGCGGTACCTGGACGAGGAGGCGCCCTCGCTGGACGCGGCGCTGCGGAGGGCCGGGCAGGCCCGGGACCGCGGCGAGGCGGTCTCCATCGGGGTGGTCATGAACGCCGCCGAAGCCCTGCCCGAGCTGGTGCGGCGCGGCGTGGTCCCCGACCTGCTCACGGATCAGACGTCGGCTCACGATCCGCTGAACGGGTACGTCCCGGCGGGCCTGTCGGTGGAGGAAGCCGCCGAGCTGCGCGCCCGCGACGACCAGGAGTACGTCCGCCGCGCACGGGCCAGCATGGCCGAGCACGTCCGCGCCATGCTGGAGCTGCGCCGCCGCGGCGCCCACGTCTTCGACTACGGCAACAACCTGCGGGCCGAGGCGCAAGAAGGTGGCGCCGCCGACGCATTCGCGTACCCTGGATTCGTGCCTGCGTACATCCGGCCGCTGTTCTGCCAGGGGGCGGGCCCGTTCCGCTGGGTGGCCCTGTCGGGCGACCCGGCCGACATCCACACCACTGACGAGGCGCTGATGGCCGAGTTCCCCGACAAGCCTGCCCTGCACCGGTGGCTGCGGCTGGCGCGCGAGCGGGTCCAGTTCCAGGGCCTGCCGGCGCGCATCTGCTGGCTGGGGTACGGCGAGCGGGCCCGCGCCGGCCTCGTGTTCAACGAGCTGGTGCGCAGCGGGCGCGTGAAGGCCCCGCTGGTGATCGGGCGCGACCACCTCGACTGCGGCTCGGTCGCCTCTCCGAACCGGGAGACCGAAGCGATGAAGGACGGCTCCGACGCCATCGCCGACTGGCCCATCCTGAACGCGCTGGTGAACGCGGTGAACGGCGCCTCGTGGGTGTCGTTCCACCACGGCGGAGGGGTCGGCATCGGCTACTCGCTCCACGCCGGGCAGGTGATCGTCGCCGACGGCACCGACGCGGCGGCGCGGCGGCTGGAGCGGGTGCTGACCGGCGACCCGGCCATGGGCATCCTGCGCCACGCCGACGCCGGATACGAGGAGGCCATCCAGGTGGCTCGTGAACGCGGGGTTCGGATACCGGGGCTGACGCGATGATCTCGCTTTCGATCCGCCATGCCCGGCTGGCGACGATGGAGGGCGCGCAGGCGGCGCCACTGGACGGGCCGCTCGCGCTGGTCGAGGACGGCGCCGTCGCGATCGACGGCGACCGCATCGCCTACGTCGGCCCCGACCACGAGCTGGCGGAGAAGATGGCGGCCGGCGAGCTCTCGCGCGACCCGCGCGCAGTGGAGATCGACGCGGCCGGGGCGCTGGTCACCCCGGGTTTCGTCGACCCGCACACGCACCTGCTCTTCGCGGGCGACCGCTCCGCGGAGTTCGCGCAGCGGCTGTCGGGCGCCACCAATTCGGAGATCGCGCAGACCGGCGGCGGAATCATCTCCACCGTGCAATCGACCCGGGCCGCTTCGGACGACCAGCTGGTGGAAGGAGCGAGGCAACGCCTCGCTCGCCTCACGCGCGGCGGCGTCACCACCGTCGAGGTGAAGAGCGGCTACGGAGCTTCCATCGAGCAGGAGCTGCGGCTCCTGCGCCTCATCCGCCAGGCCGGCCAGGGCGCGAGCTGCGACGTGGTGCCCACCCTGCTCGGCCTGCACGCGGTCCCGCCGGAGATGGACCGGCACGCGTGGGTCAAGGTGGTGGCGACCGAGCTCACCTCCGAGGCCGCCAAGCAGGGGCTGGCGCACGGCTGCGACGCGTTTTGCGACAAGGGCGCGTTCACCACCGACGAGTGCCGCACCGTGCTGGAAGCCGGCGTGCGCGCCGGCCTGGTTGCGCACTTGCACGCCGACCAGCTGACCAACACCGCGGGCGCGGCGCTCGCGGCGGTGATCGGCTGCTCCAGCGCCGACCACCTCGAGCGGACCGGAGCGGCGGGCGTCGAGGCGATGGCCCGCTCCGGCACCACGGCCGTGTTGCTGCCGCTGGCGGCGTGGTTCCTGCGCGACTCGAAGCCCGCGCAAGCCGGGCCCTTCCTCGCCGCCGGCGTGCCGGTGGCGCTGGGGTCGAACCTCAATCCGGGCAGCCAGCGCATGGAGGGCGCTTCGCTGCTGCTCGCGGCGGGGTGCCTGTTCAGCGGGCTCTCTCCGGCACAGGCGCTGTGGGCCTGCACGGTGGGCGCCGCCCGGGCGCTGCACATGGACGATCGGGGCCGCCTCGCTCCGGGGCTGCGCGCCGACCTGGTGGTGCACGCCACCCGAGACCCGGCCCATCTGCCCTACCACGCCGGCGTCGACCACGCCCGCCTCGTCCTCCGCCGCGGCCAGATCATCCTCGACCTCCGCCGCGATCCCCCCCTCAACTGCGGCTGACCTGCCGCGAACGACGCCGAAACGATTGCACCACGGAGCACACGGAGAGCACGGAGTTCTTTGGTGTCTCCCGGATCGCGCGCCTGCGCCCGACCGCAAACAAAACCATTCCTCCGTGGGCTCCGTGTGCTCCGTGGTGCAATCGGTTTGACCCGGAGTGTCTTTAGTCGAGGGATTCGCCGTCGTACATGGAGTCGATCTGGGGCTTGTACTTCTGGGTGGCGGCCTTTCGCTTCACCTTGAGGGTGGGCGTCAGCTCCCCGTTCTCCAGCGAGAAGTCGCGCTCGAGGATGGTGAACCGCTTCACCGTCTCGTACGAGGGGAGGGTCGCGTTCAGCCGGTCGATGGCGTCCTGCACCTTGGCCCGGACGGCCTTCGAGGAGGCCGCGTCCCGGTAGCTGCCGGCCGGCTCGCCCGCCTCGCCCGCGGCCTTCTTCGCCTGGTCCTCCGCCACGGTCACCAGCACCGCGACGTACTTGCGGCGGTCGCCGATCACCACCACCTGGCTGATCAGCTCGCTCATGGTCTTGAGCGCTCCTTCGATCGCCTGCGGCGCGATGTACTTGCCCCCGCTGGTCTTGATCAAGTCCTTCTTGCGGTCGGTGATGCGCAGGTAACCGTCGGCATCGACGTCGCCGATGTCCCCGGTGTGGAACCAACCGTCCTTGTCGATCACCTCGGCGGTGGCCTCGGGCAGCCCGAAGTAGCCGCGCATGATGTGGCGGCCCCGCTGGAGGATCTCGCCGTCCTCGGCGATCTTCACCTCGACGCCGGGGAACGGCCTCCCCACCGTGCCGAGCTTGTTCTGCCCGGGCAGGTTGACGCTGGTCAGCGCGATGGTCTCGGTGAGGCCGTAGCCCTCCAGCAGGTCGAAGCCGAGCAAGTCGAAGAAGTATGCGATCTTCCGCGCCAGCGGAGCGCCGCCCGACACGAAGGTGTGGATTCGCCCGCCGAAGCGCTTCGACAGCTTGTCCTTGATCTTGGGGAAGACCAGCTTGCGCGCCAGCCCGAACGCGAACGAAGAGTACCCCTGCCCCTTGTCCTTCGCCATGGCGTACATCTCGAACTCGCGCATCGCCATCCGGAAGAGGGTCCCCGAAAGGCCCTTCTGCGCCATGCCGTTGGCGACCACGTTGTTGAACGCCTTCTCGTAGACACGCGGCACCGCCGAAAGCACGGTGGGGCCCGTCTCGCCGGCGTTGTCGACCAGGCGGTCCACCGACTCGGCATAGATCATCTTGAGCCCGCTCCCGAACCAGGCCGCCTTGATGATCTGGGCGAAGGAGTGGGCGAAGGGGAGGAACAAGAGATGTGCGTCGTCGCGCTGCAACAATCCCGTGCCGACCGCCGCCTCGGCGGCGAAGATGAGCTGGTCGTTGGTGGTCATTACGCCCTTGGGCGTGCCGGTGGTGCCGCTGGTGTAGAGGATGGTGGACAGCTCGTCCCGCCGCTGCTGCTCGAGCCGCTGCTGCAGCTCGCCCGGCACGCGCCCCTTGTGCTCCTTGCCGCGCGCGACGAGCCGGGCGAAGGACAGTCCCCAGTCGCCGTCTCCCTCGCCCTCGAGCAGCACGCAGCAGCGGACCGCGGGGAGCTGCGCGCGCACCTCGCGCAGCTTGCGCAGCTGCTTGTCGTCCTCGACGAAGACCAGCGTCGCGCCGGAGTTCTGCACGATGTAGCCGATCTCCTCGGCGGTGTTGGAGTGGTAGATGGGCACGCTCACCCCGCCGGCGTGGGCGATTCCGAGATCGGCCACCGTCCATTCCACGCGCGTGGAGCCGACCAGCGAGACCTTGTCGCCCGGCTTCACGCCGGCCGCGATGAGCCCCCAGGCCGCTTCCTCGGCCAGGCCGGCCAGCTCGGCCCAGGTGAGCGGCTTCCAGGCGCCCCCGGTCTTGCGCAGCGCGGCCACGCGCTGGGGATCGCCGGCCGCGCGCAGCCGGAACAGCCCGGCCACGGAACGGACGGTCGCGAAATCCTCCTTGAGCCTCTGCATCGAGCCCATCGCCTTCGGTGCGGTCGCCATCGGATGCTCCCGATCAGTGCTTCGCCTTCCACTTGCGGGCCTGGTCCTTGATGCGTCTCTCCTCCGGCAGGTCCTTCCCCCCCGGCGCGTCGAGGATCTGCTGCACCAGCTTCTGGGCCTCGTCCGCCTCTCCTTCCAGCCCGTTCAGGAGCAGCGAGTCGGCGAGGTACAGCTTGGCGCGCCAGTTGTTGGGATGGGAGCGGACCGCGGCCCGGAGCACCTTGATGGACTCCTCGGGGTCGCGCTTGGGCCAGGGCAGCTTGAAGAAGTACCGGCCCCAGACGACTTGCGGCGCGCCGTCCAGGAAGTCCTTGTCGATGCGGAGCGCCGCGAGCATCCGTTCGCGGAACTTGCCTTCCAGCCCCTGCGAGAGCGCGGTCAGGATCCCCACGCCCTCCGAGTAGAGCCCCACGCCGACGCCCGAGAAGTAGTGCCCGCGCACGTCCGCGGGGTTCGCCTGGATGGCCTTGTCGCCGGCCTCCCACGCGGTCTTCCCTTTGGCGGCCTTGTCGTCCGAGCCGTCGGGCTCGCCGTCGGCCTCCCAGGCCACCAGCGACGCCTGGCGGCGCGTGGTCTCGAATCCGTTCGGATCTTCGGCGAGATGGTCCTGGATGAGGTCCTCGAGCTGCTTGAGCACCGCGGGATTGTCGCGGCGCTTCCAGAGATCCTCCCAGGCCGCCATCCAGTCGGCCGAGGCGCCGGGACGCTCCTGGGCCCGGGGGCCCAAGGGGACGATCTCCGGCGGGATCTGCAGGCCGGACGGGACCTGGTCGGTGGGCCGCGGCGGACCTGGCGGCTGGCCTTGCGCGACCGCCGCGGAGGCAGCGGCGAGCACGGCCACGGCGCTGCGGCACGCGAGACCCATCGGAGTCCTCCGGGAAACCCTCCGCTCCTATCATTGGCCGAAGGGCGCGGGCAACGGTTCGCCGCTGCCGCGCGGACGCAAGGTGGCGTAGACTACTCGTGCAGGCGATCCGCGGCCCGGGGGGGATCCGATTGGCGGCACCGAGCGAGCGCGAGGAGCGGCCGGTCACGGCCGCGGACCTGAAATCCGGCGTGAAGCTCATCGCGGGACACTCCGTGCTGCTGATCGTGAGCGACGGCCGCGGGGACCGGCGGCTCTTGCGCGGTCCGGAGCCTGCCGGGGGCGGTCAGCCGTCCGCGAGATAGCGGATGTCCCAGACGTCGTCGGGCTGGAGCGCGCACGCACCGGTGAAGCGCACCGCCGGGCCGTCGGGATTTTCGACCAGGTCGAATCCCTGACCTGCCGCGCAGTCGATGGCGGTCCCCGCGCGGTCGACGCGCACGCGCAGGTACTCCAGGCCGGTCGGGCGCGCGAGCAGCTCGATCTGCTTGGGAATGCCGATCACCGCGGCGAGCCGGCCCAACGGGCCGCCCGCGTCGTCGCTGCACACGCTCGCCGCCAGGCCCTGGAAGGCGGTGGCCATCTCCACGTAGCGCCGCCCGGGCACTTGCCCGTCGCAGAACGTCTTGCACTCGGCGGTGCAGTCGGCCATGCAGAGCGCGAACGGCGTCGCGCCCGCGCACCGGTTCTGGCAGGCCTGCTGGGCCGCCGGCTGGTCGCAGCGCGCCTGGCAGGCGCCGTCCGTGCACACTCCCGGCTCGCGGGTCCCGTCCTTCAGGCTGACGATGGCCGCGACCTGCACTTCCTTCGGGCTGCCGTCGGCGTTGGCGAGCGCGCGGAGGAAGTTCACGTACCGGGCCACCGGCTCGAGCGAGGAGATGCCGGTCCCGTCTCCCGAGGCTTGCCGGGCGCACTGGTCGATCACGTTTCCTTGCGCGTCCTTCACCAGCATGGAGAAGCGCTGCTGCGGATCGGAGCAGTCCTCGGCGTCGCTGAAGAACGCCACCACGATCTTGGCGCCGTCGCGCAGGAACCCGGACGAGGCATCGCCGAGCGCCAGCCGCATCGCCTCCAGTCCCTGCGGCTGCCGCGCGCCGTCCGAGCCCGCCTGGACGTCGCTCGCAACCCATCTGCTAAAAGAAACCGGGTCGGTCGAGCTGCGCCGCAGCACCGCGCCCGGATTGCCGGGCGCGACCCGGAGCTTGCCCGCCTCGGCCGGGAAGCTGCGCAGGCACGCGGCGGCCTTGCACACGTAGCCGGGCGCGCCCCAGTCGCTGTCGCATTGCGCGGCGGCCTTCGCGTCGCCGTCGGGCCCGCA
>DASWGQ010000352.1:0-2834 GCA_036393595.1 Myxococcales bacterium | reverse complement strand
AGCAGGGGGCCGTCAGTTCCAGCGGGCGCATCGAGGGTAGGCACTGTGAAGTTGTAGGTGGTGACCGTCCCGGCCGTGCTGCTGCTGGTGAGATCGATGCGATTGCCGTTCACGGTCAGGAAGACCGATGCGATCTGACCGCCGAAGCCAGTGCTCACGTCCACGCTGACCGGGATCGAGTTCGTGGCGATGCGCGCGTAGAAACCGTTGAGCCCCGGCGCCGGGTTGTCGGTCACCCGCACCGCCTCGATGACCGGGCCCGTCGATACGCACTTGGCGTTCGCGCAGGTCTGGTTGGTCCCGCAGACCGGGTCGCATGCGGAGAGGCAGACGTGCGGATCCACCGAGGTTTCGCAGGTGAGGCCCGCCTTGCAGTCCGAGTCCTTCGCGCAGGTCCCGTTCAGATCGACCTTGCAGCCCAGCGTCCCGCACACCACCGCCAACGCCGCGAACAAGCGCTTCATCGGTTCTCCGGAATCAGAACGCGAACGTGAGGACAAGGCCCGAGGCCGCCAGGACGCCGCCGACGACGAAGAGCACGTTCGCCGTGGTCGCGGCGCTGTGCGCGGACGAGATCGTCGAAAGGTCCGTCTGGGTGTAAGCGCCGTTCGCAGCGAAACGGCTGTTGGCGTCGTTGGCGAGGCTCTTGCTGTGTAGCCCTTCGTACGTGGCGATGCCCGCGGCCACGATACCGACCGCCGCCATGGTCATGCCGACCGACCTGGTCCACTTCGTGGGAGTGGGCCGCACGCTCGGGGCGACGCTGGGCTTGCCGTCGACGCCGCGCGGCGCCTCGGCGGGGGAAGTGAGCGCAAGCGCCTCCTCATGCTCGCGCGCATACAGCGCCACGCCGGTTGAAGGCTGCCGCGAGACCAGCAGAGGCCGCTCCAGCGAGGTCCGCTTGTCCACCGCGATGCGCACCCGGTGCACGCCGACCGGGAGGCGCAGGCGCTCCGGGCGGCTCGAGGTGCGCGCGATCGGTTCGCCGTCCACCAGGATCTTGATCTCGGGCAGGTCGGCGTCGACCAGCACCTCGCCGACGCACTCCTGGCCCATCATCAGCCTGCAGGCCAGCGACTCGGCCCAGACCTGCACCTCGGGCGCGGTCTGCGAGGCAATCACCTGGTCCTTGTCGCCCAGCACCTTCTCGCCGCGCGTGTCGACCAGCTTGACGCGCAAGATGAGCCCGTTCTCGGTCCTGGTCAGGTCGCCGGCCATGACTTCGTCCACGCCTTGCAGGCCGCCGAGGCTGGCGAGGCACGGCACGTTGAGCCCGCAGCCCTGCTTCTCGGCGGGCTCGGGCAGCGGGACCACCGACCGGTACCGCTTCGACGCATCCGCGACCTGGCGGAACGCGTCGTCGACCGCCTTGAGCAGCGGGTCGGTCTCGCCCTTGCGCACCAGGCGGTACAACCCCAGCGTCGTGCCCTCCCCCTTCGGCTTCGCCGCCGGGAGCGCCGGCTGCGTGCTCGGCAGTGGCGGCGCGGGCTGCGCGCTGGTCGCGGGCGCGGCCGGCGCGGGAGCCGCCGGCGTGGGCGGCGCGGGCGGAGGCGGCTCGAGCTGCTGCTGCTTGGGCTTCGACTTCGCCTTCCGCGACGACTGGGCGACGGCCGGCATCGAGGCCATCGAGACCACGACGAGCGCTGCGACGAGCCGGTGCATGCTTGCCTCCCCGGCCCCGGCAATAACACCGGCGCTGCTGCACGAGCAAGCTACCGCCCGCCGCCGATCCGCCGCGCTACCTTCGGACTGCGACCAGATCGATCTCCACGCGCGCGCCTTTCGGCAGGGCGGCGACCTGCACGGTCGAGCGCGCGGGAGGCGCAGCGGGGAAGCGCTTTCCGTAGACCTCGTTCACCGCCGCGAAATCGTTCAAATCGGCGAGGAAGATGCTCGCCTTCACCACGTTTCCGAAGCCGACGCCGGCAGCGGCCAACACGGCGGCGAGGTTCTCCATCACCCGCTCGGTCTGCGCGCGCACGTCGCCCTGCACCATCTGCTGCGTCTGCGGATCGAGCGGGATCTGGCCGCTGGTGAAGACCAGCTCGCCGGCCACGATCGCCTGCGAGTAGGGTCCGATCGCCTTGGGGGCCTTCTCCGTGGAAACGACCTGGTTGGGCATCAGCGCCTCCTGTGCGGGGCGCGCAGAGTGCGCAACCCGCCGCCGCAGGTCAAGCGCGCAGCGCTGCAGACAGCGTGCGCGCGAGATCGCCGCGGCGGCCGGCCGCCACGGCACGCAGCCCCAGCCAGGTCGCCCACTGGCGCAGCTCGGCGGCCAGCGCGGAAGCCACCGGCGCGCGATCCGCGCCTGGCTCGAGCCATGCGCCGACGACCAGCAGCCGGCGCGCCACCCGATCCGACTTCAGATCCACGCGCGCGACGAGGCGGTCGCCGAAGAGGAACGGCAGCACGTACGCTCCCCAGCGGCGCTTCCCGGCGGGCACGAAGATCTCGAACCGGTAGTCGAACCCGAACAGCCGGCGCGTCCGGGGCCGGAACCAGACCACCGGGTCGAAGGGCGAAAGCAGGCTGCGCGCCTCGATCCGCGCCGGCCCGGAGTCCGGATGCAGGTACGCCGGCTCGCGCCATCCCTCGACGCGCGCCTCGCGCAGCGCGCCGGAGGCGAGCAGCTCGGCGAGGCGCGGGCGCGCGGCGCGCACCGGCATGCGGAAGTAGTCCGCCAGGTCCGCCGCCGTGCCCAGGCCGTGGGCTCGCGCCGCCTGCAGCAGGAGCTGGCGCTGCGCCTCCTCGCGCTCCACCTCCCGCCCGTGGTGCTCGGCGGGGACGACTCGCTCGGCCAGGTCGTACCGCCGCGCGAAGTCCGCCTCGCGCGC
>DASWGQ010000351.1:0-21336 GCA_036393595.1 Myxococcales bacterium | reverse complement strand
CAAGGAGCCTCCCACGTTTCACAAACCAATCCCGCAAGGGAGCAGGCAAAGAGGAGAAGGCAGATGGCAGGATGGGCCAGGGCAGAGAAGAGCGGTGAGAAAGGCGGCGACCACAACCTCAGCAGCCACTTCGATCTGGAGATCGAAGGCACGCGGCAGAAGGGCGTGACCCAGATCTCCGGCCTCGAGTCCGCCTTGCAGACCGTCGACTTCGTGAACGGGAACGACACGACGGTCCGCTCGCGCGTGGCGCGCAACAAGTCGGGCAACCTGGTTGCGAGGCGGCACTACACGTCCGCCGACAACGACTGGGTGGAGTACTTCCAGATGCACCAGAAGGGCGATACCAAGAGGGGCACCGCCAGCGTGATCCTGAAGAACATGGCGGGCGACGACACCGGCCGGTTCGACCTGATGGAGGTGCAGCCGATCCGCTGGAAGCTCGGCGATCTGAAGTCGGATCAGTCGGGCAACCTCGAGGAGGAGCTGGAGCTCAAGTTCGAGACGGTGAAGTACACGTCGATGGCGAAGTAGCCGCCGGCGGGGGGAATCTACCTGGCCCCGAGGGTCCTCCGCGAAAGCGGGGGGCCCTCGGGCCGGACCCACCACCGACATTCCAGCAAAGGGCGTCTCCGCGATGGCGTTCAAGACCGAGTTCGAGTTCACGCTCCCCAAGGGCTACGTCGACGAGAAGGGCAACCTGCACCGCAAGGGCGTGATGCGCCTGGCCACGGCGAAGGACGAGATCATCCCGCTGCAGGACTTCCGGGTGAAGAACAACCGTGCGTACCTGGTGATCATCCTGCTCTCGCGCGTGATCTCCAAGCTGGGCGATCTCGACTCCGGATCGGTGAACCCGGGCGTGGTCGAGTCGCTCTTCTCGGCCGACCTGTCCTACCTGCAGGAGTTCTACCGGCAGATCAACGAGAGCGGCACCGCGAACGTGAGCGCCAAGTGCCCCGGCTGCGGCCAGGAGTTCCAGGTCGACATCGGCTCCGGGGCGACCGCGCTGGGGGAATCATAAGCTACCCGCTGGACAAGCTCGCCGGCGAGGTAGCGTACATCGCCTACCACTTCCATTGGCACATGGACGACATCCTCGACATGGAGCACGACGAGCGGCACATGTGGATCGAGGAGATCAGCAAGATCAACAAGAAGATCAACGAAGCCTCGAAGACGCCCCCGGAAGGCGGAGCGAGCTGAAAACGCCGCGCCAACCAGCGCGGGAGGATCCATGCCGAGCCTGTACAAGTCACCGGGCGTCCACATCGAATCGGCCGGCGACCGGTACATCCCGCTGGAAGCGGTCGAGACGGGTGTCACCGCGTTCCTCGGCGTCGCGCAGCAGGGGCCGCGGCAGCAGCCGGTCCGCGTCGGCACCTTCGAGCAGTTCGAGCAGGTGTTCGGCGACGAGCAGGGCTTCTTCTCCGCCGCCCTGCGCGGGTTCTTCGACAACGGCGGCCGCACCGCCTACGTGGTCAACGTGGAGCCGGAGGGCGGTCTCGATCCGACCCCGGACGACTACATCGGAGCGATGGGGGGCGAGTGGCGCGGCCTGCGCGCGCTGGAGCGCCTCGACGACGTCGATCTGCTCGCCGCGCCCGATCTGATGCAGCAGTACGGGAAGTCGCTCGGGTTCACCCAGCCCGAGCACGTGCTCGCCGTGCAGCGGGCCATGGTCGACCACTGCGAGCGGATGCACGACCGGATGGCGCTGCTCGATGCGCTGCCGGGGATGGACCTGCGCGCCGCCGTCGAGTGGCGCGGCCACTTCGACTCGAGCCACGCCGCCTTCTACTTCCCCTGGATCCGGATCCGCCGGGGCGAGGACGTGCTCCCGCCGGTGCCGCCCTCCGGGCACGTGGCCGGATCGATCGCGCGCAACGACGCGGCGGAGGGCGTGCACCGCGCTCCGGCCAACCAGGCCCTGCAGGGGCTCGTCGACGTGGCGCAGCGGGTGCGCAAGCGCGACCGCGACTGGGCGTTCGACCACCGGGTCAACACGCTGGTGGCGTTCCCCGGCCGCGGCATCCGGGTGTGGGGCGCGCGGACGCTCTCCTCGGACCAGGCCTTCAACCAGATCAACGTGCGCCGCATCTTCATCCTGGTGCGCAAGAGCGTCGAGCGGTTCTCGCAGTGGGTGGTGTTCGAGCCCAACGAGCCCGCGCTCTGGAAGAGGCTCGTCACCCCCATCGACGCCTTCCTCGACGGCCTCTGGCGCAAGGGCGCGCTGCTCGGCGCCACCGCCGGCGAGGCGTTCTACGTGAAATGCGACGAGGAGACGAATCCGCCCGAGGCGCGCGACGTGGGCCAGCTCCTCTGCGAGATCGGCATCGCTCCGGTGCGGCCGGCCGAGTTCATCGTGGTGCGCATCCACCAGTTCACCCGCGAGCGCACCGACGAGGCGAAGGCAGAAAGCGCCCCTCCGCAGGCCGCTGCCGGGGCATGACCATCGGACGGCCGCACACCAAGAGCGCAGCGCCGCCGGATACGGCGGCCGAGTAGACGGGCGCTCGCTTTCGTGGTATTCTGAAAACGTTAGGGCTCTCTCCTCGGATCCATCGAGGCGCGGGCCGGGGAGGGGCGCGCGCGATGGGCAAGACAGGGGAGCGCAGGGATCCCGAGGTCGTCTCTCTCTTCCACGTCGAGATCGAGGGGATCGACGGCGCCGCCTTCAGCAAGTGCTCCGGCCTGAAGACGGAGACCGAGGTGTTCGAGCTGCAGGAAGGCGGGGAGAACTCGCTGGTCCGCAAGCTCATCGGCCAGTCCCGCGCGAGCAACATCGTCCTCACCTCGGGGTTCGTGAACGCCGCCGCGCTCTACGACTGGCGCGACCAGGTGGTCAACTCCGGCGAGAAGGTGCGCAAGAGCGGCTCGATCATCCAGTACGACTCGAAGATGAACGAGGTCACCCGCTGGAGGTTCTTCAACGCCATCCCCATCCGCTGGGAGATGGGCGAGTTCGACTCGATGGGGAACGCGGCGCAGTGCGAGATCCTCGAGCTGGCGGTCGAGTCGATCAAGAAGGGCACCTAGGAAAACGCCGGAGTGGCGATGTCCGAGAGCGCGACCGAGCTGGCCGGACCCTCGCTGGAGGACATCCTCTGGCGGGCGATGGACCGGTTCGCCGAAGAGCCGGCGGTGCTCGACGCCGAGGAGTTCGCCGCCCGCATCGCCGGCGCGTTCGACGGCGAGCTGCCCGAGGAGGCGTTCGTCGAGCGCTTCGTCGAGGGGAATCCCGAGCGCGCGCGCAAGGCGGACATGGCCGAGGCCATCGTCCGCTCCACCCTCACCCGGCTGAGCGTGTACCAGTTCGACCTGGATCATCTCGACTACGTCGTGATCGAGGAAGAAGAGCAGGTGATCGTGGTGAGCGACTTCGGCCAGTTCGCGCTCACCAACGATCGGCCGGCGCAGCAGGCGATCGCCTCCGCCGTGGTCCGCGACCGCGGCGGCCTCGAGCGGCGCGCCGTGGACCGCGCCTCGTCGGAGCCCCGGGCCTACCTGGTCCGCCAGGACGGAGATCTGGTCGTCCTCGACGTGCAGAAGCTCGCCGCGGCCATCGCGCGCCTCCCGGTCAAGCAGGTGTCCGCGCCCGCCGTGGGCCGCCCGCCGGTCCGCCTCCTTCCCTTCGAGCCGCGCGTGCGCCGCCTCACCGCCCGCAGCGAGGAGCGGGCGCTGCGCGAGAACGACCGGCGCCTGTCGATGCCCGTCCCGCCGCGCGCGCGCACCTCGGGCCTCGACGACGGCCCCATCGCCGAGGCGCGCCCGACCACCGCCGCGCCCGCGGTCTTCGTGCTGCTCCCGGACGGCTCCCTCGCCCGGCCCGAGATGGGATCGGCGGCGCGCTGGAACCGGATGGTGTCGGACTGGGCGCTCCGCGCCGGGCTCCTGGCCAGCTCGGGCGGCTCGGTCGCCGTGTCGGGCACCCAGCGGTTCACCGTGGCGGCAGGGAAGGTGAGCGCCGTGTTCACCGGCGGCGAGTCCCGGCTCGCGCCCGGCGCGGTGGGCGGGACGGCGGCGGCGCGGGGCGACGGCGTGGTGGCCGCGCGGGCGGACTTCGCTCCGGTGCGCGTGCTGGGAGACGACGAGCTGGCGCAGGCCGTCGCCGCGGGCGCGGCCAGGATCGTGGCCGGCTGGGCGGCGCCCGTCTCGATGGGGGCGGAGACGCGCGACCGGTACTGGGTGCAGCCGGAGACGGTCTTCGCGCCCACCAGGGAGGACCGCGAGCTGGTGGCGCGGTCCGATCCCTCCGCCGGCCTCGACGCTCCGTCCGGACCGCAGGTCGCGGCGGGCGAGCCGCTGCAGCTCGGGCAGATCACCGGCGACCCGTGGGCCGACTGGGCCTTGCAGGTCGGCCGAGCCGGCGAGGCCGCTCCACTCGCCGCCAGGGCGCTGCGCGAGCGGGCCCCGCGCGAGATCCGGCTGCGCGGGGAGCCGGTGGTGGCGTTCCGCGCGCCCGACGGCACTCTCTTGCTGAACGGCGAGCGCGGACCCATCCGCCTCGCCGCGATCGATCGGGACCGGGAGGGGGGTCCGCCCGACGGCGCCGCGTTGGGGGACGCGGCGCCGTCCGGTGCGATCGATGCGCAAAGGCTTCGCGTCACCCGACTTGCGCCGCGCTCCGGCGCGCTCCCTGCAACCGCGCTGGCGGCGCTGCGGATCGCGCTCGAGCGCACCGCCGTCGCGGGCGGGTACAAGCTTCCGGTCGGGGAGCTGGTGGCCGCGCCCGAGGCGGTGGAGGCGGGGCGCTCGGTGCCGCTCGCGGCGGACGATCCGCGCCGCCGCGCCGCTTCGCTCGCCGCGCCCGCGTCGCTGACCGGCGATCCGGGGTCGAAGGTCGCCCGGCTCTTGCTCTCGATGCCCTTCCCCAACCCGGGCGAGGTGCACGTCGGACCCGATCTCGCCGACGCGCTCAACGCCTACCTCGCCGCTCCGGTGGTGCCGATCCCGCCCGCCGTCGCGGCGCCGTCTCCGGGCACGTCACTCGCGCCCGCTCCGGTTCCGGGCCGCGAGGTCGCCCGCGCACTTTCCCTGCATCCGCTGGCGCTGTCCTACGCGCGGCGCGCGCAGGCCGAGTTGGGCGCGACGGCCGCGTTCCAGGCCGGCGCCTCCGAGACGCTCTCGGCCCTGCCGCCGCTGCTCCACCGGGCCGTGCTGGCCTCCGGGGAATTCCGCCCCGGCCCAGGCGCGCCGATGCCCGGCGCCGTCCGGCAGTTCGCGCTGGCCGCTCCGTTCGAAGCGCCGGAGCTGGTCCTGGCCCCGGCCGCGGAGCCCGCGGCGGCGCGGCCCCTGGGTCCGGGCGAGGACGAGATCGTCATTCCCATGCCCCTGTGGGCCCAGATGGGCCGGGGGCAGGCGAGCTCCACCGATCACGTGATGGCCTCGCCCGTCGCGCGCACGTCCTACGCGCCCCCGCTCGGCACCTACACGCTGGTGAGGCCTGCCGGCTTCGGGCTGCTCGAGCCGGACGACGCGCCGCCTCCGGGCACTCCCGGCGTGGTCGAGCTGTCCGGGCCCACGGGGATCCGCCTGCGGCCCCGGTTGCACGCCGGCGCTCGCGCCGATTCCACCGGCGGCAAGCTCGTCCTCGGCCACGTGCCGCTGGACGACGGCTCGACGCTCGCCTCCGCGCGCGGCCGCATGCGCGTCGGCGAGCCGCTCGATGCCCAGGCAGTGGCGGCGCGTCGCGCGGCGCTCCGGCAGCTCCCGGCGGGCGGCCTGCCCCCCCTGCGCGCGGCGCTCCGGCAGCTCCCGGCGGGCGGCCTGCCCCCCCTGCGCGCGGCGCTCCGGCAGCTCCCCGCGGGCGGCCTGCCCCCGCTGCGCGGAGCCGGCCCGGCGGGAGAATCTCCGGCGGCCGCGGCGAGCGGATCGATGGCAGGCGCCGTCCGGTCGGCGATGCGCCTCGCCGGCGAGGTGGAAGGTCGCGCTCTGCCGCCCCGGCCTGCGATGGGCCCGTTCTCCTCGGGCCTTCCGGGCGCCGAGCTGCAAGCGGCGGCCGTTCCCGGCTCGACCGCGCCGGACGGCATCCTGGTCGCCTCGGCGGTGGACGCGTCCGGGATCGAGGGCCTGCCAGCGGGCGCCTGGAGCGGCGCTCTCCCCGGGGCGGCTGGCGGCTACGTCCCGTGGACCTACTCGGGCGAGCTCCGGCGCCCGGCGACCACCGCGGTGGGCGGCGTCGCTCTGGCCCCCCTCCCCCGGCCGGATCTTCCTTCGATCCCTACCGGCATTCGTTTCCGATACGTCGCGGCGCCGCTGTGGTGGTCGAGCGCGCTGCGCGACCGTGCGCCGGACGGGGAGGAGCGTGCCTCCGCCTCGCGCGCCGTGCGCTCCGGCTTCCTGGCGGCGAACTCGGCCGCGGCGATCTGGCGGTCGATCTTCGCCGGCGCGCCGGCCGACGATCTCAGCGGCGGCATGGACCGGGGCCATGACGAGCCGGCGAGAGGGCTGTCCGGCGTCGAGCGCCGCATGGACGTCCTGGTCGCGCTGGGCCTGGTCGGCGGCGGCCAGGCGGCGCACGCTGCCGCCGGGCGCGGGCCCGAGACGATCTACGTGGCCATGGACGAGCAGGGCCGCGCCGGCGCGACCACGGCCGAGCAGGTCCGCCGCGGGAACGCGCTCGCGCGGTCGGTCGAGATGCGCATCGTCGCCGCCATCCCGCCCAGCCCGCCGCCGCTCCATTCGATGGGCGGGGGCGCCTCGGCCGCCCACCCCCAGGTCCTCGCGCGCCACCGGCATGCGCCGGGCGGCGACGCGAAGGCCGACGAGGCAGTCAGCCAGTCCAGGATCGAGGGCTCCGTCGACGCCATCGCGCAGCGGATCTACCACCGCATCCGGCGACGCATCGCGAGCGATCGCGAGCGCTTCGGCGGGTAGAGCATATGGGGGACACCATCAAGATGGTGTCCCCTCAGGAAGGAAGAGTCCCATGGCGCTCGTGAAGGCGAAGATCATCAATCTCGACAAGTCGGACGACGACCTGACGGTCCTCTTCAACCCGAAGGAATTCTCCATCCAGAAGACGGTCCAGTGGGAGCCGCACAAGTCGCCGGGCCTCAACCTCCCGGAGCATGAGTTCACTTCCGGCAACCCGCGGATCCTCTCGGTCGAGCTCTTCTTCGACACTTACGAGGAGAAGAAGAGCGTCCACGAGTACACCGACAAGCTGCAGAACTACGCGCTGGTGGACCCCGACAAGCACCAGCCGCCGGTGGTGATGTTCCAGTGGGGCCAGGTCAAGTTCAAGGGCGTGGTGGAAACCCTCAACATGCGCTTCACCATGTTCCTCTCCGACGGCACCGCCTGCCGGGCGGTGGCCACGGTCAGCATCAAGGAGTGGGAGACCGCCAAGGACCAGACGACGAAGACCCCCAACAACTCTCCCGACCACAGCAAGCGCCGGACGGTGAAGACGGGCGAGACGCTGGCGCTCATCGCCCACGAGGAATACGACGACGCGGCCGAGTGGCGCCGCATCGCCGACGCCAACGGCATCCTCGACCCCAAGGACGTGAAGCCCGGCACCGTGCTCACGCTCCCGCCCATCCTCTAGCGCCGGCGCCGAGGTCCTCCGATGTTCTACGAAATCATCCAGAAGTCGAAGGAGACGGGCGCCGGCCACGACTCCAACCGGTACGGCGTCGAGGTCGGCATCGTCACCAACGTGAAGGACCCGCAGAAGCTGGGGCGCATCAAGGTGCAGCTCCCGCGCCTGCCGGGCGGCCCCGAGTCGGACTGGGCCCGCGTCGCGCAGCCGGCGGCCGGCGCCGGGCGCGGGTTCTACTGGCTGCCCGAGGTGGGCGACGAGGTCCTGATCGCCTTCGAGCTGGGCCAGGCGAACCGGCCGTACGTCATCGGCACGCTGTGGAACGGCAAGGACAAGCCGATGGCCGGCGCCTACGCCGACGACAACACCACCCGGATGATCCAGACCAAGTCCGGGCACAAGATCGTCCTCTGCGACAAGGCCGGCGAGGAGAAGATCGAGATCGCCGACAAGTCGGGGAACCGCACCATCACCTTCGACGTCAAGGCCAAGAAGTTCATCGTCGAAGCCAAGGAAGGCGACATCGAGCTGCACGCCGAGAAGAAGATCGTGCTCGACTGCGAAGATCTGGAAGTCAAGACCACGAAGACGACCAAGCTCGACGTCGGCTCCAAATTCGATCTGAAGGTCGGCGGCGACGCCAGCATCAAGGCGGACGGGAATCTAAAAATCAAGGCGAGCCGGGTGAACATCAACTGACCGCGCGGCGCTGCCCGCGCGTTCACCGTGCCGGACCCGAAGCGGATCGCGCCTTCCAGAAGAGCGCGTCGGGGTCGAGGCCGAGGCGGCGGACGGTTTCGTGGTCGGGGACGCCGGTGCGGGCCAGGCCCTGGTCGGATTGGACCTTGCGGATCGCGGCCGTGGCCGCCGGGTCGATGCGGACGACGCAGTCGGGGGTCGGGGTCGAGGGGCGCAAAGTTGACCGGTTCCGGCCCCGTGCTACGCACGAAACGTGCGGCGCGCTGCGCTCGTCCTTCTGCTGCTCTGCTCCGCCGGCGCCCGCGCGGCGACGAACGACTTTCAGCTATGGCGGCTGGGGAGCCCCGACGGCATCACCGTGTGCACCCTGTGCAACGGCACGGACAACGTGCCGGTGGCCGGCGACCCTTCCGCGCAGGTGCGCTTCGCGCGGCTGACGGCCGCGCTCGCCCTTGCCTTCGCGCCCGCCTTCGAGGACCAGGCGCAGACCACCGGCCAGGCCGGGTTCGAGCTGGGCGCCGGGACCCAGGTGGCTTTCCCGCGCCTCTCCGAGCAGGAGTGGCCCTCGGAGGGCACCCTCGGGACCGGCGCTCCGCCGCAGATGCTCTTCCTCCCGACGGTCACGATCCGCAAGGGACTGGGCGGTTCGGTCGAGCTGGGCGCGGCGGTGTCGCTCCTGGCCGGCTCGCAGACGGTGGGTCTGAGCGGGCAGGTGCGCTGGGCGCCGATCGAGGGCCTCTACGGCCTGCCCGACGTCGCCCTCCGCGCCTGGGCCAGCCACCTGATCGGAGCGCAGGAACTGAGCCTGTCCTTCGGCGGCGCCGACATCCTCGTCTCCAAGAGCTTCGGCCTGGCCGGGAGCGTGCGCCTGCAGCCGTACGCGCAGTACGGCATGACCCTGGTCGACGCGAGCACCACCGCCATCGACTTCAACCCCGGGTCCGAGGATCCCGCCAACCCCTCCGCGGACGACAGGTCGTTCCACCGCATCGCGTTCTGGGAGAACCGCTACCACCGCGTCGCCGCCGGCGTGCGCATGGTCGCCGGGCCGGTGCTCTTCGGCCTCGAAGGCGGCGCGGCGTTCGGCACCAACCCGGTCCAGCACGACGGCGCGCCGGGCAGCATTTCCACCCAGTTTACCCGCATCTGGACCGCCTCCGCCCGCTTGGGGCTGGCCTTCTAGTCGCCGCCGTATCCGGCCGCGCCACGTCGGCGGTCATGGAATGCGCTATCCCCGCGCGAGCCGCGCGAGCATCACGTCGGGCACGTTGGTGATGATCCCGGTCGCGCCTGCCTCCCGCAGCGCCTGGGCGCGATCCGGATCGTCCACCGTCCAGGGAGCCACCAGGTAGCCGCGGCGGCGCCAGGACCGGATCGCCGCCGGCGTGGCGAGCGCGTCCTCCGGGTGGAGCGAGACGGCGCCCAGCGCGGGCGCGGCGAGCGCGTGGCGCAGGGGGAACGAGGAGTCGCGCTCGAACAGCAAGGCGCGCGGCACCTCCGGAGCGAGCGCGCGCGCCCGCCAGAGGCAGAACGGGTTGAAGCTCGAGAACAGCACGCGCCCCTCCGCGCCCGCCTCGCGGACCACCGCGACGGCCGCGGCGGTGAGGCCCCGGTCGTCGGCGCGATCGCACTTCAGCTCCACGTTGACGAGCAGCGCGGCCGGCGTCTCCGCCAGCACCTCGGCCAGGAGCGGCACGCGCTCGCCGCGGAACTTCTCGGAGAACCGCGCTCCGGCGTCGAGCGTGCGCACGGTCGACCAGGGCGTCTCCGCGAGGAGCGCCGCGTGGCCCGTGGTCCGCCCCAGGGACTCGTCGTGCAGCACCACCACCTCGCCCGTGGCGCAGCGCTGCGCGTCGAGCTCGATGCCGTCCGCGCCGACCTCCGCCGCAAGCCGGAAGGCGGCCAGCGTGTTCTCCGGGGCGGCCCGCGACGCACCGCGGTGAGCCCAGACGAGCGGCCGCCCGGCGCGCGAGAACTGCTGCGGCGAGGCCCGGCCCGTGCTAGCGTTCACTCCGCGCACCTCGAAGGAGCAGCGTACATGGGAAATCTCGGGTTCGGCGAGCTCCTCCTCATCTTCCTGGTCGTGCTGCTCGTCTTCGGAGCGAGCAAGGTGCCGCAGCTGGGAGACGCCCTCGGACGCGGCATCCGCAACTTCAAGCGATCGATGAGCGGCGACGACGCCATCGACGTCACGCCCAAGAAGATCGAGGAAGGGCCTTCGCAGCAGCCCGCCGCCACCGACAAGTCCACCCAGGCTGCCGCCACCCCAAAGAAGTAGCTTTCTGCGCGAGCCGCGAGGCGCAAGCCGCTCCCTCATTCCGCCACGGGCCCGGTGCGGTGCGCGAGCAGGAGCCGCGCCTGGACCCGCACCTCCGGGGAGATGGTCCCGTCCGAGGCGATCTCGCGCAGGTCGGGCAGGGTGAGGATCGCGAGCGCCGAGATGGCCAGCGACGGCGGGCTGTAGGGATTCTGCGCCAGAGCCTTGCGCACGCGCCGGTTCGTCGCCCAGCGGCGCGACCGGAAGACCTCCCGCAGCACCGCGGTCCGAACCGGCCTGCGAGAGGCCGCCACCAGCGCCTCCCGCTCGGTGCAGCGCGGGTTCTCCAGGAGGTTGCGCACCACCATCGGATCCTGGTCCTGCGCGAGCCGGACGAGCAGGTCGCGGTTCCGCCCCCGCGCCAGCGCCTTGCGCTCGCCGAGGCTGCGCGCGCGCATCTCGCGGTCCACCCAGCCTTCCTTGTCGAGATCGAAAGTCCGCACCGCCCCGCTGCGGGTGAACAGCGCCGCCACCGCCCGGGTGCCCTTCGCGTCGGCGGCCGAGCGGAGCCGGGCGGTCAGCTCCTCGGGCACGAAGGCGTGCAGGCCCCGGAGCAGACCTTCCAGCGCGGCCGAGTGCGGGTCGCTGCGGCGATGCGTCCGCCGGAGCAGCTCGTCGAGCGCCTCGACTGCCTCGTCCTCGGACAGGTCGCCGAGGAACTCCGCCGCGCGCCGCGCGCGCAGCTCGAGATCGTCGATGGCGCCGAGCAGGCGCGAGATGCGCTCTGCCGCGTCCACCACGCTACTTGGTCGCCTCGGCGGTGCGCGGCGACCAGGCGTCGATCGGCTCGAGCCTGAGGTGCAGGCGGTGGCGCTGGAGATCGGCGGGCGGATCGGCGATGACCGCGAAGAAGGGGAGGCTGGCGCCGGGGGCGAGCCTGCGCTCCGCATCCACGCCGAGCAGCGTGCGCTGCAGCCTGTCCGCGTCGGCGGCGCCGCGCAGCGCGTAGACGTCCTCCGGGCTGGGCTCGGCCCCGGCGATCGCCTCCGCCTTGCCTTCCGTCTCGCCGCCCGCGACCAGCTCCGCGACCACGCGCACGGGGCCGTGCGGCTTGCGCCCGCGGTTCTCGACGCGGCCACGTACGTAGAACACCGGCTTTCCCGAGGCGGTGTCGAACAGGCCGCTGACGACGCGCGTCGCCACCACGTCCGAGCGGGCCGTGTAGCCCAGCCAACCCGCCGATCCTTCGTCCGATACGGCGGCCACGAGCACCACCACCACGGCCAGCGCCGCGCCGACCAGCCCCGTGAGCGCGCTGGAGATCAGCTCGCGCTTCGCCGAGGCCGGCGGCTCCGGGGGCTTCTGGAAGATGGACTTGTATTGCTTGCCCGATTTCGACTGCTTGTCGGTCCGCGGCTTCTCGATCGGCTTGGAGTCGGGCCTGCCGCCCGCGCCCGCCGGCCGGCCCGGGGCGGTCCCCTCGAGCGGGTCGAGCGACAGCTCGAGGTTCGCGCCTTTCTTCTCCAGGGCGGATTCGTCCAGCTCCAGGCCCGAGGAAGCGTTGGCGGCGTCCCGGACCGGGCCTGTCTTGGGTTTGGGCTTGCCGTCCGCGTCGAGAGGACCGGTCTTCACCTTCGCGGCCTGCCCGACGGGGCCGGTCTTCGGTTTGGATGGAGCCGTCTCCTGCTTCATCGGACCGGTCTTCGTCTTGGAACTGACCGGCCGGCCGGAGGCGAGCGGGCCAGTGGAAGGTTTTGCGGGCGCGAGCGGCTCGTCCTCGAGCCCCAGGTCGAGCGCGTCGAAGTCGATTCCCGGTTTCGCCTTGGCGGACGCGGGCGCGGGCTTCCGCGCCGCCTCCCCGGTCAGCTCGGCCATGCCGAACAGGTCGTCCACGTCGAGGCGGCTGGCCTTCCCCGCCGGGGGTGGCTGCGACGCCCGGCCGACCGCGGGAGCGGCGCGGGGCGGCTTCACGGCGGACGACCCGCTCGAGCTTCCGACCGGTCCGGTCCCGCCGCGCCGCGGCGGGGCGACGGGCGGATCCAGCGAGGAGAGGTCGATGGTGTTCCCGGACGTCCCCGCGGAGGCGGGCTCGGCGGCGCCGGACTTCTTCACCGAGAACACATCTTTGCAGCTACTGCAACGCACGCGGACGCCGCGGTCGCTCACCTTCTCGTCGGCGACGCGGAAGCGGGTCTGGCAGCTCGGGCACTGGACGACCACGCTCCCATTCTCGCAGTGTGAAAGCGAGGCTGACAAGGAAATCCGCAGAGGGGAAACACCCACTCCGGAGCGCCTTGACACACACCGGCACCTGTGGGGGAATCGCCGTCCGGCGCTTCGCGTCAGAAGTGCCCTTGGAGCTTCCCAGATGAACGAGCAAGAGCAGGTAGCGACCCCCCAGGTCGGAAGCGACGCGCCGGAAGAGCGCAAGGAGCCCAAGGTCATCAAGCGGTACACGAACCGGAAGCTCTACGACACGGTCGAGAGCCGCTACGTGACGCTCGACGAGATCGCGCAGATGATCAAGGGCGGGGCCGAGGTGAAGGTGCTCGACAACCGCACCAAGGAGGATCTGACCTCCGTCACGCTGGCGCAGATCATCTTCGAAGAGGAGAAGAAGCGCTCGCAGATGCCGCTCGGCGTGTTGCGGGAGATCATCCGGCACGGCGGCGAGGCGGTGGCCGTCTTCTACCAGGACAAGGTCGGCAACAAGCTCAGCGAGCGCATCGAGGAGATGAAGAGCCGCACCGACGCGCTGCGCGAGAACATCGAGCAGAAGGTCCGGGGCGTGACCTCGCTCCTGCGCGGGTCGGAGGAGAAAGGGACCAGCCCGGTCAAGGAGGTCCTGGCCGCCGGCCAGACCGCGGTCGAGGAGTTGCGCGCCAAGGTGGACCAGAGCGTGAAGCAGGCGCTGGACTCCTTCGGCAGCGGCTCGATGGCGCAGGAGATCGAGAAGCTGCAGCGCAAGATCGAGGCGCTGGAGAAGAAGGTCGAGCAGATCGGCAAGTGACCACGCTGGCGCAGGCCCTGCTCCCGCTCCATCGCGGGTACCTGCGGCGCCTGGACGAGATGGCAGCCCGCATCGGCGACGAGGCGGTCCTCCGCGAGCCCACCGCGCGCGACGAGGCGCAGCGGCTCGTGCGGCACGAGAGCGGCTTCGTCCTGCGCTTCGACCTGGCCGACTCCCGCAGCGGCGAGACGTTCGAGGTGCACGGGGCCCGCCCCGACGAGCCGGCCGGGCGCGAGGTGCGCGTGGGCGCGGTGCCGTTCCGGCTCGAGCCGGGGAACTGGGAGGAGCTGACGCTGCGCTGCGCGTTCGCTGGTCAGCCCGCGGACGAAGACGTCGCGGCGCTCGCCGAGCTCCTCCACGGCTGGGCGGTGCTGGCGGCGCACGGCGGATTCACCGCGCGCGGCGAGGAAGCCGGCCGGTGGACGGGCAGGCTGCACTCGGCGGCGGTGCGGCTCGACGGAGTGGAAGTCGTGGCGGCGCTCGACCTGGGGACCTGCCCGCCCGCCGCCTTCGACGTCCTCGGGGACGCCCTGGCGGCTTTCGGCGGCGATCGGACGCCGCTGGCCCGCGTCGTCATCGGCGGGACGCGGCGCGAAGACTCCTGACACGCTCTGTCAGCAGCCCGGAGTAGACTGCCGCCCGTGCTGAAAGGCTTCCATCCCACCGTCGCCAGCTGGTTCGAGGGCCGATTCGGCACCCCCACCGAGCCGCAGTCCGCGGGCTGGCCCCGCATCCAGGCCGGCGAGGACACGCTCATCGCCGCCCCGACCGGCTCGGGCAAGACGCTCGCCGCCTTCCTCGCCTGCCTGGACGCGATGATCCGGCAGGGAGACGCGCTGCCGGGAGAGACGCAGGTGGTGTACGTCTCCCCCCTCAGGGCCCTCGCCAACGACGTGCGCAAGAACCTGCTCGAGCCCCTGGCCGAGCTGCGGGCGCTGGGCGTACCGGACATCCGCACCGCGGTCCGGACCGGCGACACGGCGCAGGCCGAGCGCCAGCGCATGGTCAAGGCGCCGCCCCACGTGCTGGTCACCACGCCCGAGTCGCTCTACGTGCTGCTCACCTCCGAGAGCGGCCGGCGCATGCTGTCCACGGTGCGGACCGCGATCGTCGACGAGATCCACGCGGTGGCGCGCGACAAGCGTGGCGCGCACCTCGCGCTCTCGCTGGAGCGGCTCGAGGCGCTCTGCAAGGCGCGTCCGGTGCGCATCGGCCTGTCGGCGACGCAGCGGCCGATCGAGGAGATCGCGCGATTCCTGGTGGGGACCGCGCGGGTGGACGCGCGCGGCAAGCCGCGCTGCGCGGTGGTCGACGTGGGCCGCAAGCGCTCCTACGATCTGCGCATCGAGGTGCCGGGCCAGGAGCTGTCGGCGGTCGCCTCCAAGGAGCAACGCGAAGAGGTGTGCGACCGGGTGGCCGGGCTGATCCGGGAGCACCGCACCACGCTGGTCTTCGTCAACACCCGCCGGCAGGTGGAGCGGATCGCGCACGCGCTGGGCGAGCGGCTCGGCGAGGACCAGGTCTGCGCGCACCACGGCAGCCTCTCGCGCGGGCTGCGTCTTGCCGCCGAAGAGAAGCTGAAGCGGGCCGAGGTGAAGGCGGTGGTCGCCACCGCCTCGCTCGAGCTGGGCATCGACATCGGCGCGGTGGAGCTGGTGGTGCAGCTCGACTCGCCGCGCTCGCTCTCGGTCGCCCTGCAGCGCGTCGGGCGCGCGGCGCACACCCGCCACGGCGTGCCCAAGGCGCGCCTGTTCCCGCTCACCCGCGACCAGCTGGTCGAGTGCGCCGCGCTGGTGCGCGGCATCCGGGCCGGGCGGCTGGAGGAGACGCGCATCCCCGCGCACCCGCTCGACGTGCTCGCGCAGCAGATCGTCGCCATCGCCGCCTGCGAGGAGATCTCCGAGGACGTGCTCTACGCCCGCGTCCGCCGCGCCTGGCCGTACCGGGAGCTTTCGCGCAAGGACTTCGACGCGGTGATCGAGATGCACGCCGAGGGGGTCGCGCGCAGGGCGGGCCGGCTGGTCGGCGCGCGCCTGCACCGCGACGGGCTTTCGCGCACCGTGTCCGGCCGCCGGGGCTCCCGCCTCGCCGCGATGACGAGCGGCGGCGCCATCCCCGACACGGCGCAGTACCAGGTGGTGGCGGAGCCCGAGGGCGTGGTGATCGGGCAGCTCGACGAGGACTTCGCCATCGAGAGCCTGGCCGGCGACGTGTTCCTCTTGGGGAACGACTCCTGGCGGATCCGCCGGGTGGAGGCGGGCCGGGTCCGGGTGGAGAACGCGCACGGCGCTCCGCCCACCGTGCCCTTCTGGAACGGTGAGGCCCCCGGCCGCACCGCGGAGCTGTCGCGGGTCGTCTCCGAGCTGCGCGCCGAGCTGGACCCGATGCTCGGCGACCGCGCCTCTGCCGCCGCTTGGGCGGTCCGCGAGTGCGGCCTGACCGAGGCGGGGGCCGAGCAGGTCGTCTCGTATCTGGCCGCGGGCAAGGCGGCGCTCGGCGCGCTGCCCACCCAGGACGTCTTGATCGCGGAGCGCTTCTTCGACGACTCCGGCGGCATGCAGCTCGTCGTCCACGCGCCGTTCGGAGCACGGCAGAACCGCGCCTTCGGGCTCGCGCTGCGCAAGAGCTTCTGCCGGACCTTCGACTTCGAGCTGCAGGCGGCCGCCACCGACGACGCGGTGCTGCTCTCGCTGGGCCCGCAGCACAGCTTTCCGCTGGAGAGCATCTTCGACTTCGTGCACCCCTCGCGCGTGGACGAGGTGCTCACCCAGGCGGCCCTGCAAGCGCCCATGTTCGGCGTCCGCTGGCGGTGGAACGCGACCCGGTCGCTGGCGCTGTTGCGCCACACCGGCGGCCGCAAGGTGCCGTTCAACATCTTGCGCATGCGCTCCGACGACCTGCTCGCGCAGGTGTTCCCCGCCCAGGTCGCGTGCCAGGACAACGCCTTCGCCGGGCCGCTCCAGCCGGTGGACCACCCGCTGGTCAACGAGACCCTGCGCGACTGCCTGCACGAGGCGATGGACTCCGAAGGGCTCCGCGCGCTCCTCCAGAGGGTGGTGGGCCGCGAGGTGCGCCTGGTTGCGCGCGACCTCCCCGAGCCGTCTCCACTCGCGCACGAGGTGCTGAGCTCCGCGCCGTGGGCGTACCTGGACGACGCGCCGCTCGAGGAGCGCCGCTCCCGCGCCGTGTCGCTGCGCCGCACGCTGCCCGCGAAGGACGGCGACCTGGGCGCGCTCGATCCCGCCGCGATCGCCGAGGTCGCCGCGCAGGCGTGGCCCGAAGTGCGCGACGCGCGCGACTTGCACGATGCTCTCCTCTGCCTGGGCCTGTTGCCCGACGCCGAGGTCCCGGACGGCTGGCGCGAGGCGCTGTCGCAGCTCGCCGGCTCCGGGCGAGCGGTGCGTCGCGGGGAGCACTGGGCGGCGGCGGAGCGGCCCGCCCCGGAGCTGGTCGAGGTGGCGCGAGGTTGGGTCACCTGCATCGGCCCGTTCACGCAGCCCGGCCTGGCGCGCCGGCTGCGGCTGCCGGTGTCGGAGGTCGAGCTGGCCCAGCTCGAGTCGGAAGGCGTCCTGCTGCGCGGCCGCTTCACCCCGGGCGCGGGCGAGCAGGAGTGGTGCGAACGGACGCTGCTCGCCCGCATCCACCGGCTCACCCTGGGGCGGCTGCGCCGCGAGATCGAGCCGGTCGCAACCGCCGACCTCTTGCGCTTCTTCTTCCGCTGGCAGCACGTCCACCCGGGCACGCAGGTGCACGGGGCCGCCGGCCTGTCCGAGGTGCTGGGGCAGCTGCAAGGGTTCCAGGCCGCGGCAGGCGCCTGGGAAGGCGAGATCCTCGCGGCGCGCGTCGCCGGATACGCGCCGGCGCTGCTCGACCAGCTGTGCCTCTCCGGCGAGGCCGCGTGGGGCAGGCTGTCCTGCGCGCCCCTTGATCCGGAGGCCCCGCGCCGGCGCGCCGCGCCCAATCGGCTCACCCCGCTCGCCCTCTCCCGCCGGGAAGACCTGCCCTGGCTGCTCGACGCGACGCGCGGTTCGGCGGAGCCGCTGAGCGATCGCGCCCGCCGCCTCCACGCGCTCCTGGAGCAGCGGGGGGCGTTGTTCTTCCACGAGCTGCAGCGCCAGAGCGGCCTTGCCGCCGCCGAGCTGGAGGCGGGCCTGTGGGACCTCGTTGCCAAAGGGCTCGCCTCGTCGGACGGATTCGCCGCCGTCCGCTTCCTCACCTCGCCGCAGCGCCGGCCCGCCTCCCCCGGGCATCCCCTCTCGGCGGCGGGGCGCTGGTCGCTCCTGCGCCCGCCCTGCGAGGAGGCGGCCGTTCCCCGCCCGGCGTTCGGCGACGCGCCGGCGTATCTGGAGTCGCTCGCGCGGCAATACCTGCGCAGGTACGGCGTGGTCTTTCGCGACCTGCTCGCCCGGGAGCCCCGGCCCCCGCCCTGGCGGGAGCTGGCCAGGGTCTACCGCCGCCTGGAGGCGCGGGGCGAGCTGCGCGGCGGTCGGTTCGCGCAGGCCTTGTCCGGCGAGCAGTTCGCCTTGCCCGAGGCGCTCGACGCGCTCCGCTCCGTGAGGCGCACCCGCCCCGCGGGGACCGAGCGGGTGTCGGTCTGCGCGGCGGACCCGCTCAACCTGATCGGCATCCTGACGCCCGGTCCGCGCGTGCCGGCGCAGTCCGGCATCCGCATCGCCTTCGTGGACGGAGCGCCCGAATCGCAGCCGGCGCTCGCTACGGCGTAGTTCGCCTCCCGCGCCCCCCGGTCAGTGCCTACCGTCGCCCCCCAGAGGCGTAGCGGTGAATCCCCGCACCCAGGGCTGCGTCGTGCTGCTGGTACACGAGGATGCGGGCCGCCGCCTCGGCACGCGGGATCGTCTTTTCCGGAACGGCTACACGGTGCTGGTCGCCGGAACGCTGGCGGGCACCCGGAACCTGTTGGCGGACCTCATGCCGGTGAGCGCGGTGGTGGACATGGGCGGCAACGTCGACCGGGCCGTCGAGCTGCAGGCGCAACTCGAGCAGGACCCGCGCTTCACCAGGGTGCCGATCATGCTGCAGCTCGATCTGGAGTAGCCCCCGGCTGGCCGGCGAGCCGGCGCCTCAGTTCGGCGGGGTGGGCGGGACCGTCGAGGCCGATTCCCGCTTCTGCAGCTCGGCGATCTTCGCCGACAGACCCTCGAAGACGCGCTCCAGCTCCTCGATCTTGCCCTGCAGCTTCTGCACGTCGCCGGAGGTGGGGATGTTCATCGTCGCCAGCACCGTCTGCACGTTGCGCTCGACCAGGCCCTTCGCCTCCAGGGCGGCGCTCACCGTCTTCTGCAGCGCGCCCATCAGCTTCTCGTTCGCGAGCAGCTGTGTGGCGAGCTTGCCGACGCGCTCCTCGCCGGTCGCGATCATCTTCTTGAGAACGGGATTGTCGCGCAGCATGGATCACCTCCCCGCCGCGCATTTCGCGCAGCTGGCCGCGACCCTAACGGCAGGGTGCGGGATGCGTCAACGGAAAGCAGGTCGAGGTCGGGGTCGAGGTCGAGGTCGAAATCCGCGCCGCAATTGCCGTTCGTTGACACCCCACAGACCCGCAACTACAGTCCCGCGCTCCCGTGCCACCGGCCGTACCAGACGCTCGCGCCGGGCTGCTCGACCGGCGGCTGGTGGTGGTCACCGGGAAAGGCGGAACGGGCAAGAGCACGCTGTCCGCCGCGCTGGCGCTGGCGGCTTCGCGGCGGGGCAAGCGCGTCCTGGTGTGCGAGGTCACGGCGCGCGAGCGCGTGAGCGAGCTGCTCGGCCGATCCGCCTCGGGCACGCAGATCCACGAGCTGGCGCCGAACCTGTACTCGGTGCACGTCCGCCCGCCGGAGGCGATGCGCGAGTACGCGCTGATGATCCTGCGCTACGAGACGCTCTACAACCTGGTGTTCGAGAACAAGGTCGTTCGTTATTTCCTCACCGCGGCGCCCTCGCTGGCCGAGATCGTCATGCTCGGGAAGGTGTGGTGGCACGCGGCGCGCGAGATTGCGCGCGGGCGCCCGCGCTGGGACCTGGTGGTGCTGGACGCCCCCGCGACGGGCCACGGCCTCACCCTGCTCACCGTGCCCGACGTGTTCCTCTCGATCGTGAGCGAGGGGCCCCTCGCCCGCGACATGCGCGACATGCAGTCGCTGCTCAAGGACCCGGCGCGGTGCCGCACCTGCATCGTGACGCTGCCCGAGGAGATGCCGGCCAACGAGGCGATCGAGCTGCACCGGGCGCTCGATCAGCACGGCCTCCCCCAGGGCGCGCTCTTCCTGAACGGGGTCTTCGAGCCGCGGTTCACCCCGCAGGAGCGCACCCAGGTGGCGCGCGGCGGTCCCCTCCTGGCGGCGGCGGCGGACGCGGTGGAATCGCACGAGGCGCGCGCGGACCTCTCCGTGCGCTACGAGCAGCTGCTGCGCAAGGAAGTGCGGCTTCCGCTCTTGCCGGTGCCGCACCTGTTCGATCGGTCGTTCGGCCCGCAGGCCATCGAGAAGGTCGCGCGCGCGATCGAGGCGGCGTTGTGAGTCGGCCGGAGGATCGCGCGATCGCGCGCCGGCCCCCGCTGGACCAGGTGCTCGCGCGCCGCCGCGTGGTGTGCTGCGTCGGACCCGGCGGCGTGGGGAAGACGACCACCGCCGCGGCGCTCGCGTTGCGCGCCGCGATGGCCGGGAAGCGGTCGCTGGTGCTGACCATCGATCCCGCGCGCCGCCTGGCGAACAGCCTGGGGCTCAAGGCGCTCGGCAACCGGGAGACGCGCATCGACGAGGGCCTGTTTCGCGCCGCCGGCCTGCACCCGCGCGGCGAGATGTACGCGATGATGCTCGACCTCAAGCTGACCTGGGACGAGCTGGTGCAGAGGCAGGCGCCCTCGCCCGAGCGCGCCCGGCAGATCCTGGAGAACAGGCTGTACCAGAAGCTGTCCACCGCGATGGCGGGCAGCCTGGAATACATGGCGATGGAGAAGGTCTCCGAGCTGCGCAGCTCGGGGCGCTTCGACGTCGTGGTGCTCGATACCCCGCCCACCACCAACGCCCTCGACTTCCTCCGCGCGCCGGACCGCATCCTCGACGTTCTCGACAACGATGCGATGCGGATCCTGCTGGGGCCGATGCTCAAGGCGAGCCGGATCGGCCTGAAGCTCTTCGCGCTGCCCACCGGACTGGTGCTGCGCACCCTCGCCAAGTTCACCGGCCAGGACTTCCTCCGCGACCTGGCGCACTTCATGGTCGCTTTCGAGGGGATGTACGAGGGCTTCAAGCAGCGCGCGGCCCAGGTGAAGCGGCTGCTCGCCGGACCCGAGACCGCGTTCGTGCTGGTCACGACCCCGAGCCCGCTCAGCATCGAGGATGCGCTCTTCTTCCACCGCGCGCTGCAGGCCGACGGCATCTCCACCACCGCGCTGGTGGTGAACCGCGTCCAGCGCGATCCGCACCGCCTGGGAGGCCCCGATTCGGCGCCCGCGCTGCGCGAGGCGCTGCAGCTCGCCCAGATCCCCGACGGCGGCGATCCGCCCCTCTCGCAGCGACTCGCCCGCACGCTGGCCGAGCAGGCCACGCTCGCCGACCTGGACCGGCGGCAGGTGCAGGAGCTGTCGCGCACGTTGCCGGACGTGCCGCTGTACGTCGTGCCGCGCCTGCGGAAGGACGTGCACGACCTCGCCGGTCTGTGGCAGATCGACGAGTGCCTCTCCGCCGCGGAGGAGTGAATGGCGTTCTACCTGGGCACGGTCGAGCTCCCCACGCAGAAGAAGCAGCAGATGGTGGACATCACCGCGCGCGTCCGCGCCGAGGTGAAGAGCAGCGGCGTGCAGAACGGCCTCTGCACCGT
>DASWGQ010000350.1:0-3167 GCA_036393595.1 Myxococcales bacterium | reverse complement strand
GCGACTAGCCCTTCCGGACCACGCGCGCTTTCGAGTCGAGCTTGTACGAGGGGGGCAGGGCGGCTTCCATCTTCGGGGTGTAGCCCTTCACGTCGAACTGGGTGTCGGCGAGCAGGCCGGCGAGGGCCTCGCGGACGCGGGCGTTGCTGCCCTGGTGGGCGCGGAGGAATTGCTGGATGAGCGGCTCGCGGGCCCGCTCGTCCTTCTGGACCGCCATCGCCTGCGCGGCGGCGATCTGCACCTCGTCGTCCATGTCGTCGAGGAAGGGCTGGGCGGCGGGCACGGCGTCGCGGCTCTGGTGCTGCGCCAGCGCGTGCAGCAGGAGGACCTTCTTCTCCGGCACGCGGCTGTACTCGCCGGCCGCCTTGCGCAGGGCCTCGACCAGGAACGCCACCATCTCCGGCTCGGGTAGGAGGTCCGACAGCGCCTTGAGCGGCCAGGAGATCTCGTCGCGGCCGAGGACGAAGCTCTTCAGGACCGGCACGGCGATGCTGGAGCCCGCCTGCTGCACCAGTGCGAGGACGCGCTGCTTCTCCTCGTCGTCCGTGATGCCGGGCTCGACGCGGACGGTGTAGCGCATCAGGAGGGCCTCGATTGCGCGCGGGGTGCGCAGCTCGCCCAGCTCCTCGATCGCGCCCTGGCGGTTCTCCTTCGGACCATATTTCTCGGTCGCCTTCTTCTGCAGCTTCCTGACCGAGCGCGCCTCACGCTCGTCCTTGCTGCCGCCGATCCCCAACAGGTCGAACAATCCCATCTAGAGCCTCACGTCCTGGCGCACGTCGGGCGGATACAGCTTCTGGAGCTCCTCGGCGGCGGCGCGCGCCGCGGCCGAGTCGGGTGGAAGGACGATCTGCAGCACGACGTAGAGGTCGCCGCGCGGCGCTCCCGTCGCCCCGGCGCGGAGCGCCGGCAACCCGCGGCCGCGCAGCCGCAGCCTTCGCCCGCTCTGCGAGCCGGGCGGGATCTTCAGCTTCACCGGCCCCTCGAAGGTGGGCGCGGTCACCTCGGCGCCCTGCAACGCTTCGGCGGCGGTGATGGGCAGATCGAGCGAGAGGTCCCGCCCGTCGACCCGCACGGTCGGGTGCGGGCGCACCGTGATGCGCAGGTACAGGTCGCCGCGCTCGCCGCCGCGCTCCCCGGGCGAGCCCTGGCCGGCGAGGCGCACCCGCGAGCCCGTCTCCACGCCCGGGGGGATCTTCACGCGCAGCCGTGCGGCCTCGAGCACCGTCCCTTCGCCCTGGCAGCGCGGGCAGGGGTCCTTGATCTCCCCCGAGCCCTGGCAGCGAGGACAGGGGGCGCGCATGAGCCCGCCGGCGACCTTCACCTCGCCGCTGCCGTTGCACTGCGGGCAGCGGTGCGGCTTGCTGCCCGGCTTCGCGCCGCTCCCCTTGCACTCGGGGCAGCGCGCCGGGCGCTGGAGGGTGATCTCGCGCTCGGCGCCGAGGACGGCGTCGCGCAGGTCCACCTCGATGGCGGCCTCGACGTCGTCGCCGACCTGCGGCTCGCTGGCGCGGCGGCGCGCAGCGCCCTGCCGGCGTTGCGTGAAGAGATCGCCGAACATGGACCCCAGGTCGCCCAGGTCCGCGGGGTCCATGCCGCCGCCCGGGAATCCCTCGAACCCGCCGAAGCCGAATCCACCGCCCCCGCGCCCGCCCCCCGCCGCGGCGCGCTGGTACTCGCGGAACTTCTGCGCTTTCTCCTCGTCGAAGCCGGGGCGCAGGGCCACCTCGCCGAACTCGTCGTACAGGGCGCGCTTCTTCGGATCGCCCAGCACCTCGAAGGCGGCCGAGACGTCCTTGAACCGCTCCTCGGCCTTCTTGTCTCCCGGGTTGACGTCCGGGTGCAGCTTCTTGGCCAGCTTCCGGTACGCCTTCTTGATCTCCCCGGCGCTGGCGTTCCGGGCGACACCGAGCGTGGCGTAGGGGTCTTTCACGGGAGGGCGTACCGTAACCACAGCCCTCCGGGTGGTCAACGAACGCACCCTCGAATTGACCGGACGGTGAGCGGGTCGTTACGATCGGAACATGCGCGCCTTGCCGCTTCTCGCGCTGGTCGCCCTCGGCGCAGTTGCGCAGGAGCGCCAGCTGATCGACGAGGTCGTCGCCGTCGTCGACGCGCACTCGGTGACGCTCTCCGAGCTGGCGGCGGAGACCCGGATCCACATGGTCGAGCAGCAGGGGCCGCAGATGGCCTCCGCGCAGCTGGACCGGGCCCTCCTGGCCGCCTCGCTGCGGCGGCTCGTCCAGGAGCGCGTGGTCCTCTCCGAGGTGGAACGGCTCAAGCTGTTCGACCTCGACCACGCCGAGGTCGATTCCGCGCTGGCGCGGCTGCGCGCGCGGTTCCCCACCGCCGCGGCCTGGGAGTCGTTCACGCGCCAGGTGGAGCTGACCGACGAAGAGATCGGCGCGATTCTCGCCCGCGAGCTGCGCGTCGCGCGCTACCTCGACAACCGTCTCAAGCTCGCCGCGCAGCTGCGCGAGAGCGAGCTGGAGGAGGCGTGGAAGGCGCAGGGCGCTCAGGGCGATCGCGAGGCCCTGCGGCAGAGGCTCTCCAAGGAGAAGTACGAGCGCCTGCTCACGGAGCTGCTCGGCGAGCTGCGGCGCAAGGCGAGCGTGCGCATCGTCGATCCGCTCGACGACGGGACACGCTCGGTCGCGGCGGGGAGGCGCTGATGGCGGTCCGGCTGCGCCCCAAGTTCGAGCTGCGGCGCATGCGGCCCGACGACCTCGACGAGGTCATGGTCATCGAGCGGGCCGCGTTCCGCCATCCGTGGTCGACCGAGCTCTTCCGCCGCGAGCTGGAGCACGACTGGAGCACCATCCTGGTCTGCGTCGAACCGCTGACCTCGGCGGCCGGCGGCCGCGCCACCGAGAGCATCGTGGGCTTCCTCATCTACTGGCTGGTCCACGACGAGGTGCACATCCTCAACGTGGCGGTCTCGCCCGAGCACCGCCGCCGCGGCATCGCGCGCGTCCTCATGGGAGAGACCGAGAAGCGCGCCGTCCAGGCCGGCGCGACCCTGATGACGCTCGAAGTGCGCCGCTCGAACACCGCCGCGCTCGAGCTGTACCGCGCGTTCGACTACCGCGCCGTCGGCGTCCGGCCGAACTACTACGTCGACGAAGGCGAGGACGCGATCGTCATGGTCAAGGAGCTCCGCAAGCGCT
>DASWGQ010000349.1:0-6064 GCA_036393595.1 Myxococcales bacterium | reverse complement strand
CCGCCGTAGCTGAAGAGCGGGAGCGGCACGCCGACCACCGGCAGGATGCCGCTCACCATGCCGATGTTGATGAAGGCGTGCCAGAAGAAGAGCGCGGCGATGCCGATGGCGAGGAAGCTGCCGAACTTGTCGCGCGCGTTGGCCGCGACGTCCAGCGCGGTGAGCACCAGGAACCCGTAGAGCGACAAGAGCAGCACGCCGCCCAGGAAGCCGTGCTCCTCGGCCCAGACCGAGAAGATGAAGTCGGTGTGCTGCTCGGGGAGGAAGCTCAGCTGGTTCTGCGTCCCTTCTCCCCACCCCCTCCCGCTCCACTGGCCGCTGCCGACCGCGATGACGGACTGGATGGCGTGGTAGCCGGCGCCCTTCGCGTACGCCTGCGGGTCGAGGAAGGTGACGATGCGGCTCTTCTGGTACGGCTTGAGGAGGCGCTCCCAGGAGAACACCGCGCCGGCGATGCCGCCGGCGAACAGCGCGGTCAGGCTCTGCCAGCGCACCTTGGCGAAGACGATCATCGTCATGGCGATGGAGAAGGTGACCAGCGCGGTGCCGAGGTCCGGCTGCTTCATCACCAGCGCCACCGGGATGAGCGCGAAGAGGAACGGCCGCCACAGGTCGACGAGCCCGTACTGGCCCTTGCGCGCGGACACGTCGTCCCGCGAGAAGTAGCGCGCCATCAGCACGATCAGCGCCAGCTTGACGAACTCGCTGGGCTGCAGCTGCATGGGCCCGAGCTGCAGCCAGCGCCGGGCGCCCAGCACCTTCTTGCCCCGGAACGCCACGCCCGCCAGGAGCGCCAGCGCCGCGAAGTACAGCGGCCAGGCGGCGGTGGAGAGGAAGCGGTAGTCGAGGAACAGGAACCCTCCCACCGCGACCACGCCCAGCAGCATCCACTTCGACTGCGCGAGCCACATCGGGTTGAGCGCGTTCTTCGTCGCGCTCGCCAGGTTCCACACGCCCAGGGAGCAGATGACGATGGTGCACAGGATCAGCGGCCAGTGCAGGTGGTCGAGCTTCTTCTCCACCGCCAGCGACATCTACTGCACCGCCTTCATGGCTACCGCGTCCCGCTTCTTCAGATCGAAATAGGCCTTCACCACCTTGGCCGCCGCCGGGGCGGCCGCGTCTGCTCCCCATCCGCCGTGCTCGTTCAGCACCACCACCACCACCTCCGGGTCCTCGGCGGGGGCGAAGGCGGCGAACCAGGCGTGGTCGCGCGAGAGGTATGCCTGCGTGCCCGGGTCGAGCTTCTGCTTCTGGCCGAGCTTCATCACCTGCGCGGTGCCCGTCTTGCCCGCGAACTTCACGTCGGCGAGGCGTGACCTGTAGGCGGTCCCGCCCGGCTCGTTGACCACGGCGAAGAGGCCCTCGCGAATCGCGGCCAGGTTCTGCGGCTTGACCTCCAGCTTCCCGCCGCGGCCGTTGTTGACGTCCGGCTGGGGCTCGAACTCGCGGACCACCTCGCCCTCGGGGGTCTCGATTCGCCGCACGATCTGCGGCGTCCACACCGTGCCTCCGTTCGCGATGGCCGCGTAGGCGACCGCCTGCTGCAGCGGAGTCACGTTCACCTCCCCCTGCCCGATCGAGGCGTTGATCGCGTGCGAACGCTCCGAGCCGGTCGAGGGGTGGATGCTTTTCGAGTCGGGGATGATGCCGGGGATCTCGCGTCCCAGGTCCAGCCCGGTGGGCTGGCCGTACCCGAGCCGGTGCGCCATGCCGCTGATGGCGTCCAGGCCGATCCGGTCGCCGAGCGCGTAGGCGAACGAGTCGCACGAGACCTGCAGCGCGGAGCGCACGTTGAGCGAGCCGTGGCCGCTGGGCTTGTCGCAGCGCCAGCGGTGGTTGCCCATCGTGTAGCCACCGTTGCAGTAGAGCGTCGAGGTGGGGGTGATCTCGCCCTCCTCCAGGCCCGCGAGCGCGGTGACCACCTTGAAGGTCGAGCCCGGGTGGTAGTTCTCGTTCATCACCCGGTTCAGCATCGGCTTGAGCGTGTCCTCGTTCAGCTTCTGCAACTCGGCGCGGGTGATGCGGCCGGACATCTTGTTCGGGTCGAACGAGGGCCGCGAGACCATGGCGAGGATGAAGCCCGTCTTCGCCTCCATGACCACCACCGCGCCCGCGCGGCCCAGGAAGGCGGCGTCGGCGGCCTCCTGCAGCCGCTCGTCCAGCGAGAGCACCAGGTTGTTCCCGGGGACGGCCGCGATGAGGCGCTCGCTCTCGGGGATCAAGAGCTCGTCCATCTCCTTGCCCAGGTGCTGGCCCCGGGCGTTCACCGCGATGTTCTCGCGCCCGTCCTGGCCCCGCAGCTCGCGCTCCCAGCGGCGCTCCAGCCCGCGGCGCCCGATGGTCTGGCCGCGCCGGAACTCGTCCGGCTTGTCGTCCAGCTCTTCGGGCGTCACCTCGCTCATGTAGCCGATGACGTGGCCGAGGCTGGACCCGACGCGGTAGTTGCGGTGCGGGGTGGGGATGAGGTCGACGCAGGAGAGCTCGCTGCGGTGCGCCTCGAGCACGTCGACGTGGTCGCGGGGGATGTCCAGCTCGACCAGGTAGGGCCTGAACTTCTCCAGCTTGTCCTTCGAGGTCCACGAGCGCTGGTAGTCCTGCTTCATGCGCTCGACGTCCTCGGGCGTCATCGCCAGGTAGGTGGCGAGCTTGGTCATCACCTCGTCGCGCTCCTTGCCCTTGCAGAACGCGGGGGTGAGGAAGACGTCGAACGAGGGGCGGTTGTCGACCAGGGTGCGTCCCTGCCGGTCCTTGACCATGCCCCGGTCGGCCGGGACGAAGAGGGACTTGCGGAAGTTGCTCACCGACTGGGCGCTGTACTCGTCGCCGCGGAGGATCTGCAGCTGGTACAGGCGCACCGTCAGGACCAGCAGCGCGCAGACGACCACCAGCGCGCCCAGCGCCGTGCGCGGACGGAGCTCGCGGATCTCGTCGGCGTCGCGGCGGACCAGCCCGAGCATGGACGGCATCAGCGCACCAGGGTGGGGGCTTCGGCCGGCACCAGGGCGGCGTCGAGCCGGCGCAGCACCGCGAAGACCGCCGGAGCGGCGATGGCGGTGCCGAGCGCGCTCCAGAAGAGCGGCACGAACTGCAGCACCAGGCCTTCGCTGCCGGGAGCGATGAAGTAGAACAGGACGGCCGCCAGGGAGGAGTGGATGAGGCTGGCGGCGAACGCCACCGCGGCCGACTGGAGGCCGCCGCCCGTCTTGATCGCGCTCCCCGCCAGCCGCACCACCACGAAGGTGAGCACCGCGAGCACCGTGTAGAGGCAAGGAGGCGTGGCCGAGGTGAGATCGGCGAGATAGCCGGCGGCGAGCGAGAGCGCCGCCCCCTGCACCACCTCGTCGTTGAGCGCGAGGTACAGCACCACCGAGAGCAACAGGTCGGCGCGCGCCGCCTTGAGGTGGAGGAGGAACGGGAGCGTCGACTCGAGGATGGAGGCAGCCAGGCACACCCCGAGCACCAGCGCGTTGCGCAGCGTCACTGGGAGGCCCCGAGGGTCGAGGCGTCGACGACGCTCGAGGGCTGGGGGAGGTGGCCGAGCACCACCAGGACCTCGTCGAGTCGCGAGAAGCTCACCGCCGGGATCACGTCCGCCGCGGTGAACATCCCGGTCGGACGCTTGGCCACGTTCACCGCCCGGCCGATGGGCAGGCCCTTGGGGAAGAACCCGGGGCCGCCGGCGGTGAGCAGCAGGTCCCCGTCCTGCAGGTCGTCGGTGCGCAGCGCGTACTCCAGCTTGCAGCGGGTGACGTCGCCCACCCCCTTGACGGTGCTTCGGCCGCGCGTCCGCTGCGAGATGGCCGGGATGGCCGAGATGGGGCTCATGATCAGCTGCACGTCGGCGTAGTGCGAGGTGGCGACGGCGATCTGCCCCACCACGCCTTCGGGCGCGACGACGGCGGCGCCCTGGTTCACGCCGTCGGCGGTGCCGCGGGCGATGCGCAGCACGTGGCTGTGGGGAGAGGCGCCCACCGCGATCACCTCGGCGACCAGGTAGCGGGTGGGGCTGTTCCGGTCGGCGTACTCGAGCAGCCGCTTGAGCCGGTCGTTCTCCGCCTTCACTTCCGCCACGGAGCTCGCTTCGTTGTGCCCGGCCAGCACCTCGCGGCGCAGGCGCAGGTTCTCCTCGCGGACGCCGCGCAGCGCGACGTAGCCGTGCCAGCCGTCCTGCAGACCGCTCACCGCGATCACGATGGCCTTCTCCACCGGCGCGGTGAGCGCCAGGACGGCGCGGTCGAAGTAATTGTGGCCCATGGGCTTGCGGGCCTTGGCCGCGAAGATCGTGAACGGCACCGCCAGGAGGAAGGCGACGAAGATGGGCTCGCGGTAGCGTCGGAGGAGGGAGCGCACGGCTACCCGTGAAAGGAGCGCCAGATGGCGCTCATTCCCGGTTTTCCTGCTTGCATCACAGACTTGGTTCTCCTACCCTGTCAAGCTTTCAAGCGGCCGTCCGTACAGCACTTTCGCGCGCAATTCCGGCGCTTGCAGGAGCTTCCCTCACATGCTCGACGTCCTACGGTCCAACGCGCGGTCGTCGCTCATCGTCCTCATCTTCGGCGCGATCATCGTGACGTTCATCTTCTCGTTCGGCCGCGGGTCGTCGGGGTTCCGCACGCGGACGCCCGAGACGTGGGCGGCGGAGGTGAACGGCGACGTGGTCACGGCCGGCGACTTCGCGCAGGCGTACGCCTCGCGCTTCCGGCAGATCTCGCAGCAGCGCGGCGGCAAGTACACCGCGGAGAACGCCAAGCAGGACGACCTCCGGCGCCTGACGCTCAAGTCGCTCGTCGACCAGGAGCTGATCGCGCAGCAGGCGAAGGACCTGGGCATCGTGGTGACCGATCAGGAGCTGTCCGAGGCGATCGCGAAGTCGCCCCAGTTCCAGCAGAACGGCAGCTTCGACTTCGAGTACTACAAGCGCCTGGTCGAGAACGGCTACGGGATGAGCGTCCCCCGCTTCGAGGACGCCTGGCGGCGCGACATGCTGCGGGCGAAGGTGCTCCAGTCCGTGCTCAACGGCGCGCAGGTCTCCGACGACGAGGTCCGCGCCTACTACGTGGCGCAGCACGAGAGCGCGTCGGTCGCCTACGTGAGGTTCACCGGCTTCATGTTCCGCGACAAGGCGCAGGCGACCGAAGCGGAGGCCGAGGAGTACGCCAAGGCGCACGCGAAGGAGATCGAGGCCGCGTACGAGAAGGATGCGAAGACCCGCTGGACGCAGCCGCCCTCGGTCAAGGTGCGGGTGATCACGGTCCGGGTGCCGCCCGGCTCCACGGCCGAGCAGGAGAAGGAGGCCCGGGCGCGCATCGAGGCCGCGCTCGCCGAGGTCAAGGGGGGGAAGGACTTCGCCGCCGTGGCGAAGGAGAAGAGCGAGGACGCCACCAAGGAGAGCGGCGGCGACCTGGGGTTCGTCTCGCGCGGCGCATCTCCGTACGGCAAGACCCTGGAGGACGAGGCCTCCAAGCTGGAGCCGGGGCAGCTCTCCTCGGTGTTCAAGGACCGCACGGGGTTCCACGTCCTCAAGGCGGAGGAGAAGAAGCCCGAGCGCGTGCAGCCGCTCGAGGAGGTGCGCAAGCAGATCGCCCAGGAGCAGCTGCGCGCGCAGAAGGGCTCCGAACTGGCCCGGCAGAAGGCGCAGGAGGCGCTGGCCGCGGTCAAGGCAGGCAAGGAGGTGAAGGACCTCTACCCGGCCAAGAAGACCGAGCCCGGTCAGTTCGACTTCACCAGCTTCACCACTCCGCAGGCGCAGGAGACCGAGCCCTTCCACCCGGTGGGCGGGTACGTTCCCGGGATCGGGCTTGTGCCCAAGCTGTCCTCGGCGGTGTTCGCGCTGACCTCGCCCGGCTCGGTGCCCGACGCTCCGGTGCAGGACGGGGACACCTGGTACGTCTTCCGCCTCAAGACGCGCGAGCGCGTGGACGTCTCCAAGCTCGACGACGAGAAGGCGTCCTTGCGCGAGCGGCTCGAGGGCCAGCGCCAGGGCGAGCTGTACCAGAGCTGGCTCGAGCGCCTGCGCAAGAAGTCCAAGATCGTCGAGAACGTCGCCATGCTGGACTACGAC
>DASWGQ010000348.1:0-2126 GCA_036393595.1 Myxococcales bacterium | reverse complement strand
CGACGTCGCCGAAGGGCGCGGGCTCAAGGAAGAAGAGGTGCGCAAGCTCGCCGAGGGGCGCATCTACACCGGCCGCCGCGCGAAGGAGCTGCGGCTGGTGGACGAGCTGGGCGGCTTCCAGGACGCGGTCGCCAAGGCCTGGCAGCTCGCCGGCCAGAGCGGCGAACCCCGCCTGCAGATGCCCCCGCGCGACATGGTCGTCTCGCTGCGCGACCTGATGCGCGGCGCGTTCGGGGGCGCCGCCGCGGGAGTGAGCGACGGCGTGCGCGGCGCGGCCCGGGGCGGCGGGCTGCAGTTCCTTGCCCCGCAGCTCCTGGAGTAGCCGGTGGATCAGCTGTGGGCGCCGTGGCGGATGGAGCTCGTCTCGAAGGGCGAGACGCCTTCGGGCTGCATCTTCTGCGAGCTGCCGCTCGCCCGTGACGACCGCAGAAACCTCGTGCTGGGCCGCACCGGGCGCACCTTCGCGATGCTCAACAAGTACCCGTACAACAACGGCCACCTGATGGTGATCCCGCGGGCGCACGCGAGCGACGTGCACGCGCTCTCCAGCGACGACTACCAGGAGCTGTGCGAGATGCTGCGGGTCGCCCTGCGGCTCGTCGGCCGCGCGTACGCTCCCCAAGGCGCGAATCTGGGCATGAACCTCGGCCGCGTCGCGGGCGCCGGGATCGCCGACCACCTGCACTGGCACGTGGTCCCTCGCTGGGGCGGCGACACGAACTTCATGCCGGTGCTGGCGGACACCAAGGTCATGATCGAGCACCTGAACGGGACCTGGGACCGGCTGCGCCCGCTCTTCGACGCCGAATACCGCCGCGGCGCGCCGGTGGCCTCATGGTGAAGGAGGAGCTGGCGCGCGTCCTGGAGCGCGCGCTCGACCGCTGCGCGCGCGACGGGCTCCTGCCCGCCGGAGATCGGCCGCCGGTGCAGCTCGACGCGCCCAAGAACCCGGCGCACGGCGACTTCGCCTCGAACGCGGCCATGGTCCTGCAGAAGCAGCATGCCCAGGCCACGGGCGCCGCGAAGCCCAATCCGCGGGCGCTCGCGCAGGCCATCGTGGAGCGCATCGAGGACCCCGACCGCATCCTCGAGAAGGTCGAGATCGCCGGTCCCGGTTTCCTGAACCTCAAGATCTCGCCGGCCGTGTGGCACCGGGCGCTGGGCGCGGTGTGGGAGGCGGGCGAACGGTTCGGCCGCAGCGGGGCGGGCGCGCGGCGCAAGACCATGGTGGAGTTCGTCAGCGCGAACCCCACCGGCCCCATGCACGTGGGACACGGTCGCGGCGCCGTCATCGGCGACACCGTGGCGAACCTGCTCGATTGGGCGGGATACGACGTGGTCCGCGAGTTCTACGTCAACGACGCCGGGGGGCAGGTCTTCCGGCTGGCGCACGCGGTCTACGCCCGGGCAACCGAGCTGGACGGGACCGTGCCGGCGGAGCCGCTCGACCCGGACGACTACCAGGGCGAGTACGTCAAGGACGTTGCGCGCGCCTGGCTCGCCACGCGGCCCGACCTGCGCAAGCCGTTCGCCGAGCTGCGAGAGCCCCTCCGGCGGTTCTCCACCGGCTGGATCCTCGACCACCTGATCAAGCCGGACCTGGTGCTGTTCGGGGTCCGGTTCGACAGCTTCTTCAGCGAGAAGACGCTGCACGACAAGGGCGCCATCGCGCACGCCGTCGAGGTGCTGCGGAGCAAGGGCGTGCTCGCGGAGGAGGTCCTGCCGCCGCCGCAGGGCACCGAGTCCGAGGCCGACGAGGAGGTCACGCCCAAGCCGCTCCTGGTGATGAAGACCACCCGCTTCGGCGACGATCGCGATCGGCCCATCTACAAGACCACCGGGGAGCCGACCTACTTCGCGGCCGACCTCGCGTACCACCTGGACAAGCTGGAGCGCGGGTTCCAGCGGCTCATCGACGTCTGGGGCGCGGACCACGGCGGCTACGTCCGGCGCATGAAGGCGGCCGTCGGCGCCATGGGCGGCGAGCTGGAGGTGCTCATCCTGCAGCTGGTCAACCTGCTCAAGGAGGGCAAGCCGTTCAAGATGAGCAAGCGCGCGGCGAACTTCGTCACGCTGCGCGAGGTGCTCGAGGAAGCGGGCGCCGACGCGACGCGCTTCTTCTTCCT
>DASWGQ010000347.1:0-4466 GCA_036393595.1 Myxococcales bacterium | reverse complement strand
TCCTTGTCACCCCGAGGTGGGGCAGCCCGGCGAGGGGGCGCTCGATCTAGCTGGCCGTGATCTGTTGGGGGGTCGAGGGGGGAGCGAGCTCCCCCCTTGTAGAGGCGCCGGAGGCGCCGGATCGAAGAGGGTCACACCCTGGATCAAAAGGTCACATTCACTGCGATTCCGGAGCGATACGTGTCGATCGCGACGATCTTCTGGCTCGCCGGGTCGAACTGCCACTGCCGGCGGAAATCCATGACCAGGTAGACCGGTCCGGTGACCCGCACCGCGGCGGAGGCGGCGAGCAGCGAGCGCTCGTCGAGCTCGAACGCGTTGCCGAGGTCGCCGAAGTTCTTGCGCAGGTAGTAGGCGGACAGCTTGACCGCCTCGAACTTCGGCACGGTGGCGAAGAGGCCCAGCGAGGCGCCGTTGTCCTGCTCGTAGTCTTGCAGGAGCCCGCCGATCTGCACCAGGCCGGCGAAGTTGAACGCGAGCTCGCCGTAATACCCCTTCACCGGCTTTCCGCCGGCCGCCTTGGCGTCGAACGCCGCCTCCTGCTTCGAGGCGAATCCGAAGCCGGGCACCGTCACGGCGTACTGCAGGCGCCCCAGGTCGTAGGTCTGGTCGAAGTACTCGGGGATGTAACCTGGCTGCATGTGCCGGTACTCGAGCCGCGTCTGCAGGCTCACGTCGATGACCGGCACCGGGAGGCGCACGTTGAGCAGCGCGCCCACGTGCAGACCGTTGCCGGCCCCGAGCAGGCGGTTCCCGTCGACGTACGGGATGAGGTCGAGGAGCCAGTTGTGGACCAGCTCGTACTCCACGTCGACTCCGCCGGCGGCGAAGGCCCGCTGCGGGACGATCGGGTTGCCGTTCGAGTCGGCCGTGATCGCGGGAGCCGCCGCGAAGGGAAGGAGCGGAGCGGTCGGATCCACCACCATGGTGACGCCGAAGGCGAGGCCGCCCAGTCCCTCGATCCCTGCGAAGGGGCGCACGTAGGCGCGGCCGCCGAGGACGCCCACCCCGGTGACGTTGTCGACCAGGGTCTCGACGCCGAAGTACTCGCTGTTGAAATCGAAGGCGATGCCGAACTTGCGCTGGTCGAGGTTCAACGAGTTCGAGTACCGGTTGACCAGCGTGCCGTGCCCGAGCGTCGAGCCCCACAGCTGGCCCGCGAGGACGTACACCGGATCGCGCTTGTGCCCGTAGCGGACGAAGCGCACGAATTTGAGATAATCCTGGGGCTGGTTCCAGTCGCCGCGCCGCAGGACGTGCTCGTAGGTCTTCGAATCGCGCGTGCCGGTCGAATCGTCGTTGATCGCGAGCAGGTTCAGCGGCACGCCCAGGCCGACGGCCCACGGACCCAGCGCGAGCTCGGTGTTGATCACCGTGCTCACGTACGTGTCCTTGTCGATCTTGCCGAAGCCCACTCCGATGAACGCGCCGGGCGTCCCGCTGAAGAGCTGCGAGGGGTCGGCGAAGTTCTGGCTGCCCGAATGCGCGTCGGGCTGGTTCTGGCCGGCAGCGCCCGCGGTCTCGATGCCCGGAGGTGGAGGAGGCGGCGGCTCCTCCTGCGCCAGGGCGGCGGAGGAGAGCAGCGCGGCGCAGGCGGCGCAGAGCAGGCGACGGTTCCGATCCAGCATGAGGGCTCCGGGCGTGCGAGGGCGCCTCCACCGTAGGGGACGCCTCCTGGAGGAGCCAGAAAAGTCCCGGCCCGGCCACGCCCGGTTTCCCTACCTTCACCTGCGTTGTCGCAGGAGCAGCGCGCGGAAGAGCTGTGCGAACCCGGCCGGCGCGGTGGCGTCCGGCCAGCGTGGCGAGCCGAGCGGCGGCAGCTCCAGCGCGAGCAGCCGCGAGAGCAGGGGATGACGCCTGCGCACCTCCTCGGCGGGTGCGGCGAAGACCTCGCAAGAGACGAACCGGCGCAGGCGCCACAGGTCGGTGTAGCTGGCGCAGCGCACCGACAGGTCGGCGCCGATCAGCTCGTGCAGCGGCAGCTCTTCGGCCCCCAGCCCGCACTCGGAGGCCGCGGCGCGGAGCTGGCGGAAATCGATGGACCATTCCGTGTGCTCGCCGGCCCTGGAGCCGGCGGTCAGCTCCACGGGGCCGGGGGAGAAGTCGCCGCCGAACTCGGTGAACGCCGCCGCCCCTCCGGGGGCCAGCACGCGCGCCACTTCGCGGACGAGCTGCACGGCGCCGGCGTTGGCGCCGTCCCGGACGGGCAGATCGGCGAGCATCTCGTTCCCCAGGACGAGCCCGCGGAACGATCCGGAGCGCAGCGGGAGCGCCACCGCGTCGGCCCGCACGCCGGACCAGCGCGAGTGCGGCCCGCGCGGGACCGCAGCGGGCCCGGCTCCCACCGCGAGCAGCCGCCGGCGCTGCGCGCCGAGCAGGGAAGGCGAGAGATCGAGCGAGGTCCACCGGCACCCGGTGAACGGCCCGGCATCGCCGCGCCAGGCCGCCTCGGCGAGGTGGCCCGCGCCGCCGCCGATCTCCAGCACGCCGTCCGGATCGGGGAGAATCCCCCGCGCGGCGAGCCCCTGGAGCAGCGCCTCCCCGAACCTCCGGCCCCGCAGCGCGGGATGGGGGAAGCGGAGCAGGTGGGAGACGGTGCACTCGACCTCGTCGAAGCGGCACCGCGCCGGCACCGTGTCGGTCCGGTGGTGGGCGCGGGTCGCATCCTCCGCCGGAGCGGCTCGCGTCAGCTCTTCAGCCGTCCGCCGGGCGGGTGGCCGTCCCATGGCACGAGCAACAGGCGCGCGGTGAGCGCGTCCATGATGTGGGAGATGTCGCGCATCGCTTCGGTGAGCCCGTGCAGGTCCGCGTCGCCGGCCCCCAGCCTGGTGAGCCAGGCGTGCACGCGCCGCCGCGCTTCCGCGCCCACGGGCCGGACGTCGTCGGGCAGCTCGACCTCCATGCGCTCCAGGGCGGCGTCCATCTCGTAGAGCCGGGCGAGGCAGGCGCGAGCGGAGTCGGGGTTCGGCGGCGGTGCCTCGGGCATGCTCCGGTTCTCGCCCGAAAGCCCCCTCAGGAGCAAATCGCGCCGACGGTGACGGTCACGATGCCGGAGGCATCCACCTCGACCGGAAAAGCCGGGAGCGGGACCGTGGCCGGGTCGTGCGTGACCGCTCCGGCAAGGTCGAACGCCGAGCCGTGGCAAGGGCAGTACAGCGTGAAGGCGCCTGGCGCCCCGGCTGGCGCGGGCTGGACCGTGCACTGCTGGTGGGTGCAGACGGCGGAGAGAGCGACTGGATTCGCGCTCGCGTCCGGCCGCGTGACGAGGAGGGGCCCCGGCATGCCTTCCGGCTGGCCCAGGACCGCGCCGCCGGTCTGTAGCAGCGCGCTGTAGCTCGCCAGGGGGAAGACCACCTTGCCATCCTGGACAGGCGGGAAGACACCGTCCCCGGCGAACAGGTGGAGTCGGACGTCCCCGGTCGCCGGGTCCCGGCTGGCGGGATACGCCTGCAGACTGGTCCGCGCAGGCGGATTCAGCACCGTGCCGTCGCCGGCGAAGCGCGAGCCGTGGCAAGGGCATTCCGCCTGGAGATCCTCGCCCACCCAGGCCAGCTCACAGCCGGCGTGGGGGCAGATCGCCTGCACGGCCGCGAAGCCGGTCCCGGTGTTCGCGATCAAGACTGGCTGCGGAGCGCACGGAGTGTGCAGCACGATCGCGCCGCCGGCTCGATCCAGCTCGGGCACCTGCGCCGCCGGGATGACGACCCTGCCGTCCACCAGCGTGCCGCCCTGCACGTCGCGGTTCGGAGAGATGCGGCGCGCGCATCCGCCCAGCCCGCGAGCGAGGGCTGGAACGCAGGCGGCCAGGGCGGCGCGGCGGACCAGCTGGCGGCGGGTCAAGTCGTCGGGCATGGACGCCTCAGAAGGTGAGCACCAGGAAACCCGCGTAGGTGGCGACGAGCGTGGTGTAGCCGATGATCTGGTGCGCGAGGGCGAAGTCGCGCTGGGAGAGCTGACCCTCCTTGCTCGCCGTGATCGGCCCCAGCACCACCTGCGCGGCCATGCCCGCGGCCGCCACCGCCATGGCGATCTTGTGGAGCGTGGCCGTGTCGACGCGCAGCGGCTTCTCCAGGGGGCTCGGGGCAAGGATGGCGAGGAGGCCGGTCGCGGTGAACACTCCTGCCGCGGTGAACGCGGCGATCGCGTGGGGGGTGATCCAGCGGCCCGTGTCCCCGCCGCCCCCGTACTTGTCGAGGTAGTTGATCTGACCCAGCACGACCGCCGCCGTCACCGTCGCCAGGGTGGCGTATCCGCCCAGTTGGTGGAGCTGCAGCATCGTGCGCCGGCGGCCGAGCTGCCGCATCAGCTGCAGCTCCCGCTCCCTCGTCGCCTCGTCGGGCGGCTTCTCCGGCGCGAGCAGGTCGAAGTCCTGGCCCGGAGCGGACGCGGCGCGCCCTTCGGGCGGCGTGGGCGGGGCGGACGGCTCCTGTGGCTGCTGCTGCTCCGGCGCCTGCGCCTGCACCGCG
>DASWGQ010000346.1:0-2801 GCA_036393595.1 Myxococcales bacterium | reverse complement strand
CCGGTCCTGGAGACGGGTCCTCTCCTCCAAGCAGTGTTCTCGCTGCTCCGGGTCGGGCTCGAGCACGTGAAGTTCGACCCGGAGCGCACCCTGCGCGCGGTGGAGTCCGACTACACGCAGGCGACCGATCTCGCCGAGGCGCTGGCGCTCAAGGGCGTCCCGTTCCGCACCGCCTACCAGCTGGTGGGCAAGCTGGTGCGGACCTGCCAGGAGCAGGGGCTGCCGCTGGCGCGCGCGACCGTGCAGCTGGCGCGGCAGATCGATCCGCGATTCGACGACGAGGTGCTGCGCGCGGCGGACCCCCGCGCGTCGGTGGCGCGCAAGCGCAACGCGGGCGGCACCGGACCTGCGCAGGTCCAGGAGCAGATCGACGCGCTGGGGCGCCACGCCGCGCGGGCCGCCGAAGCCGCCCGCGCCGTGCCCAGGCTGCACGACCTGTTCGGGGAGCTGCGGGAGGCGGACCTGTGAAGCGCGACTTCCTGAGGCTCTCGGACTTCACCCCCGCGGAGCACGCCGCGCTGTTCCGGCGCGCGCGCGAGCTGAAGGAGGCGCGCCGCCGCGGACAGGTGGTGAGCACCCTCGCGGGGCGCACCCTGCTGCTGCTGTTCGAGAAGCACTCCACGCGCACGCGCCTGAGCTTCGAGGCGGCGATGGGCCAACTGGGCGGGAGCGCCATCACGCTGCCCATGCAGGACAGCCAGATCTCGCGCGGGGAGTCCCTGGCCGACACCGGCGCGGTCGCCTCGCGGTACGTGGACGCGATCATGTACCGCACTTTCGGCGACGACCGCCTCCGCGAGCTGGCTCGCGCCGCGAGCGTGCCGGTCATCAACGGGCTCTCCGACGGCGGCCACCCCGTGCAGCTCCTCGCCGACCTCTTCACGGCGGAGGAGCGGCTCGGGCCGCTGGCCGGCAAGGTGGTGGCATGGGTCGGCGACGGCGCGTCGAACATGGCGCTCTCCTGGATCGAGGCGGCGCCGCTCTTCGGGTTCACGCTGCGCATCAGCGCCCCGGAAGGATTCCGGCCTGCGCGCGGCTCCGGGTTCGAGCTGATCGCCGACCCGCGCGAGGCCGTGCGGGGCGCCGACGCGGTGACCACCGACGTCTGGATCAGCATGGGCCAGGAGAAGGAGGCCGCCGCGCGCCGGAAGGCGTTCGCCGGCTACTGCGTGGACGAGGCGCTGCTCTCGCGGGCGAAGCCGTCCGCCATCGTCCTGCACTGCCTGCCGGCGCACCGGGGCGAGGAGATCAGCGCGGGCGTGATCGACGGCCCGCAGTCCGCGGTGCTGGACGAGGCGGAGAACCGCATGCACGTGCAGAAGGCGCTTCTCGAGGCGCTCATCCTGCGGCGGTGAGGCGCACCGGGCGGTCCGGGGCGGCATCGGCTATGGTGTGCGCCCCATGATGACCCGGCTCTCCGCCCTGCTGCTCCTCTGCGTAGCCGCCTGCAAACCGCAAACGGGGACGACGACGCTCCGCGTCAGCATGATTCCCACCACCGACCCGTCCAAGGCGACCCGGGAGATGCAGCCCTTGGTCGACTACCTGGGAAAACGGACGGGCGCCAAGGTGGAGATGACCATCCCGACCAACTACGCCGCGGTGGTCGAGGCGCTGGTGAACGACCAGGTCGACGTCGCGCACCTGGGTGGCTTCACTTACGTGCAATCCTCGAGGCGCGCGGGCGTCAAGCCGCTCGTCCAGCGCGATCGCGACCGCGAGTTCCACAGCAAGTTCGTCACCCAACCGAAATCTCCGATCCAGTCGCTCGCCGACCTCAAGGGCCGCTCGTTCGCCTTCGGCGACGTCAACTCCACCTCCGGGCACCTGATGCCCGAGTACTTCATGCGGCAAGCCGCGGTCGATCCGCAGGTCATCGCCAAGGCGATCTACACGGGCGGACACGACGCGACGCTGCTGGCGGTCGCGAACGGGAAGATCGACGCGGGCGCGCTCGACGAAGCGGTCTTCCAGCGGCTGACCAGCACCGGCAAGGTGGATCCGGCGACGGTGCGCGTGTTCTGGACCACGCCCCCCTTCTTCGACTACGTGTGGGTAGCGCGGAAGGGGCTCGACACGAAGCTCTCCGGCGCGGTCGCGGACGCCTTCCTCGCGCTGAACGACGCCGATCCGCAGCAGAAGCAAATCCTCGACGCGCTCTCGGCGAAGAAATACCTGACGGCCGACGACGCCAGCTACGACAAGCTCCGGCAGGCGGCGGAGCAGGCCGGACTGCTCTGGTGATCTACGATCTCCGAGGCGTCTCGCAGGTATACGCCGGTCGCGCGGGAGCGGTGCGCGCGCTGGAGGAGGTGACGCTGCGCGTCTCGCGCGGCGAGCGTGTCGCGCTGCTGGGCCCTTCGGGCGCGGGCAAGTCGACGCTCCTCCGCCTCCTGAACGCCACTCTCCGGCCGACGCGCGGCGCTCTGTCCTTCGACGAGCGCGACCTCTCCGCGCTCGGGCCCGGTGAGCTGCGCGCGGTGCGGCGGCGCATCGGGACCATCTTCCAGCATCCTTCGCTGGTGCCCTCGCTGACGGCGTTGCAGAACGCGCTGTGTGGAAGGCTGGGCAGCTGGAACCTGCTCCGGTCGCTGCGGGCCCTGGTCGCTCCGGCGGCCGAGGACGTCCGGGCCGGGCTCGCCGCCCTGGAGACGGTCGGCCTCTCGGGCAAGGCCGGCGCTCGCGCCGACGAGCTGTCCGGCGGCCAGCAGCAGCGCGTGGCGATCGCCCGCGTCCTGGTGCAGGACGCGGAGGTGGTCCTCGCCGACGAGCCGTTCGCCTCGCTCGATCCGGGGCTCACG
>DASWGQ010000345.1:0-2002 GCA_036393595.1 Myxococcales bacterium | reverse complement strand
GCGCGGCAAACCGTAGCACTGCGCAAGAGCCTGCGGCATAATCTCAGCATGGCTGGTTCGAACAGCGCCCGCGTGGTCATCTCCTGGAGCGCGAAGGCGAAGGCCTACGTCGCCCGCGACCCGGCGCGGCCAGGCGTCCTCGCGCGCGGGGCGACGCTCGCAGAAGCGGCGCGCGAGCTGGCTGCCGCCGTCGAACCACAAGCGGGCAAGCCACTCCTCGCCGCTGTGGATGCGATCCAGCGCGAGGTCGCGCGCAAGCGCTTGCGTGTATCGCGCAAGGAGATCGCCGCCGAGGTGCGCGCCACCCGGGCCGAGCGCCGCCGCCGCGGGTGAAACTCGTCTTCGACACCAACGTCCTCGTCTCGGTGCTCAAAATGGGCCCAAGCCCCGCGGCGCCGAGTCGCTGCCGCAAGCGACTCCCGACCTGTTCGCGCTGGCTGGCGCCATCGTCGCAAAGCGCGCCGCGCACGGCGGCGCAACAGACTCCGAACTCGCCCGCCATCATCGCCCGATCGAGCGCCCAGGCGGCGCGGCTCGTCGTTGAAGGGGCTCCCTCCGCGTCAGCCGAGCAGCGTGGACAGCGGCACGGCCCATAGCTTGTCGCCGAGCCTCACGGCCTGCTCGCCGTTGTACGCCATGATGGCCGCCCGGCACCGCGGCGTGCGCTCCAGGAACGCGCGGAGACCAGCGAGGTCGCGCTCCGTCCAGCGGGACGCGGCCTTCACCTCGATGGCCAGGCAGTCCCGGCCGCTCTCGACGACGAAGTCGACCTCATGACGGCCCTGGATGTTCCAGAAGCCGAGGCGGGCGCCGGGCCAGTGAGCCTCGAGCACTGCACCGAGCGAATGCGCAACGTAGGTCTCGAACAGCGGCCCGCGCAGCGGCTCCTCCGCCGAAAGCGCCAGGTCTTCGACGCCGGCGAGATGCGCCGCGAGGCCAGCGTCCCCCGCGTAGAGCTTGGGAGCCTTGATCAGGCGGCTCGCCCGGTTCCCGAGAAACGGAGGGAGGCGCATCACCGTGAACGACGTCTCCATGAGCCCCAGCCATCTGCTCGCGGTGGTCGCGCTTTGCTGCGCATCGCGCCCGAGCTCGCTGGCGTTCAGCACCTGTCCAGTGCGAAGCGCCGCGAATTGCAGGAACCGGCGGAAGGCCGCCAAGTCCGCGACCTGCGCAAGGTCCCGCACGTCCCGCTCGAGGTGCGTCTGTACGAACCCGCGGAACCACAGCGCGCGATCGCGGACCTGTCCCAGCGCGACCGGCGGGAGACCTCCTGCCAGCACGTCCTCCGGACGAAGTGGCGTCGCAGTTCCGCGAGGGAGCCGCGGCTCCGCGAAGAAGGCGGGGAGGAACGCAGGGTCGTCGGTACGCCTGCGAACCTCCCGAAGAGAGAAGGGGCGAAGCGTGAGGTAGACGGCCCTGCCCGCCAGCGACTCGCTCACGCCCTTGAGCAGGGACAAGTTGGCCGACCCGGACAGCAGGAATCGACCGGGTCGCCGGTCCCGATCCACTGCCCGCTTCACGGCCACCAGCAGCTCTGGCGCGCGCTGGACCTCGTCGATCGTGAGCGGCTCGTCGCCAGCGAGGAAGCCCTCCGGATCGGCGCGCGCCGCTTCCAGCTGCGCGAAGTCGTCGAGCGTGGCGTACCGGCGCCCGGAAAGGTTCTTCGTGCTCGTCAGCAGAGTGCTCTTGCCGGTCTGGCGCATCCCCGTGAGGACAACCACGGGCAGCTCAGCGAGGGCGGCAAGGAGGGCGGGAATCAGATCCCGGGCCAGGGGCTGTGTCATTATTCACCGCGCTATGCGTCTTAATGACAGACACCATATGGCATTTGCCCACAAGCGGCAACCACTCTCTTGGCCTCTCGAGATGGAGCTGCGGCGATTGCCAGCCCCTGTGGCGGTCCACGGCGAAGCTCTTGAGCGACTGGCTCGACCGCGTGAGCCGTGACCCCGGGGCGCCGTTGTTCCCCAACCGTCACGGTCGCCCGCTTTCACGGTCAGGA
>DASWGQ010000344.1:0-4130 GCA_036393595.1 Myxococcales bacterium | reverse complement strand
GCGTCCCTGGGGCGCCGCTGTGCTTTTGGATCGCGGCCGTCATCCTGGTTCCCTTCGGCGAGCAGAGCGCGCGCCGCATCGACGGACTCGTGGGTCCCGGCCACGGCCAGGACGTCGTCCGCCTGGAGCAGCTCGCGCCCGGTGGGAACCAGAAGGCCCTCGCCGCCGCGGCGGATCGCCAGCACCGTCGCCCCGGTCCGGCCGCGCAGGTTGATCCCCGCCAACGTCTTGCCGACCGCCGGGCTCCCGGGCGGGAGCACCACCGGGACCGGCGAGCCGAGGCCGGGGAACAGGGTCGACAGCGCAGGCTGGCCGGAGGGCGGCGTCCCGTCGGGGCGCGCCTGGTTCGCGAGCGCGTCGACGAGCACCTGCGCGCCGGCGCGCACGTGGCCCTGCAGCTGCTCGGCGGACTTCCACAGCCGTACCGCGAGCGCCACGAGGACCGCGGCGAAGGCGAGCGGCGCGACGTAGCGAGGGAGGAACAGCTGCGTCGCCGCCACCAGCGGCAGCCCGAGGACGATGGCCGCTGCGAGCTGCAGCGAGACCACGAACGCGCGGCGCGGCGCGGCGGCCAGGTCAATCCCGCCGCCCGCCTGAGGTAGCGCCTGCGCCGCCAGAGTGGCGCCCAGCGCGCCGACCAGCCGTACGATCCCCAGCACGAACGGCGAGGCGAAGAGCGCGCCCGCCGCCGCGGCCAACACCTGGGCCCAGAGCAGGCCGACGCGCGGCACCAGGAGCCCGACGCCCCGATCGAAGAGCCTCGCCGCGGCGATCACCACCGCCGCGAGCAGCACCGTGTCGAGGAGCAGGAGCCCGGCCAGCCGTCGCACCCGGCCGGTGCGCTGCCGCGGGCCGCGGAGCTGCTCGGTCCAGGCGCCCTCCAGCGCGAGGAACGTCTGCAGGGCGCGCGGCAGCTTCGCGTCCACCCAGGCCGCCGTGGGCCCGGACCAGCGGATGAGCCACGGCGTGGTGAGCGTGGTGAGGGCCGAGACGGCGACCGCCACCGGGTAGAGGAAGTCCCCCACCGCCCCGAGCGTGATCCCCAGCCCGGCGATGATGAAGGAGAACTCGCCGATCTGGGCCATGCTCATCCCCGCCTGCACGGCGGTGCGCACGCCCGTGCCGGCCAGCAGCGCGGGAAGCGCCACGCCGGCGAGCTTGCCGCCGATCACGACCGCGGTGAGGACCACCACCGCGAGCCAGTGGCGCGCGACCAGCAAAGGGTCGATCAGCATGCCCACCGAGACGAAGAAGATGGCCGCGAACAGGTCCCGCACGGGCTGCAGCAGGTGCTCCAGCCGCTCCCCTTGACCCGACTCGGCCACCAGCGATCCGGCGAGGAAAGCCCCCAGCGCGACCGAGTACCCGAAGCGCTGCGCGAGCAGCGCCACGGCGAAGCAGATCCCGACGCAGACGATCACCGTCGTCTCCGGGCGGTCCAGCTTCAAGGTCGAGCGGACGAAGCGGGGAATGAGCAGCATCCCCACGGCCACCACGGCCACCAGGAAGAGCGCCAGCCGGCCGGCAGTCAGGGCCAGCTCCGCCGCGGACATCCGCCCCGAGGAGAGCGCGGTGAGACCGGCGAGCAGGAGGATCGCAACCAGGTCCTCGACCACCAGGACCGAGAGCACCAGCTCGCGCAGCCGCCCGGCGATGCGGTTCTCTTCGAACACCTTGGCGATGATGGTGGTCGAGGAGATCGCGACGATGGCGCCGGCGTACAGCGCCTCCCGCCCCGTCCAGCCCAGCACGCGTCCTGCCAGGCCGCCCAGCACCAGCATCACGCTGACCTGCACCACGGCGACCAGGCCCGCGGTCCCTCCGACCCGGACCAGCTTGCCGATGGTGAACTCCAGCCCGATGGAAAAGAGCAGGAGGACGACGCCGATCTCGGAGAGCTGGCGCACCATCTCCCGGTCCGCGACGAGCGGCACCGGGACGTAGGGGCCGACGATCAGCCCGGCGAGCAGGTACCCGAGCACCACCGGCTGGCGGAGGTGCTGGAAGACCACGGTGGTGACCGCGGCCACGCAGAGGACGACGGCGAGATTGGTGAGAAAGGCGTTGGCGTGCTCCACCGCCGCAGGATCACGACTGCCGCCCGCGCGTCAAGGCCGCCGCGACGCGATCGAGAGCACAGCGCCGCCGAATACGGCGGCGACTGAGCGCAGCGCCGCCGGATACGGCGGCGGCTGTGCTAGACACCGCGCGGTGGACGAGGCCGATCGGCAGAAGCTGCGCAGCGAGGTGGGACGGAGGCGCACCTTCGCCATCATCTCGCATCCCGACGCGGGGAAGACCACCCTGACGGAGAAGCTCCTCCTGCACGGAGGCGCCATCCACCTGGCCGGCACGGTCAAGGCGCGAGGTCAGGCCCGCCACGTCACCAGCGACTGGATGGAGCTGGAGCGCCAGCGCGGCATCTCCATCACCTCCAGCGTGCTGCAGTTCGACTGGGGCGGGCACAAGCTGAACCTGCTCGACACGCCCGGCCACCAGGATTTCTCCGAGGACACCTACCGCACGCTGGCCGCTGCGGACGCCGCGGTGATGCTGATCGACTCCGCCAAGGGAGTCGAGGCGCAGACGAAGAAGCTCTTCCAGGTCTGCCGCCGGCGCGGCATCCCCATCTTCACCTTCGTGAACAAGCTCGATCGCCCCGGCCGCGAGCCGATCGACCTGTTGCACGAGGTGGAGGAAGTGCTCGGGATCCGCACCGTGCCGGTCACCTGGCCGGTAGGCCAAGGCGCGGACTTCGGCGGGGTGGCGGCCCTGTTCGAAGACCTGGGGCCCACCGCCCGGCGCATCGTCCCGGAGCTGCCGGCGGTGGACCCGAAGCTGCGAGCGCACGTCGCGGACGAGATCGAGCTGGTCTCGCACGCCGGCGACGCGCTCGACCACGCGCGCGTCTTGCGCGGCGAGCAGTCGCCCGCCTTTTTCGGCTCGGCGTGGACCGAGGTGGGCGTGGACGAGCTCCTCGCCGCGTTCGTGAAGCTCGCTCCCCCGCCGGCCGCGCGCCACACGGTGGACGGCGCGGCGATCGAGCCGGACGACCCCCGCTTCAGCGGGTTCGTCTTCAAGATCCAGGCGAACATGGACCCCGCGCACCGCGACCGGCTGGCCTTCCTGCGCGTCTGCAGCGGCCGCTTCCAGAGGGGCATGGACGTGCGCCACGTGCGCGAGGGCCGCACCTTGCGCCTCTCCATGCCGCACCAGCTGTTCGGGGCGGAGCGCCAGGTGATCGAGGAGGCCTGGCCGGGCGACGTGATCGGCCTGTTCGATACCGGCGCGCTGCGCATCGGCGACACCCTGTGCGAAGGGGCGCCCTTCGAGTTCGCCGAGCTGCCCCGCTTCTCGCCGGAGATCTTCGCCAGGGTCCGCAGCAAGGACGCGCTCAAGCGCAAGCAGCTGGAGAAGGGCCTTTTGCAGCTCAGCCAGGAGGGGGCGATCCAGATCTTCTCGCAACGCGGCCTGGGGATGAAGGATCCCATCCTGGGCGCGGTCGGCGCGCTGCAACTGGAAGTGCTGCAGTACCGGCTCCAGCACGAGTACGGCGCGGAGATCGCCTTGGACCGTTTGCCGTACCAGGTGGCGCGCTGGATGTCGGGCCCCGGGTTCGAGCCTCAGGCCTTCGAACTGGAGGTCGATGCCCTCTGCGTCGAGGACCGGGACAAGAACCCCATCGCGCTGTTCAAGAGTGAATGGAACATGAGCTACGCCCAGGGCCGGCATCCCGACTGGACTTTCGCCCCCACCGCGGCCGCCGGGCCCCGGATTCCAGGGTAGCCGTTGCCCCTACATCAACCTCCGTAGAACACTTCTTTACCTTCACCCTGGCCGAGTAATCTGGGGGGTCCTAGCTCTCAGGCTGCCACCATGCGGACCTCGAACCTCGCCATCGTGTTCACCGACATCGTCGGGTACGCCGACCGGCTCAGCCGGCAGACGTACGAACAGAGCCAGCGCATGCTGCGGCTCCACGAGGCGCTGGTCTTGCCGGTGTTCCGCGCGTACCGGGGGCGGCGCGTGAAAAGCATCGGGGGCACGCTGCTCGTCACCTTCGAGTCTCCGACGGACGCCGTGCTCTGCGCTTCCGCCGTGCAGGACCGCATCTGGGAGTGGAACAAGGG
>DASWGQ010000343.1:0-3260 GCA_036393595.1 Myxococcales bacterium | reverse complement strand
GACGATCTCGTCCTTGAACCTGCCCGCGGCGAGCGCCGCCGCCGCGCGCTGCTGGCTGCGCACGCCGTACTCGTCCTGCTTCTCGCGCGGGATGCCGTAGCGGCGCGCGACGTTCTCCGCCGTCTCCAGCATCGAGTCGTAGATGGCGGGCTTGTGCTCGAGGAGCCAGGGATCGCGCGCCATGTGCCCGTTGCGCTCGTTCTGCACGCAGGAGATCGACTCCAGCCCGCCGGCCACCACCACCGGGACGCGGTCGACGATCACCCGCTGAGCGGCCATGGCGATGGTCTGCAAGCCGGACGAGCAGAAGCGGTTCACCGTGGTGCCCGCGGTGGTCACCGGCAGGCCGGCGCGGAGCGCGATCTGCCGGGCGACGTTGCCGCCGGTGGTGCCCTCGGGCATCGCGCAGCCCATCAACACGTCTTCCACCTCGGCCGGATCGACCTTGGCGCGCTCGACGGCGGCGCGGACGACGTGCGCGCCCATGGTCGCGCCGTGGGTCATGTTCAGGGCGCCGCGCCACGACTTCGCGAGCCCGGTCCTGGCGGTGGATACGATGACTGCGTCGCTCATGGTCGCGCCTCCCCGGTTGCGTTGAACGTTCTTCCCTCCGCGGCGAGCTTTGCCAGGAGCGGCGCGGGCGTCCAGAAGCCAGGGTCGCCGTGCGGATTCGCCGCGAAGCGCTTCATCGAGCGCACCACGTTGTAGAGCCCGGCCGTGTCCGCGGCGAACATCGGGCCGCCCCGGAACGGCGGGAACCCATACCCGGTCAGGTAGATGACGTCGATGTCCGAGGCCCGTAGCGCGATCCCTTCCTCCAGGATCTGCGCGCCCTCGTTGACCAGCGAATAGATGCAGCGCTCCACGATCTCTTCGTCGGAGATCTTCCGCCGCTGGACGCCGAGCTCCTTGCTGTACCCGACGACCAGCTCCTCGATGGCGGGATCCGGGATGGCGTCGCGCTTGCCCGGCTCGTACCGGTACCAGCCCGCGCCCGTCTTCTGACCGAAGCGGCCCAGCTCGCAGACGCGGTCGGCGAGGCGCGGGTACTTGACGTGCGGCTTCTCCACATAGCGCCGCTTCCGGATCAGCCAGCCGACGTCGTTCCCCGCCAGGTCCGCCATGCGGAAAGGGCCCATCGCGAGCCCCCATTTCTCCAGCGCGGCGTCCACTTGCCGCGGCAGCGCGCCCTCCTCGAGCAGGAAGCCGGCCTGCCGCGAGTACTGCTCGATCATGCGGTTGCCGATGAACCCGTCGCACACGCCGGACACCGCGGCCGTCTTCTTCAGCTTCTTCGACAGATCCATGACCGTGGCGAGCACGTCCTTGCCCGTCTTCGCTCCGCGCACCACCTCGAGCAGCTTCATCACGTGCGCAGGGCTGAAGAAGTGGGTGCCGATCACGTCCTGCGGGCGGCGGGTGAATCCCGCGATGCGGTTCACGTCCAGCGTGGAGGTGTTCGTGGCGAGGATGGCGCCGGGCTTCATCACCTCGTCGAGCGTGCGGAACACGCCCTCCTTGACGTCCATGTCCTCGAAGACCGCTTCCACGACGATGTCGGCCTGCGCCAGGTCGGCGTAGCCCAGCGTCGGCCGGACCAGGCGCATGCGCTCCTCGACCTGCGCGGAAGTCAGCTTCCCTTTCTTCGCGCTGCTCTCGTAATTCTTGCGGATCGTGGCCACGCCCTTGTCGAGCGCCTCCTGCTTCACTTCCAGCAAGGTGACCGGGATGCCGGCGTTGGCGAAGTTCATCGCGATGCCGCCGCCCATGGTGCCGGCGCCGACCACCGCCGCGCTCCGGATGGGTCGGGTGGGAGTGTCCTCGGGCACGTCCGGGATCTTGGACGCGGCGCGCTCGGCGAAGAAGGCGTGCCGGAGCGCCTTCGACTCCGGGCTGTCGATCAGCTGGAGGAACAACTCGCGCTCGGTGCGCAGCCCATCGTCGAATGGCTGCGTGGCCGAGGCGGCGACCGCTTCGAGGGCCTTCAGCGGCGCCGGATACCCCTTCGACACGCCGCCGACCGCCGCCCGCGCGAACTCGAAGAACCCCTCGGCGTTGGGGTAGCTGACGGGTACGTCGCGCAGCAGCTTGGCAGGGCGATTGTCGGCGACCGCCTTCTCGGCGAACGCGACCGCGCCTTCCAGCAGGTCGCCTTCCATGAAGGCGTCGATGAGCCCCGTGCCCCGGAGCTGCTCCACCGGGACGACCGCCCCCGCGACGATCATGTTGAGCGCGGTCTCCACTCCGACCGCGCGCGGCAGGCGCTGCGTGCCGCCCGCTCCGGGCAAGAGGCCCAGCTTGACCTCCGGGAGGCCGATCTGCGCGCCCGGCGCGGCGACGCGGTAATGCGAGCCGAGCGCCAGCTCCAGCCCGCCGCCCATCGCCATGCCGTGGATGGCGGCGATCACGGGCTTGCGGCCCGCTTCGATGGCGCGGATGACGGTGCGGAGCGTCGGCTCGGCGATCATCTTCGGCGTGTTGAACTCGCGGATGTCCGCGCCGCCCGAGAAGCCGCGTCCGGCGCCGATCAGGACCACGGCCTTGATCGCCGGATCCGCCTCGGCGCGGTCGAGCCCGTCGAGGATTCCGCGCCGCAGCTCGTAGCCGAGGCCGTTCACCGGCGGGTTGTCGAGCGAGATGACGGCAATCGATCCTTTCGTCGACCAGCTCGCGGCGCTCATGCGGTCTCCTTCCGCGCGGCAGTCTCGCGCGCGAAGGTCTCTAGATGATGCTCGGTGTCGCCGAGCGAGAGCTCGATGGCGGTCAGCCGTTTGAAGTAGTGGCCCACGTGCAGCTCGTCGGTCATCCCCATCCCGCCGTGGATCTGCACCGCCTCCTGCCCCACCTTCCGGCAGGCCTGCCCGATCACCACCTTGGCCGCGGAGACGGCGCGGCGGCGCTCGGCCGGGTCGCCGTCGGTCGCGCGGATCGCCGCCAGGTAGCTCATCGATCGCGCCTGCTCCACCTGGATGAGCATCTCCACCATCCGGTGCTGCAGCGCCTGGAACTTCCCGATCGGGACGCCGAACTGCTTGCGCGTCTTCGCGTACTCGACGGTCGTGTCGAGCAGCGCCTGCAGCGCGCCCGCGGCCTCGGCGCAGATCGCCGCGATGCCGAGGTCCCAGGCCGCCGAGATCGCCTCGAACGCGCCGCCCTCCGGGCCGAGCAGGCCGCCGGCCGGGACGCGAACGTCGCGCAACGCGACGTCGGACGCGCGCTGCCCGTCCAGGGTCCGGTAGGTCTGCAGTGAGACGCCCGGC
>DASWGQ010000342.1:0-1870 GCA_036393595.1 Myxococcales bacterium | reverse complement strand
GCCGAACCAGAATCCGGGCATCGCGGCCCTCTGGATGGGCGACGCCGGCATCGAGATCGCCGCGGACGGGAGCACCGCGGCGCCGGCGAGCACGACCCAGCGCCTGACCCCCGTTCCGGCGCCGGGCTCGAAGGAGCCGGCCGACGGCGGCGTGGAAACGCTCGGCTACAGCTTCTTCGCCACGGCGGGATCGATCAGCTCCCTGCGCTCCACCGACACCACCGCGACGGGGCAGCCCGCCGACACGTCCGTGGACTGGGCCACCCCCGCCTCCGCGCAGCAGGCGCGGCTCTGGCTGGTGGTGCGCGACGGCCGCGGCGGCGTGGGATGGATCGCGCGCTCGGTGCAGGTCACTCCGCCCGCAGGGCGATGAGCGGATCGAGGCGCGATGCGCGGCGGGCAGGGACCCAGCAGGCGAGGAGCGCAGCGCCGTCCTGGTCCTCCCACAGGCTCACGAGCCGCTCGGCGTGGGGCACCGGAAGCGTGCGCAAGAGCACCGCCTCGATCACGCTGAAGATGGCGGTGTTGCACCCGAGCCATCTGCGCCGGCATTGTCATGTCCTCCTCCAGGTTCGACAAGCTTAGGGCCTAGCGAGGCGGCCGGTGCGGCGGCCATCCGCTTCTTGCGCTGGAAGTGGAGCGGGCTCCGGAGACGATCTTTGCGCGGCGACGATGGCCACGCCGCCCAGGATGAGCGCGAGCGCGGCAAGGGCGATCGGGCTGACGGGCTCTCCGGCGAACGCGGCGCCGAGCAGCACCGCGACCACCGGGTTGACGTACGCGTAGCTGGTGGCGAGGGCCGGGCGCACCTTGGCGAGCAGGAACGCGTACGCGCTGTAGGCGACGATCGAGCCGAAGACGACGAGGTACAGGAACGAACCGAGCGCCTGGGCGTCCGGGACCACGTGCATGCGCTCGCCGCGGAGCAGCGCCGCGCCGAAGAGCACCGCTCCTCCGGTGAGCATCTCGGTGGCCGCGGCCATCAGCCCGGTGGGGATGGGCAGGCGGCGGCTCCACATCGAGCCCAGGGCCCAGGTGACGGCGGAGAACAGCAGCACGGCCGCTCCCGCTGGAGACGCGCGCAGCTCGCCTCCGGACTGGAGCAGCGCGACACCCGCGAGGCCGACGGCGAGGCCGACCCATTCTCCCTTGGCGGGCCACCGGCCCCACAGTCCGGCGAAGAGGACCGACCAGAGCGGCACCGAGGCGATCGCGACCGCCGTCACGCCCGAGGACACCCACTGCTCGGCCACCACCACGAGCGCGTTCCCGCAGACGAGCAACGTGCCGACGCGGAAGGCGGCGAACCACTGGACGCGCGACGGCCGCGCCTCGCCGCGCAGCCGGAGGATCGAATACAGCAGCCCTCCCGCGCAGAGGAAGCGCAGGCCCGACATCATCAGCGGCGGGAAGCCGGGCAAGGCGAACCGGATGGCCAGGTAGGTCGACCCCCAGATGAAATAGAGGGCCACCATCGAGGCGACGATGCGGCCGCGATCGGGATGCGCGCGCTGCGGGGCGGAGGCGTTCACGCGCGGTGGGTAACACGCGGGGGGCGGCGCCGCACTCCGGATCTTGCGTCCGAATCCGGCCGCCGCAAGCGGCGTCTACTCCTCGATCGACTGTTGCGCGCGCGCCGCTTCGATGAGCAGGTCGACCAGCTTGTCGGCGAGCTGCTTCGAGGCCGGCAGCGCCTCGTAATAGGTCCGCCGCACCGCGGCCTCGCGCCTGGGATCGAGCACCGCGCGGCCGGTCTGCCGCTTGGAGTCGCCGATCACGCGCGCCACGTCGAGGCGGCGCTTCACCAGCTCGGCCAGGTCGTGATCGATGGCGTCCACCCAGGCGCGCAGCTGCGCGAGCGGCAGATGGG
>DASWGQ010000341.1:0-2872 GCA_036393595.1 Myxococcales bacterium | reverse complement strand
GGCCTCGACCTCACCGTGCGGCGCGGCGAGTGCTTCGGCCTCTTGGGGCCCAATGGCGCGGGAAAGACGACCACCGTCGAGGTCCTCGAAGGCCTCCTGGAGCCCACCTCGGGCGACGTCGAGGTGCTGGGGATGCGCTGGGACAGGGACGAGCGCACGCTCCGGCAGCGGCTGGGCATCTCCCTTCAAGAGACGCACCTGCCCGACAAGCTCACCGTCGAGGAGGTCCTGACGCTCTTCCGCTCCTTCTTCGACGCGGGCCGCCCGGTGGGCGAGGTGCTCGATCTGGTGTCGCTCTCCGACAAGCGCGGCAGCTGGACCGAGAAGCTGTCCGGCGGCCAGAAGCAGCGCCTGGCGGTGGCCTGCGCGCTGGTCTCCGATCCCGAGCTGCTCTTCCTCGACGAGCCGACCACGGGCCTCGATCCGCAGTCCCGCCGCCAGCTCTGGGAGGTGGTGCTCGGCTTCAAGTCGCGGGGCCGCACGGTCCTGCTCACCACCCACTACATGGACGAGGCGGAGCGCCTGTGCGACCGGGTCGCCGTGGTGGACCGGGGCAAGGTGATCGCGCTCGGCACGCCGGCGGAGCTGATCGCCTCGCTCGGGGGGCAGCAGGTGATCGTGGCGCAGCTGGACGGCGCGGTGGCCGACGGGGAGCTGTCCGGATTGCCGGGCGTGCACCGCCTCTCGCGAGCGGGAGGGGCAGTATCGCTCGCTGTGGAGAAGCTCCACGAGACGCTCCCCGCCCTCCTGGCCCTGGCGCAAGCGCGCGGCGCGGCGCTGACGCAGCTCTCCACACACCAGGCCACGCTCGAGGACGTGTTCGTCAACCTGACCGGAAGGCAGCTCCGCGAATGAGGACCGACCCGCTCTGGCAGCTCACGCTGGCGCGCCTGCGCATGTTCTTCCGCGAGCCCTCCGCGGTGTTCTGGACCTTCGGGTTCCCGCTCGCGCTCTCGGTCGCGCTCGGCGTCGCCTTCCGGAACAAGCCGCCCGATCCCGTCGCGGTCGGGGTGTGGTCCGGTCCGGACGCGAGCGGATCGAGGCGCATCGTCGAGGTGCTGCGTGCGACCAAGGGAGTCGAGGTCCGCGAGTACTACGGCCCGAGCACGCGCGACCTGAGCACCGGCAAGATCGCGCTCTTCGTCCGCCCGGGAGATCGCCTCGAGTATGACTTCGACCCCACCCGCCCGGAGAGCCGGCTGGCGCGCGAGGTCGTCGATGCCGCCCTCCAGCGCGCTTCCGGGCGCGCGGACGTGCTGCCCACGACCGACCACCCGGTCGCGGCGCCCGGGTCGCGGTACATCGACTTCCTCATCCCCGGGCTGATCGGGATGAACATCATGTCCGGCAGCATGTGGGGCATCGGCTACGTGGTGGTGGAGATGCGCACGCGCAAGCTGCTGAAGCGGCTGATGGCGACCCCGATGAGCCGCGCCCAGTTCCTCTGGTCGTTCGTCCTCATGCGCGTTGCTTTCTTCTTCCTCGAGCTGCCGCTCCTGCTGCTCTTCGGATGGTTCGCCTTCGGGGTCGGCGTGGCCGGCTCCCTGGCCCTGCTCGTCGCGCTCTCGCTGCTCGGCGCCCTCGCGTTCGCCGGCCTCGGCCTCCTGGTCGCCGCCCGCGCGCAAAACACGCAGACCGTGAGCGGGCTGATCAACCTGGTCATGCTCCCCATGTTCATCGGGTCCGGCGTGTTCTTCTCCACGGCGCGCTTTCCGGACCTCTTCCAGCCGTTCTTGCGCGCCCTGCCGCTCACTGCGCTGAACGACTCCCTGCGGGCGGTGATGATCGATGGGGCGGGGGCGCGCGCCGTGGCCGGCGAGGCCGGCTTGCTGGCCGCCATTGGCGCCGTGTCGTTCGCTCTGGCGCTGAGGCTGTTCCGGTGGCGGTGAACCAGTGATCCGTGATTAGCCTGCAGGGCATGGTCCGACGGAAGTCGACGTACCGCGGCGCGCTGGTCCTCGTCTCGGGAGGACTGGTGCTCGCGGTCGCGCTCCCGCTCTGGCAGCCGCTGCTGGTTGCGGCCGTCCTGGCGGCGGCGGTGATCTCGTGGCACGACCGCCTCTCCCGGGCCCTGCGCGGACGGAGGCAGCTGGCCGCCGCCCTGTTCGTCGCCGGGCTCGTGCTGCTGGTGCTCGCACCTCTCGCCTGGGTGGTCAGCGTCGCCGTCCGCGAGGCGATTCAGGCGATCCAATTCGTGCGCACCACCTTGCAGACCCAGGGTCCGGACGCCCTCCTCGCCTACCTTCCCGGGCAGCTGGCGGAGCTGGTCGAGGAGGCGCTCTCGCGCCTCTCGACCGGCGCGGAGGAGATCGCCTCCGAGCTGGCCAAGCGCGGCCTCGCCACCGCGGCGGTCGTGGGAGGCGCGCTGAGCGCCACCGCGCAGGTCCTGGTGCAGGCGGTGTTCCTGGTCATCGCCTTCTACTTCTTCCTGCTCGACGGCCGCAGGCTGGTCGAGTGGCTCGCCGGCATCTCGCCCGCGCCCCAGGACACGCAGGCGCTCGCGGCGGAGCTGCGGACCGCCTCGCGCTCGGTGCTCGCCTCCCTGTTCCTCACGGCGCTGGTGCAGGCAGCCGCCGCCACCGCCGGGTACCTCATCGCCCACGTGCCGAACCCCGTTTTCTTCGGGCTGCTGACCTTCCTGGCCGCCTTCATCCCCTCGGTGGGGACGACCATCGTGGCGCTGCCGCTCGCCGGCCTGGTGCTCGCGATGGGCCACCCGTGGTCGGCGCTGTTTCTCGCCTCCTGGGCCATCCTGGTGGTGGGGCTCATCGACAACGTGGTGAAGCCGCTCCTCATCAAGGAAGGGCTGCGCCTCGACGGCGCGGTGCTCTTCTTCGCGCTGATCGGCGGCCTGGCGCTGTTCGGCGCGGTG
>DASWGQ010000340.1:0-5133 GCA_036393595.1 Myxococcales bacterium | reverse complement strand
AGTTCCTGCAGCTGATGAGCCTCTTCCCCCAACCGGTGCGGCGCCAGCCCTCGGTCGAATACATTCCCACCCGGCGGCGTGCGGAGCCGATGCCGCCGCCCCAGAACCCGGCCTGACCCGAAGCGGCGGTCCGGCCCGCGGAAGGCGCGATGCGCGCTCTCATCTTCGATCTCGACGGCACGCTGGTCGACACGGTCTATGCCCACGTCTTCGCCTGGCAGAAGGCGCTCGACGAAGCCGGCATGCCGATCGACGGCTGGCGGATCCACCGGCGGGTGGGCATGAGCGGCGGCCTGTTCACCCGCGCGGTGGCGCGCGAGGTCGGGCACGATCTGACGCCGGAGCAGGCGGAAGCGCTCCAGCGCCGGCACGGCGAGCTCTTCCGGCAGCTCTTGCCCGACCGCAGGCCGCTGCCCGGCGCCGCCGCCCTGCTCCGGCGTCTGCGCGAAGCCGGAGTGCCGCACGGCATCGCCACTTCGGGCCGGCGGCCGGAGATCGACGCCTCGCTGGCCGCCCTGGAAGTGCCTCCAGGCACCGTGGTGGTGGAGCGAGGCGAGGTGAGCCGGGCCAAGCCGGCCCCGGATCTCTTCCTCGCCTGCCAGCAGCGCCTCGGCGTCTCCGTCCAGGACTGCTACGTGGTCGGCGACGCCGTCTGGGACCTCCTCGCCGCCCGGCGCGCCGCGATGCTGAGCGTCGGCGTGCTGAGCGGCGGCTATGGCGAGGACGAGCTGATCCGCGCCGGCGCCTATCGCGTCTACCGCGACGCCGCGGAGCTGGACACCTGGCTGGACGAGCTGGGCGTGCTGGACTGATCAGTCGCCGCCGGATTCGGCGGCGCTGCGCTTTTCAGGGCGCGGACGTCATCGGATGCCGGGGTGCGCTGTTGCTCCTTTCCGCGCGCAGTCTGGGCGGAACTCCCGAAACATGCGACAGCGCAGGCCTGCAGGCCCACCTACCTGCCGTGCTTGGATCGGTTGCCTATGGTCCCGCCGCCCATCTACTTCACCCTCCGCTCCAAATGGTTGGCCCTGTCCCCGCGGGCCCGCGCGATGGCAATCTGCGCGGTCGTCGCGGTCGCCGGCCTGTGCGTTTATGCCGCATTCCGCGGCGACTCGGTCGAGAGGGCCGTGGCGCGTGGCGATCTGCACGCCGCCAAGACCGAGCTCAAGCAGCGCCAGACCCTCGACGCGGGAGCTCGCAGCTACGACGCGGGCCGCATCGCGGAGGCGCAAGGCTCGTTCCGCGCCGCCACCGTGAGCTACATCGCGGCCATGCGGCAAGGTGACGAGCGCGGCCTGGAGCGCCTGATCGAGATGACGCGCGCCCCGAACTGCCCAGCGCGCAGCGCGGCCGCCGTCGCCCTCGGCAAGGTGCGCGACGACCGCGGCGTCCGCGCCCTCCATGAGCTGCGCCGGGCGAGGTTCGCGGACGAGCACGGCAAGAAGTCGCGCAGGGCGAGTGGCTGCAACAGCGCGCAGGCGGCCCGCAAGGCGCTGAAGCGCGCGCGCAAGGCGAAGGCCTGAGTCGGAGCGGCGGCTGCCGCTCCCGCCGCCCGATGTACCCGGCCGCTCGCCAGCGGTTCAGAACCGGCCGCCGAAGATCAGCGCGGGAAGCCTTGCCGCCCCTGGCTGCGGCGACGACGCAGCCCCGGGGGAGTGCAACACGCGCGGCACCAGGATCCCGAACAGAGTGCCCGCCCCTGCTCCCGCCAGCACGTCGGACAGCCTCCCCGAAGGAGAAACGAACCGACGGCGTACGACGGCCCTGAATACGGAGCCTGGCCGTCGCTTATTTCGGGAGCTGCGCGAGGACCTCGCGCGTTAGCGTCCGCCGCTGGGGCTGCCTTGCCGGTCGGGCGCCGCCGCCGATGCGGGCACGGGGAAGCCCCGCTTGCGCATCAGCGCCGCGATTCCCGGTTCGCGTCCGCGGAACGCACGGTAGCCCTCGGCCGGATCCACGGTGTTGCCCGCGCTGAACACGTTGTTGCGCAAGCGCTTCGCCACCGCCTTGTCGTACGGCCCGCCTTGCTCGAGGAACGCCTCCCACGCGTCCGCGGAGAGCGTGTCCGACCACAGGTAGCTGTAGTAGCCGGCCGAATAGCCGTCGCCTGCGAACACGTGCAGGAATTGTGGCGTGCGGTGACGCATCACCAGCTCCGAGGGCATGCCCAGCGCCGCCAGCGTCTCCTTCTCGAAGCGCCGCGGATCGATCGGCGTGTCGCCCGCCAGGTGCAGCTTCATGTCCACGAGCGCGCTCGCCAGGTACTCGACGGTCGCGAAACCCTGGTTGAAGGTCTTGCTGCGCTCGATCTTCTGCACCAGCTCGGCCGGGATCGGCTTGCCCGTCTGGTGATGCAGCGCGAACCGGTCGAGCACCGGCCGCGTCGACAGCCATTGCTCCAAGAGCTGCGAGGGGAACTCGACGTAGTCGCGGGCCACCGAGGTCCCGGCCAGCGAGGGATAGGTGACGCTCGAGCTCAACCCGTGCAGCGCGTGGCCGAACTCATGGAACAGCGTGCGCGCGTCGTCCCAGCTGATGAGGATCGGCTCGCCGGGCTTCCCCTTCACGAAGTTGGCGTTGTTGGAGACGATGACCGGGACCTCTCCCTCGAGGCGCGACTGCCGCTGGTACTCGTTCATCCACGCGCCGGAGCTCTTCCCCGGCCGGGCGTACGGATCGAAGTACCAGAGGCCCACGTGCTTGCCTTGCGCGTCGGTCACCTCCCAGACGCGCACGTCGGGGTGGTAGACCGGGACCGTTCCCTCGGCGACCGGCGAAAAGCGCAGGCCGAACAGCTCGCCGGCCACCCAGAACATCCCCTCGCGCAGCTTGTCCAACGTGAGATACGGCTTCACGTCGTTCTGGTCGAGGTCGTACTTCGCCTTGCGCACCTTCTCCGCGTAGAAGCGGTAGTCCCAGGGAGCGATGTGGATGCCGGCCTTCTCCCGGTCGGCGATGGCCTGCATGTCGGCGACTTCCTCGTGGACGCGCGCGACCGCGGGCTTCCAGACCGCCTCCATCAACCCCACCGCGCGCTCGGGCGTTTTCGCCATCGAGTCCTCCAGGCGCCAGTGCGCGTGCGTCGGGTAGCCGAGGAGCTTGGCGCGCTCGGCGCGGAGCTTCAGGATCTCCGCGATGGTCGGGTTGTTGTCGTGCGCGTCACCGTTGTCGCCGCGCATGACGAACATGCGCCACACCTTCTCGCGCAGGTCGCGGCGCGTGGAATAGGTGAGGAACGGGTCGACGCTGGAGCGCGTGTTGACCAGTGCCCACTGGCCCTGCTTCCCGCGGTCGGCAGCGGCGCCGGCCGCCCCGTCGCGCACCGCCCCCGGCAGGCCGGCCAGGTCGGCTTCCGCCCCCAGCAGCACCATCTGGGAGTCCTCCTCGGCGAGCACGTTCTGGCTGAACTTCGTGTAGAGGCCGGCGAGGCGCTGGTTCAGCTCGGCGAGCCTGGCCTTCGCCGCCGCGTCGAGCTTCGCGCCCGCGCGCACGAAGGTGGTGTAATCGAGCCACAACAGCCGCTGCTGCTCGGACGTGAGCTTCAGCCGGCCGCGCGCGGCGTACACGGCGTCGATGCGCGCGAACAGCTTGGCGTTCTGGAAGATCCGGTCGTTGAACTCGGCCAGCTTGGGCGACATCTCCCGCTGGATGCCCTGCACCTCCGCATCGTTCATGGTGGAGGTGTAGACGCCGTAGGCCGTGGTGACCCGGTCCAAGGTGTGGCCCGCGCGCTCCATGGCGGCGATGGTGTTGTCGAACGAGGGCGGGGCGGGCTCGGCGGCGATGCGATCGATCTCCGCCAGGTTCTCGGCCATCGCGGCTTCGAGCGCCGGCTTCAAATCGGCGGGCGTGAACCGGCCGAAGGGAGGCACGCCACCCCAGGGACCCGACCAGGGCGCGAGCAGCGGGTTCACCTGGGCCACGGCCGCCTTGTCGCTGGAGCTGGAGCGGGGGGAAGCGTCATCGGGCTTGGCGGGCTGAGCCGCGCAGCCGACCAGGGCAGCGAGCACCGGCGCAAGCGCGGCGGTCGTCCGGAGAGGAGCGGGAAAGGTCATGTTCCATCCGTGGAGGGGGTCTCGAGCGGATCCTATCTCGTACGGCGTGCGGCTGGGGGAATTTCCGGCCCGGGCCGAAAGACCGTGAGTACGTTCCAGGGATGCGTCTGCTGGAGCTGCTCCTCGGCCGCCCGCTGCGCTCGGACGAGGAGGCAGTCGAACGCATCGGCGTGCTCACCGCGATCCCGGTGCTCCGGCTGGACGCGCTGCCTCCGGGCTTCGCGCAAACCGATCACGATCGGACGGACCCACGACCGGACGCAGGCCACGGAATCCACCGGCTGGTCCTCACGCCCGGCGGACGCCTCGTTTCTCGTTCCACGCGTCCCGCGCCGCCTGCTGCTGACGCTTGCTCAGCTTTTCCTGGTGGACGTCGCAGATGTAGCCGAAGCGCGGTCCCCGCGAGCGGTTCTTGCACCCGTCCACGCGGCACCGCATGTCCAGCTTCTGCCGCGCCGCCCGCTTCCCGAGGCCGGCTGAACCGAGCTCCCGCCGGGCGCGGGTGGCGATTTCACCGGCGAGTTGGGCCACGAAGCGGTCGAGAAGCGTCGATAATCGATGATTGGTAGGCACCCGCCGACCCCCTGGGCTCGAAACCGAGCCGCCGTGGCCGGATTTCTAGCCTCGTTTGATTTGCGGGTCCAGCGGCTGGTTTTGCCCTCGCGATATTCGCTAGTGCCGGCCGGGGGATATGGCTCCGGGTTGCTTTTCTTGTGCAGCCTGGCCGCTCGGCTATCGTCGGTGCGGGAGGTCCTGCGATGTCGATGCGGCTGTTCTTCGTGCTCGTGACCGTACTGGGTTCGGCATACCTCTTGTTCAGCGACCGCGGAGACCGCAAGGTCGCGATCGCCGCCCTGGCGGTCTCGGGCTTCGGGCTGCTGCTGCAGCTGAACGTGATCACGTTGCACCTGCGCTATGCCCGCACCGTCGTGTGGGCGGCGATCGCCGTCTGCGCCGCGCTGTCGTGGATGCGCGACGGCTCCAAGGCCGCGTCCACCGTGGCCGCGAGCATGGTCTTCGTCTCGGCGCTGACCGTCGCGCTCTCCCTCCGGCTGTTGCACTGAGACGACGCGTTACA
>DASWGQ010000339.1:0-1522 GCA_036393595.1 Myxococcales bacterium | reverse complement strand
GCCGGCATCTCCAACGCGCGCGGCAACGTGATCGGCATGATGCCGCACCCGGAGCGGCTCAGCGAGGGCGTGCTCGGCGGCGAGGACGGGCGCAGGCTGTTCGAGAGCATCGTCGAAGCGGTCGAGTAGTCGCCGCCGTATGGTGGGCGAGTACTTGAAGAACACCTCGTCGAAGTAGCGGTCGGCCAGGGTGGCCAACTCGCCCTCCTCCGCGCCGCGCCTCGGTTGCGCGCCGGAGCACGCGGTCAAGAGGAGCCCGGCCGCGACCGCGGTCTCAATCGTGAAGGCGTTCGCCATGGCGCGGGAAGCTACCGCACCCGGCGCCTCGGGTCAGGCAGGAATCGCCAGCGGGGCCCGGTGCGGGCGCTGCTGCTCCTCGCGCGCCTCCGCCATGGCGTTCTTCCAGTACCTGAGCTCCGCGACCCCGTCCTCGACCACCAGGTGCGGGAACCCGGTGCGGGCGTTGGTCCACGACCCGAGGTTCAGGTAGCGCGCCCCGCTGCCGATGGGCTCGTCCACCACGCGGTGGCTGTGCCCCATCACCACGTACTTCACGTCGAAGAGCTGCGCGATGCGCCGCGCTGCCTGCTGCAGCATGGGATGCGCGTCGGTCCTGCGCCGCCGCGCGAGCACCGCGTTGAGCGCCGCGAACGCGATGCCGGTGGCCACGGCCGCGGCGACCTTGACCCACAGCCCCTGCGCGGCTCCGACGGCGACGAACGCTCCCACGAGCCCCAGCACGGCGAGCACGGCCCGGTCCAGGTAGAAGAGCTGCATCGAGTCGAACAGGCTCTCCTCGGCCGGTCGCGAGGCGATGGCCAGGAGCTGGCGCGCCTGTGCCTCGGTGCCGGAGAAACGGCACAGCGCCTTGCGCACGTGCGCCGAGGACGCGTGCGCGTCCACCCTCGAGATCGCCTTGTCCGCGGCCCGTGCGAACCTGCGCCATGCTTTGAGCGATTGTACGAAAACCGGGTAGGTGACCCGCCAGACCATCACGAAGTAGTCGGCGGCGATGCGCAGCGGGTTGCCGGCCTTGAGCACCCAGTCGATGTACTCGGGCACTCCCCAGGTGTCGACCTCGTCCAGGTCGGTCTGCTCGGCGTACCGGTTGGCGAAGTAGCGCAGCACCTTCGAGGAGAGCGGCAGGTCGAGCGCGTGGCTCACGCCGGCCGGATCGAAAAAGCCGCTCTGCACCGAGTACCGGTCGTGGGCGTTGCCGTGCTCGGCGTAAAAGAAGCCGGGCTCCAGATAGAACCAGGGGTGGAAGCGGATGCGCTGCTCGACGCGCCGCCGCGCGTTTCCCGTCAGCCCGAGCCGGCCGGCGAGCTGGGTCTTGAACTCCTGCTGCACCGCGGGCCAATGGAACTCGCCGTCGTGGTTGCCGCGGACGATGTGAACGAAGTTTCCCTTCTGGAGAAAACGGGCGAGCGCGTCAAAGACCTCCGGGTGACGCGCGAAGGTCTGGCGCAGCTTCCAGACGCACTTCGCCTCCTCGGAGCCGAGGCCAAACTGCCGTTCCTCT
>DASWGQ010000338.1:0-2223 GCA_036393595.1 Myxococcales bacterium | reverse complement strand
CCCAGAACCATCCCTGCGAAGGTCCACCCCACCCACGCCCCGCGGCGCCGGATGCGAGCGCCGAGCAGGCACGCCTGCCCCAGGCCGACGAGCAGCCCTCCCACCAGCAGGACCGGAAGCGACGCGGCTGCCGAGACCCAGGGCGGGCTGACGAAGAGGACCTGGCCGGCGATGACCGCAGCGATTCCGGTGACGACCGCGAAGCCGGACGCGGTGAGGACTCGCGTGGATGCACGCACGGGCGCTCCGTAGCTCGCCCCGGCGCAAGTCACGCCCGCGCCGCGGGCGGCGAAGGCTACGGCATCAGGATGATCTTCCCCGTGGTCTTCCGCGAGGCGAGCATCTCGTGCGCCTTCGCCGCCTGGGCGAGCGGCAGCTCCGCCTCGATGCGGACCTCCAGCTCGCCCTTGCGAACCATGTCCAAGACGGCGCCGGCGCGCGCGAGCAGCTCCTCGCGGGTGGTGATGTAGCTGCCCAGCGTCGGGCGGGTGATGTAGAGCGAACCACCGGTCGCGAGCCGCTGCAGGTCGAAGGGCGGCACCGGTCCGCTCGACTGCCCGAACAGGACCATCATCCCGCGCCTCCGCAGGCATTTCAGGCTGCGGTCGAAGGTGTCCTTCCCGACGGAGTCGTAGACGACGCTGGTGCCGGCGCCGCCGGTGAGCCGCTTCGCCTCCGCTTCGAAGTCGGCCTTGGTGTAGACGATCACCTCCTCGGCGCCCGCCTTGCGCGCGAGCCTCGCCTTCTCGTCGGTGCCGACCGTCCCGATCGTCCGGGCCCCGATCTTCTTCGCCATCTGGCAGAAGAGCAGCCCGACGCCGCCCGCCGCCGCGTGGATCAGGCACCACTCGCCGCGCTTGAGCGGATACGTGTCGTGGGTCAGGTAGTGCGCGGTCATGCCTTGCAGCATGACGGCGGCGGCGAGCTTCGCTGAGACTCCTTCCGGCACCGGCACCAGGCGCTCCGCGGGCACGAGAGCGTGCGTCGCGTACGAACCGTTCACGTTGGTCCACGCCACGCGCTGCCCGACGCGGACGTCAGTCACGCCGGGGCCCACCTGCTCGACGACCCCCGCGCCTTCCACGCCTGACGCAAGCGGCAGCGGCAACTGGTACTGCCCGCCGCGATGGTAGATGTCGATGAAGTTCACCCCCGCCGCCTCGATGCGCACCAGCGCCTGCCCCTGGCCGGGCGGCGGGAGCTGCACCTCGTCGAGTTGCATCACCTCGGGGCCGCCGGTCTTGTGGGCACGGACGACGCGGGCGGTGGTGGCCATGTGTTCCTCCGGGCTGAAGCGCGCACGGGTATAGCGCGCGGCGCGCTCCCAAGTCATTGTCCGGTTGTGGGACTGTGCGATCCCGCGACCGGTCGCCCGGCGTCGCTGGGAGTGGGAGGGAGCAGCGCGATCTTCAGCGTGCTCGAAGGGGTCGTCCTCCGCCCCCTCGCCGCGCCGCAGCCCGAGCAGCTCGTCCGGCTGTACGAGACGGTCCCGGGAGAATCACCGGGGCACGACCGCGAACCGTACTCGACGCTCGACTACCTCGACCTGGCGAAGGAGAACGGCGCGTTCGAGTCGGTCGCCGCCGTCCAGAGCTCGCGGCTGTCGATGACGGTCGCTTCCGGGCCGGAGCAGCTCCCGGCCGCCAAGGTGACGGCGAGCTTCTTCGCCACGCTCAACATGCACCCGGCGCTCGGCCGCGGATTGTCCTCCGAGACCGACTACCAGGGCGCCGCGCACGAGGTGGTGCTCACCTTCCAGCTGTGGAAGCGCGAGTTCTCCGGCGACCCGCGTATCCTGGGCCAGACCACCACGCTGGACGGCAGGACGTACACCATCGTCGCCCTCGCCAGCTGGGCGCCGGCGCGCAGGGCGGCGCGGGTGGACCCGATGCTGTCCCTGCGCCGCTAGCGCTCGCGTCGATTGTCCTGCTGGTGTTCTTGACTACACGTTCAATAACAGCGTATTCTACGCACCCGATGGTTCGCCCGCGCCAGTTCGATCCCGCCGAAGTAGAGGAAGCGCTCCTCGGTGTGTTCTGGTCGCGCGGCTATGCGCGCACGTCGATCGAGGAGCTGACCGAGGCGACGGGTCTCTTGCGCGGCAGTCTGTACGCCGCGTACGGCAGCAAGGAAGACATGTTCCGCGCCGCGACGAAGCGCTACGTGGCGGGTCTCGCGGCGGCGATCTCGACCGACAAGAGCGGGCTCGACGCCGCGGAGCAC
>DASWGQ010000337.1:0-2457 GCA_036393595.1 Myxococcales bacterium | reverse complement strand
ACCGTTGCCGCTCGAGGCGGCGCTCCCCTATTTGCTCTTGCTCCGGGTGGGGCTTGCCGTGCCGCCGCCGTCACCGGCGGCGCGGTGCGCTCTTGCCGCACCGTTTCACCCTTGCCTGCCTTTCGGCCGGCGGTCTGTTCTCTGTGGCGCTGTCCCGCGAGTCGCCTCGGCTGGCCGTTAGCCAGCACCCTGCCCTGTGGAGCCCGGACTTTCCTCCCGCGCGTGATTGCGCCGGCGTCCGCCCGGGCGGCTCCGACCGACGGTCAATGTAACACAGCGAATGGCGTTGTCGCTCAGGCGTCGTTCAGCTGCTCGTCGATGGCGCGGTTGGACATCTCGTCCGCGAGCGCGTTCTGTTCGCGCGGGACGTGGAGCAACTCGTACCGGTCGAACGACCGGAGCAGCGCGAGCGCCTCCTCGTGCAGGCGCTTCAGCACCTCGTTCTTGACCGCGTACTTCCCCTGGAGCTGGCGGACGAGCAGCTGGCTGTCCGCCCGGACCTCGACCTCGCGGGCGCCCATCTGGCGGGCGCGCCGCAGCCCGAGCAAGAGTCCCTGGTACTCGGCGACGTTGTTGGTCTGCTTGCCGAGGAACCGTCCCAGCCGGGCCAGCACGCGGCCTTCGCCGTCGAGGACCACGGCGCCCGCGCCGGCGGGCCCGGGATTGCCGCGCGCCGCTCCGTCGGTGAAGACTCGCACCCGACGCGCCTCGCCCGGCGAGGTGACCCGCGCGGTGGGCCTGGGGTCCGGTTCCGCGCCGCCCAGTTGCTTGGCGGCTCCGCGCAAGAGCCGCCGCGCCTGCTCCTTCTCGATTCCGAGCGCCTGCGAGGCGGCGTCGAGCGTCCCGTGCTCGGCGAGCGCGAGCAGGAGCTGCGCGGGAGAGGCGGGCACTTACGCGGGCGCTGCCGCGGCCTCGGCCTCGGCGGGATAGATGAAGCGGTGGCAGTTGGGACAGGTGAGCAGCTCGTTCCCGGTGCGCAGGTTGTTCGCCATCTGCGGCGGGATGTTGCGCTGGCAGCCCTTGCAGGTGATCCCCACCACGGGCACCACGGCGAGCCCGCCGCGCTGCTTGCGGATGCGCTCGTACCTCGCGAGCATCGAGCGGTCCACGCTGGCGGCGACGGCGGCGCGCTCCTTCTCCAGCACCTGCACCTGGCCCTGCAGCCCGGAGAGCACGTCCTGGATCTGCTTGCCCTCGCTCTGGACGACCGCTTCCTTCTCGGCCAGCACCCGCTCCAGGTCGGCGGTCCCCTTCTTCAGCTCTTCGTATTCGCCGGACAGCCTGCGGATCTCTTCCTCCGCTCCCTGGTTGGTCTTCTTCGCGATGTCCAGCTCGCGCGCGAGGGCGGCGTACTCGCGGGGCGTCTTCAGCTCGGAGAGGCGCGACTCCCACTTGCGCACCTTGTCCCTCTCCAGCTGGAGGAGCTGCTCGTTCTGCCTGCGCGCCCGCTCGTTGTCGGCCAGCCGGCCGCGCTGCGCATCGAGGGCCACCCGGGCCTGGTTGCGCTCCGTCTCGATCTGCTTGAGCCGCGCGGGGTGCTTCTCTGCTTGCTGCGCGAGGTCGCGGATCTGGAGATCGACCTTCTGCAGCTCCTCCAATGCCCTCAGCTTGTCACGCGACACGTGTCCTCGCTCTTGACGTTTCGACCTGCTCAGGCCCCGCCGCCCGGGGGGAGAAGCTTGTGCACCTCCGAGCGCCGATCTGTCAACGCCCCGTGTCGCCCCGAAGTTCCTTGAGTGGGCCCGGCAGGATTCGAACCTGCATGCGACCGGTTATGAGCCGGCTGCTCTGGCCGTTGAGCTACGGGCCCGGGCGCATCGTAGAGCACATCCGGAGATGAAAGGCGTAGCGCCGCTCCAGGGGCGGCGGGTAGGATGCCGGCCCGGTGAAGGCGCGCATCCTAGTCGGGCTCACCGTGGCGGGCGCTTTCGCCGCCCGCGCCGACGTCGTGGACCTGAGCCGCGGCGGGCGGAGCGGCGATACGGACCTGGGCGGTTTCTCGCTGCGGGCCGAGTTCGGCAACGACTACGCGCCGTACGGACTGGTCGGGGCGGCGCTGAGCTACCTCACCGCCGCAGGCACGGCCTTCGAGGTCGGCGCCGGGGGCGGCTTCCCGGGCGTCCAGCTCGGGCTCGGGATCCGTCAGCTCTTCGGAAGCGGCGGATTCAACGTCGCCGTCGAGCTCGCCTTCGCGGGCAACACCAAGCAGCAGCGGGCGTCCAACGTGATCGCGACCGCCGCGGACACCTCGCGCTACGTCTGGACCAACCTGGGCGGCGGGTTCGAGCTGCGCCCCGGGGGACGGTTCACCGCCAGCGTGATCGCCGCCCTCGCCTTCACCCCGGCGGACGGCGAGGCGCACTTCGGAGTGCACGGCGGCATCGGGTACTACTTCTAGCCTCCGGCCGAAAGATGTCCGGGCGCCGCGCGTCCATGCGTCATCGGGGTAAGGCCCCG
>DASWGQ010000336.1:0-2030 GCA_036393595.1 Myxococcales bacterium | reverse complement strand
CGACCGCCTGGGCGTCGAGGAGCAGAAGTACAGCATGCTCGACACCGAGGTGCCGCTGCTCGTCGTGCCGGTCCGCCCCGGCCGCAACCTCACCACCATCGTCGAGGTCGCCGCCCGCAACCACCTGCTCAAGCTGCAGGGACACCACTCGGCCAAGGACTTCCAGGAGAAGCTCTCGCGCGAGATCGCCCAGGTCACGGTGACACGGGGTATCGGCGACGAGGTGGAGTGAGTTGGCCCCCCCGCTCCGCATCGTGCTGCTGACCGGCATGTCGGGTGGGGGCAAGTCGACTGCGATCCGGGCGCTCGAAGACGCGGGCTGGTTCTGCATCGACAACCTCCCGGTGCTGCTCGTGCCCAAGCTGCTCGAGCTGGTGGTCCATGGCGCCTCCGACGAGGTGCACCGGCTTGCGCTGGTCATCGACGCGCGCGAGGGCCGCTTCCTCGACCAGACGCCGCAGAAGGTGGACGAGGTGCGGCGCGCGGGCCACCGGCTCGAGGTGGTCTTCCTCGACTCGGCGGACGAGACGCTGTCGCACCGCTTCAGCGAGACGCGGCGCAGGCACCCGCTCTCGCCGGACGGCACGGTGGCCGAGGGCATCGCGCTGGAGCGCAAGCTGCTCGCCGCCTTGCGCGGCATCGCCGACGTGGTGATCGACACCACGCGCATGAACGTGCACGAGCTGCGCGACGTCATCACCGCCCGATTCGGCGCCGCGAGCGACGCCGACGCGCTCAACGTGACGCTGGTCTCCTTCGGCTACCGCAACGGCATTCCGGCGAACAGCGACCTGGTGCTCGACGTGCGCTTCCTGCCGAACCCCTACTTCGTCGAGGGCCTCAAGCCGCACCCGGGCACCGACCCGAGGGTGTCGGAGTGGGTGCTGGGAAGGCCGCAGACGCAGGAGTTCCTCGAGCACCTCGAGTCGCTGCTCGCCTTCCTGCTCCCGCAATACAAGGCGGAAGGGAAGAGCTACCTCACGGTCTCCATCGGCTGCACCGGGGGACGCCACCGCAGCGTCGCCCTGGCCGAGGAGCTGTCGAAACGGCTCACCGACAAGCACCGCGCCCGGGTGAAGGTCACCCACCGGGACGTGGCGAAGGCCTGACGGTCAGCTCCGCTTGCGGCGCATCTCCTTGACCGTGAACACGCCCTTCTCCACGCACAGCTCGGCGATGGCGCGCATCACCACCGCGGCCTTCTCCATGCTCTGGCGCAGGGCAGCGAGGCTCGCGAGATCGTCGTCGGTGAGGTCGTCCGTGTCGATCGGCCCCCCGTCGGTGGCAGCGAACAGGTCAAGCTCCGCCGGGGAGACCGGACCGGTGCCTTGCGCCGGCGTGTCCTTTCGCGTCGGCGGGGCGGGGGTGGGCGGCGGGATGCGGGGGTTCGCGCGAGGCGGCGTGGCGTGCGAGACCTGCGGCCGGTCATCCCCGCCGGGCACGTCCATCGGCTGCTGATGCCGGCCGCCGCGCTTGGAGGGCAGGTCTTCGGGCACGGTGACGCCCAGCTCCGAGGCGATCTTCGCCAGCGGCGAGGCGGACTCATCCTGCAGCCCGACCAGCTCCACCTGTTCCTCCGAGGTGTCGTCCAGCTCGATTTCGGCCAGCTTGCCGGCGGGCGGCTCCTCCGGTTGCTGGTCCGCGCCCGCGCCCGGCGCCGCGTAGCACTGCCGCACCGCCCGGAGGATCTCGCTCGGTCCCGCCACCGCCGGCCGGACCCGCTTGTGGGTCCTGAGCCGCACCACCGCGATCGAGTCCTGGTCGGTGGGGTCCGCCATCGCCAGCCAGAGCAACTCCCCGTTCTCGCGCAGCGCGATGGGGAGAACGAAGCGGTCCGCGCAGATGCGCGCGTCGAGCAGGTTCAGCGCCGCCGCCTCGGGCGGGGTCATCTGCAGGTCGATGCGCGGCAGCGCCAGCTCGACGGAGATGGCGCGCGCGATCGACGACTCGGTCGCCAGCCCCAGCTCCGCGACCTGCTGGACGATGTGCCCGCCGCTGCGGGATCGGGTGCGGCTCATCACCGCGTCGTG
>DASWGQ010000335.1:0-2534 GCA_036393595.1 Myxococcales bacterium | reverse complement strand
CGCGGATGGAGCGCGAAGGCGAGGACTTCCGCCGATTCGTGCTCCCCGCCACGCTGGACGCCGTGCTGGAGAAGAACGCGCCGCGACGGCGCAAGCCGTGGCTGTGGCTGGCGGCCATCGCGCCGGTCGCGGCGGCGGCCGCGCTGATCGTGTCCCTCCGGCCGCAACCCCCCGAGGGGTACGTCGGCGAGAAGGGCGGCCTGACGCTGGTCGCGTATCTCGGCGCGCCGGGCGGCGCGAAGGCAGTGCTGGACGGCCAGGCGGTGCATCCCTCCGCGGCGCTGCGGTTCACCGTGTCGCCGGGCGGCCGGTGCAATCTCTGGGTGGTCTCTGTGGACGAATCTGCCGCAATTTCAAGGATTTATCCCGCACAAGGCGACGGCGGCGCTCCGCTCTCCAAGCAGGGCGCGCTCCCCGGAGGAGCGATGCTGGATGGCCGGGCAGGCCTGGAACGGTTCTATGCAGTATGCAGCCCGACCCCGCTGCGGTACGAAGACCTGACGAAGAGTGTGCGCGCCGCCGTCCGCGGGGCGGAGGACGTGCGCAAGGGACCTGGCCTGCCCGGCCTGCCCAAGGGGGCGCGGCAGGTCTCGCTGCTGGTGGAAAAACGCCCGTGAGACCCCTCGCCGCCCTCGCCGCGTGCGCCGCGCTCGCGCTGCCCTGTGCGGCGCGGGCCGCGGCGCGCTTCGCGGTGGTGGTGGGAAACAACCACGGCGCGGCAGGCCGCGCGCGGCTCTGGTTCGCCGAGAAGGACGCGGAGCGGTTCGCGCAGGCGCTGCGCGAGCTGGGCGACTTCTCCCCGGACCGCATCGTATTGCTGCAGGGCTCGACGCCGTCCGCGGTGCACGAGGCGCTCGCCGCCACCGAGGCGCGCATCGCCACGGCGAGGGCGGCCGGCGAGCGCGCGCTGCTCGTCGTCTACTTCTCGGGGCACGCAGGCCCGCAGGGGCTGGAGCTGGGCGATCAGCGCATCGGCTACGACGACCTGCGCAAGTCGGTCAGCGGCTCCGCCGCGGAAGCCAAGGTGGCCATCGTCGACGCCTGCGAGGCGGGCACGCTCACCCAGGTCAAGGGAGCCGTCGCCGCGCCCGCGCTCGACTTCCCGCTGCCCGAGGACGCCGTGCAGGGCACCGCCTTCCTCGCCTCGACCGCGGTCGGCGAGTCGGCGCAGGAGTCGCAGGCGATCGGCGGCAGCTTCTTCACCCACCACCTGGAAGTCGCGCTGCGCGGCGCCGGCGACCTGGACGGCGACGGCCAGGTCACCCTGGCCGAGGCGTTCCGCTACACCTCCTCGCGCACGGTGGCCGGGACGGCCGGGACCGAGGCAGGCCCCCAGCACCCCACCTACGATTTCAGGATGTCCGGCCGCGGCGACGTCGTGCTCGCCGACCTGCGCCGCGCGGAGGCCAGCCTGCGCATCCCCGCGGACCAGGGCGCGACGTACCTGCTGCGCGGCCCGCGCGAGCTGCTCGCCGAGGTGCCGGCGTCGGCCGCGCCGATCGTGCTGGCGCTCCCCTCGGGCCACTACGCGGTCGAGCGGCGCTCGGACCTGGGCCGGGCGACCGCGCAGCTCGACCTGATGCGCGGCGACGTGCGCGATCTGCCCGCGCTGCGCCCGACGCGCTACGAGATGGCCCGCGCCAAGGGCGGGCCCGCGCCGACCCTGGCGTTCCTGGGAGGCGGCATCGCGACGTACCCGCTCGCGCACTTCGGCGTCGCGCCGGTGGTGCGCGCCGGCGTGCGGCAGGAGCTGGGCCAGGTGGTCGCGCGGCTCCGCGTCGACCTCGCCCGGCGGCAGGTGTTCGACCAGGGCCTGCAGTACAGCTTCTCGCGCATCGGCGGAACGATGGGCCTGCTCACGCCGGTCTGGTTCGGACCGGTGGTGATCGAGGCCGGCGGCGAGCTGGGCTACGGCTGGTCGTGGCAGGACATCGCCGGCGGGCCGAGCAAGTCGGGAGGCGACCTGTTCGCCGGGCCCACCGCGACGGCGACCACGCGGCTCGGACCGGTGCGCGTCGGCCTGGACGGATCGTTCGGGGCGCAGCTCTTCAAGCTGAACGGCGAGGCGGCGCTGCGCCCGCAGGGTTCTCTGGGCCTCGTCCTCCTCTTCGGGGTGGGCCGATGAAGCGCCTCCTGCCCGCCCTCTTCCTCTCGGCCGCGTGCGGCCCGGGCCTGGTCGACCACGGCGGGGTCGATCTGCAGACCGTGTTGCAGTGCAGCGCCACACAAGAGCCCTGCGGGGGCGCCTGTGTCTCCACCGAAACGGACGTGAACAACTGCGGCGGCTGCGGGCTCGTCTGCCCGACCGCGTCGCTCGCCACGAATTCCTGCGCCGCGCGGACCTGCGGCTTCACTTGCAACCCCGGGTTCTTCCTGTGCGCGTCCGAGCAGGACTGCTGCCCGGCCAGCGCGCTCGCCGCCGGAGGCGACACGAGCTGCGCGGTCGTCGACGGAACGGTCCAGTGCTGGGGCTCGAACGATTCCGGCCAGCTGGGCACCAGCTCGACCGGCGCGCAATGGTCCGCGAAGCCCGT
>DASWGQ010000334.1:0-26262 GCA_036393595.1 Myxococcales bacterium | reverse complement strand
TACCAGCGCAAGATGACCACGCCGGAGTTCCACGCCCTGCTCGGCCGCGACATCGGCGAGATGGAGCGCGCGCTCGGAGTGAAACAGCCGTCGCTCCTGTCGAGCGCGTACGAGCACGGCGTGCCGATCTTCGTCGGCGCGGTGCAGGACGGGTCGATCTTCCTCAACGCGGTGAAGCTCAAGCGCCTGTTCCCGGACCAGTTCAAGTTCGAGATCGACATCAACGAGGACGTCTACAGCATGGCCGCCGTGCAGCACTGGGCGCGCCACCGCGGGTCCAAGCGCCTGGCGATCTGGATCCTGGGCGGCGGCGTGCCGAAGAACTACACGCTCCAGGGAGAGCCGCTGCTGGACCAGATCCTCTTCGTGCCCACCACCGGCTTCGACATCGACGTGCAGTTCTGCGTCGATCCGGTCGACAACGGCGCGCTCAGCTCCTGCCCCGCCGGCGAGGGGCACACCTGGGGCAAGGTCAGCGTCGAGGCCGTCGAGGCCGGCTCGGTGTACGTGCACACCGACGTCACGGCGGTCTTCCCCTGGCTGACGCACGCCCTGCTCGGAGGCCCGCGCATGAAGCGCAAGCCGAAGCGCCTGCTCGACTCGCTCTCCGACGCCCGCGCCTTCCTCGACCGCGACGTGGCCAAAAACCGCAAGGAGCTCCTCAAAACGCTGACCTTCCCGGGCGCCCCGACTCACCATGACCCCGAAAGTGTGGTCCGCTAGGGGGACAAAACGATTGCACCACGGAGCACACGGAGGGCACGGAGTTTTTGGATCCCCTTTTCTCCGTGGGCTCCGTGTGCTCCGTGGTGAATGCTTTTTGCCCTCTGCGGCGAGAGCGCGTCAGCCGTGGGCGGATTTGCGGGCGGCGAGGAAGGGAGTCTCGAAGTTGTAGATGGCCTCGATGTTGACGTTCTTGAAGCGGTCGGCCTGGAGGGACATGCGCTCCAGCTCCCAGACGAGCGCGCGCACGTCGACCGAGCCCTGCTTCTTCCGCTTCTTGATCTCGCGCAGGATGACCGGCGTCATCTCGCGCGGGTGGTAGGTGAACGAGGTGGAGAAGTGCCAGGTGTCCCGCGCCGGCACCAGGCGCGCCTCGAACAGGTCGCCGATCTCCAGCCCGTGCATCTGCCGCCGCTCGGTGACGTCGAAGACCTTGCGGGTGACCGCGTCGCGGACGCGCACCTGCCCCTTCTTGGGGCCCAGGAGAAAGCCCTTGCGGCCGCGGTACTCGTAGAGCCCGAGCCGCGTCTGCGTGAAGCCCATCAGCACTTCCTTGTCGGCCGACTTCGTCTCCGCGCCGCGGTCCTGCAGGAAGCGCTGCGCCGGCGTGACCCCGTCGACCCTGCGGTCGAACAGGTACCAGTTGAAGAAGGCCTGCAGGCGCGACTCGAAGCAGCGGTCGTCCTCGTGCACCTCGCCGCCCGACTGCGCGAAGTACTCCTGCTTGGCCCCGACGATGTCGTCGACCTGGGGGGCGACCCACGCGAGCAGCAGGTCGAACTGGGGCTGGATCATCCGCTAGCCCTCGATCAGTTGCATGAACCGGCGGAACAGGTAGCGCGAGTCGTGCGGGCCCGGGCTGTCCTCCGGGTGATATTGCACCGCGAACATGCGCGCCTCCGGCACCGCGATCCCCTCGACCGTGCCGTCGTAGAGGTTCCGGTGCGTCACCTGCGCCTTGCCGCGCACGCTGGCTTCGTCGGTCGAGAAGCCGTGGTTCTGGCTGGTCATGTCGATGCTGTTCCCGATCAGGTCGCGCACGGGATGATTCGCCCCCCGGTGCCCGAACTTGAGCTTGTACGTCTTCCCGCCCACCGCGAGCGAGAGGATCTGGTGTCCGAGGCAGATTCCCAGCACCGGAACCTTGCCCAGGAGCTCCGCCGCCTGCCGGTCGGCGCCCACCACCGCGGCCGGATCGCCGGGGCCGTTCGAGAGCACCACGCCGTGCGGCTTCTGCGCCAGGATCCCGGCGGCGGGCGTGCGCGACGGAACCACGCGCACGCGGCAGCCGGAATCGACGAGCTGCCGCAGGATGCCGCGCTTCACCCCGTAATCGACCACCACCACGTCGTGCCTGGGCGCTTGCGGCTCGCGCCCGGCGACGCCCTGCTTCCACTCGTAGGGCTTCTTGCACGACACCTTGCTGGCCAGGTCCTGCCCTTCCATCCCCGGCAACCGCCGCGCGCGCTCGACCAGCGCCGCGGCCGAGGCGCCGGAGGAATCGATGGTGCCCTGCTGCGCGCCGGAGCTGCGCAGAACGCGCACCAGCCGCCGTGTGTCCACTCCCTCGATGCCGACCACGCCTTGGCGCGCGAGCCAGCCCGGCAGCGACTCGTCGGATCGCCAGTTCGAGGGCTCGCGCGACACCCGGCGGGCGATGAAGCCGGCCACCTGGGGCGCGTCCGCCTGCTCGTCGCCGTGGTGGACGCCGTAGTTGCCCAGCTCGGCGACGGTGAACGTGACCAGCTGGCCCGCGTAGGAAGGGTCGGTGAGGATCTCCTGGTAGCCGGTGTGGCTGGTGTTGAAGACCACCTCGCCCTGCGCCTCGCCCTCGGCGCCGCAGGCGACGCCCTCGAACGTCTCGCCGCAGGCGAGCGCCAGCGTGGCCTTCTTCATTCGTCGCTCCTGTGCACCAGCTTCCCCTCCAAGTACGTGCGTACCACGCGCCCGCGCAACGTCCACCCCGCGAACGGGCTGTTGCGGCTGCGCGAGTGGAACCGCTGGGGATCCACCTTCCATGCCCTCTCGGCGTCCACCAGGATAACGTCGGCGGGCGCCCCGGGGGCGAGGGTGCCGTACGGCAGGCCCAAGCAGCGCGCAGGTCCACTCGAGAGCCGCTCGACCGCCCGAGGCAGGGCCAGCTCGCCCGCCCGCACCAGGGCCAGGGTGAGCGCCAGCGACGTCTCCAGCCCGACCACGCCGTTCGCCGCGCGCTCGAACTCGACGTTCTTCTCCAGCGGGCCGTGCGGCGCGTGATCGGTGGCCACGGCGTCGATGATGCCGTCGGAGAGCGCGCCCACGATGGCCTGCCGGTCGCTCTCGCTCCGCAGCGGCGGCGACATCTTGGCGTGCGTGTCGTAGGGCTCGACGGGTGGTGCGTCTTCCTGCCGGAAAGCGGGCACCGAGGCCGGGACTCCCGCCACCGCTTCGTCGGTCAGCGTGAAGTGGTGCGGGGTCGCCTCCGCGGTGACGCGGACCCCGCGCGCCTTGGCCTCGCGGATGGCGCGGACCGTGCCGGCCGCGCTGACGTGGGCGACGTGCAGGTGGGCGCCCGTCATCTCCGCCAGGAGGAGGTCGCGTTGGACCATCGCCACCTCCGCGGCCGCCGGGATGCCGGGCAGCCCCAGCCGCGTGGCCACTGCTCCCTCGTTCATGCAGCCGGTGCCGGTGAGCGTCAGGTCCTCGGCGTGCACCATGACCGGAAGGCCGAGGTCGCGGGCGTATTCGAGCGCGCGCCGCATCACTCCGGCCGACATCACCGGCCGGCCGTCGTCGGTCAGGCACACGCAGCCCGCCTCCTTCAGCTCGGCCATGTCGCTCAGCGCCTCACCGAGCGAGCCGCGGGTGATGGCGCCCGCGGGCAGGACGCGCGCGAACCCTGCCTCGCGTGCCCGCGCCTGCACGAACCGGGCGACCGACGCGCTGTCGCAGACCGGCTTGGTGTTCGGCATGGCAACCACGGTGGTGATGCCGCCGGCCGCAGCGGCGCGCGCACCGGTGGCGATGGTCTCCTTGCCCTCCTCACCGGGCTCCCGCAGGTGGACGTGCAGGTCCACCAGCCCGGGCAGGACCAGCAGGCCGCGGCAGTCCACCACCTCGTTCGCCGCGCGCTCTCCCGCCGAGACCGCCTGCTCGCGGACTTCCTTGATGCGGCCGCCGTCGAGGACGACGGTGCGGACGCCGTCCGTGCGCGTCGCCGGATCCACCACCCTGCCGCCCTCGAGGAAGATCATGCTGCCCCCAGGCAGAGCGCCAGGGTGGCCATGCGCACCGCGACGCCGCTGTCCACCTGGTCCATCACCAGGCTGCGCTCGCCGTCCATCACCTCGCTGGACAGCTCGACGCCGCGGTTCACCGGTCCGGGGTGCAGCACCACCGCGCGCGGCGGCAACAGCTCCAGCGTGCGCGCGTTCAGGCCCCAGACGCGCGCGTAATCGCGCGTCCCGGGGATCCGGGCGTCGGCGATGCGCTCCTGCTGGATGCGCAGCATCATCACCGCGTCCGCGTCGCGCAGCGCGTCCGGCAGGGTGCGCGCCACTTCGCAGCCCAGCTTCTCCACCCCGGCCGGGATCAGCGTGCTGGGCCCGGCGACGCGCACCCGTGCGCCGAGCTTGGAAAGACAGTGGACGTTCGACCGCGCGACGCGGCTGTGCGCGATGTCGCCCACGATGGAGATCACCTTGCCCTCCAGCGACCCCAGCTTCTCGCGCAGCGTGAGGGCGTCGAGCAAGGCCTGGGTGGGGTGCTCGTGCGACCCGTCTCCGGCGTTGACCACGCTTGCCCGGACCGCGCGCGCCACCGCGCGCGGTGCACCGGCCGCCGGGTGACGCACCACCAGCGCGTCCGCGCCGATGGCCTCCAGGATGCGCACCGTGTCCTGCAGGGACTCTCCCTTGGTGACGCTGGAGGCGTCCTTCTGGAAGCTGAGCACTTCCGCGCCCAGCGCGTGCGCGGCCACCTCGAAGGAGCTGCGCGTGCGCGTGGAGGCCTCGAAGAAGAGCGTCACCACGATGCGGCCGGGCAGGATCTCGTGCCTGGGCGCGCGCGCCTTCCCGGCGCGCGCCGCGGCCCGCTCGCGCTTGAAGCGGCCGGCGAGCCCGAGCACCTCCTCGATCTGCTCGCGCCGCAGCGACTCGATGTCGAGGAGGTGGCGCGGGAACTCAGACGCCATGGAGCAGCCGCCGCGCGAAGTGGTGCGAGAGGCCCGCCTCGAGGATCTTCCGCGCCGTCTTCTCGGCGTCATAGGGCACGCGCCGGAACTCGACCACCTTGTCCGCGTCGTCCCAGATGCCGTAGCAGGCGCGCGGGTCGTAGTCGCGCGGCTGACCGCAGCTCCCGATGCTGCACAGGTACTTGTTCCCGTCCTCGATGCGCAGCCGCTCGTCGAAAACGTCCTTCACCAGGGGCAGGAGCTGGAAGGCGCGTTGTAAGTGTGAGTGGCCGATGAAGGTGAGGTGGGGCAGGTCGCCCGGCGTGCGCAAGACCAGATCTTCGGCCTGCTCCAGCGCGAACACGTACTCGAAGGCGGCCGGATCCCGCGGGCTGGCATGCCCCCAGAGGACCTTCCCCTCCTGCTTGGTGTAGGGGAGCATCCGCAGCCAGGCCATGTTCTCGGGCGAGAGGTGCAGCGCGGTCCAGTCCAGCACCTCGCGCGCGGCGGCGTAGTAGTAGCTGTAGTCCATGCGCCCGGCGACCGCCGCGTCGTGGTTCCCCAGCACGGCGAACTCGCAGCGGGCCCGGACGAGGTCGCAGGCCTCGTTCGGGTTCGCCCCGTAACCGACCGTATCTCCGAGACAAACGAAGCGGTCGACGCGCTCGCGCTCCGCAGCGGCGATGCACGCCGTCAGAGCCTCGAGGTTCGCGTGCACGTCGGTAAGGATGGCGGTCCGCATCGGGCCGGCGCCCTCAGTACACCGGAGGGGGTCCGACTTCAAGACTGCCGCAAAACGCCCGCGATCGCAGCGACCAGCGCTCGATTCCGCTGACCGTGATCTCTTGGGGGGGCGAGGGGGGAGCGAGCTCCCCCCTTGTAGAGGCGCCGAAGGCGCCGGATCGAAGAGCGTGCTGCCGCTGGCAGAGCGGTCAACTCCAGGTCAGGTGATGGATGCGTGCAGCGCTTCGTAGTCGGTCAGCTTGCGGAAGGCCTCGAACCGGGAGCGCACCTCGGCCAGGGTCAGGTCGCGCAGGCGGTCCAGGGAGAAGGCCTCGACGGTGAACGAGGCGATGGTGCAACCCATCACCACCGCCTGGCGCAGCGCCGCCAGGTCGGAGCCCCCGGTGCGGTCGAGCAGCCCGAGGAAGCCGCCGGCAAAGCTGTCCCCGGCGCCGGTGGGGTCCACCACGTTCGCCAGCGGGTAGGCCGGCGCGAAGAACGCCTCGTTTCCGCAGACGAGCAGCGCTCCGTACTCTCCGCGCTTGATGCAGACGGCGCGCGCGCCCATCCGCTCGATGGCGGCAGCGGCCTTGATCACGTTCGACTCGCCGGCGAGCTGCCGCGCCTCGGCGTCGTTGACCATCAGCACGTCGATGCGCGGCAGGAGCGCAAGGAGCTGCGCCCGCTTGGAAGAGATCCAGTAGTTCATGGTGTCGGCGCAGACCAGCCGCGGCCGCTCTACCTGATCGAGCACGCGCAGCTGCAGCTCGGGGTCGATGTTGCCAAGGAAGACCCGGTCGGCGCGCCGCGCCCGTGCGTCGAGGCGCGGCTCGAAGCGCTCGAACACGTTGAGCTGCGTGTCGAGGGTCTGCGCGGCGTTCAGGTCGTAGCCGTAGCGGCCCTTCCAGCGGAAGGTGCGGCCGGGGACGCGCTCCAGCGCCTCGAGGTGCACGCCGCGGGCGCGGAGGAACTCGAGCTGCGCGAGGGGAAAGTCGTCGCCCACCACGCCCACCACGTGCGCGGGCGCGAGCAGGCTGGCGGCCGCGGCGAAGTACGTGGCGCTCCCGCCCAGCGCGTCCTGGCGGGCCCCGAACGGCGTCTCGACCGAGTCGAGCGCCACGCTTCCCACCACCAGCAGCATCCCTCAGCTCCCGAGCAGCAGCTTGAGGCGCTCACGCGCCTCCGCCGGCATCGCCTCGCGGGCAGTCATCACGGCGTGCTCCAGCGCGCGCCCGCAGCCGCACGTGCGCTCGGCGAGCGCCGCCCCGTTCTGCGCGGCGGCGCGGACCACCTCGCGAGCCGCGGATACGTTGCGCTGCATCGTCTCGATCACCTGCTGGACGGTGACGGCCTCGTGGCCCTCGCGCCAGCAGTCATAGTCGGTGGCGAGCGCGAGCGTCGCGTAGCAGATCTGCGCCTCGCGGGCGAGCCGGGCCTCGGGCATCGCGGTCATGCCGATGACGTCCACCCCCCAGCTCCGGTACAGCAGGCTCTCCGCCCGGGTGGAGAACTGCGGGCCCTCGATGCAGACGTAGGTGCCTTCCTCGTGGGCGGTCGCGCCGGTGGCGAGCGCCGCGGCGCGCAGGTGGGCGTGCAGCTGCGGACAGACCGGGTCGCTGAAAGCGACGTGCACGACGATGCCGCCGCCGAAGAAGGACCGCGGGCGCGCCACGGTGCGATCGATGAACTGGTCGACCAGCACCAGCTCGCCCGGGGCGATCTCCTCGCGCATCGATCCGACCGCGCTGACCGAGATGAGCCGGGTCACCCCGAGCTGCTTCATCCCGTGCACGTTCGCGCGCGAGTTCACCTCGGTGGGCGACAGCCGGTGACCCTTCCCGTGCCGGGGCAGGAAGACCATCTCCTGCTCGCCCAGCCGCCCGATCAGGTACTCGTCGCTGGGCTCCCCGAAGGGCGTGGCGACTCTCTCCCGGCGCACACCGGTCAACCCGGGCAGGTCATACAACCCGGACCCGCCAATCACCCCTAGGATGGGCCTCGCCACGCCGCGCGCCTTTCTCACACTGCCGCGGGCTTGGTCAACTACGCAAAAGCGAATGCGCGGCGCGGGAGCGGTCGCGTGAGGCTTTAATTTGGAACCGGAACCGGGTCGTCATCATCGAACACATTCGTTGATTGTCTCGCGTGGAGGCGCTAAGCCCCGCGGCGGAGGTTGGAATGGCAATTCCGGCAGGGCAGATGATGGCGGTGGGCCGATATCTGTTGAAGCAGCGCCTGGCCCGCCGCGAGCGCTACCCGCTGGTCCTGATGCTGGAGCCGCTGTTCCGCTGCAATCTCTCCTGCACCGGCTGCGGAAAAATCCAGTATCCCGTGCAGCTGCTCAGGCGCCAGCTGTCGGTCGAGGAGTGCGTGAGCGCCTCCGACGAGTGCGGCGCGCCCATCGTCAGCGTCGCCGGAGGGGAGCCGCTGCTGCATCCCCAGATCGCCGACATCGCGCGCGCGCTGGCCGACCGGCGGCGATTCGTCTACCTCTGCACCAACGCGATCCTGCTCGAGCGCAAGCTCGACGAGTTCGAGCCCAGCAAGTACCTCAGCTTCAGCGTGCACATGGACGGGCCCCGCGCCGAGCACGATCACTCCGTCTGCCGCGAGGGTGTCTACGACGTGGCGGTCAAAGCGATCCGCGCCGCCCTGGCGCGCGGTTTCCGCGTCACCACCAACACCACCTTGTTCGAGGGCAGCGATCCCGAGCGCATGCGCCACTTCTTCGACGACATGATGGAGCTGGGCGTCGAAGGAATGATGGTCTCGCCCGGGTACTCTTACGAGAAGGCGCCCGACCAGGAGCACTTCCTGCGCCGCGAGCGGTCGCACCAGCTGTTCGCGCGGATGCTCGGCTCGCCGAAGAGGAGCTGGAGCTTCAACCAGTCGCCTCTCTTCCTGCAATTCCTGATGGGCAAGCGCGACTTCGAGTGCACGCCCTGGGGCAACCCCACCTACAACATCTTCGGCTGGCAGCGGCCCTGCTATCTCCTCCAAGACGGGTATGCCAAGTCCTTCCGCGAGCTGATGGAGGAGACGGACTGGTCGAGATACGGCCGCAAGAGCGGCAACCCCCGCTGCCAGGACTGCATGGTGCACTGCGGCTTCGAGCCGAGCGCCGTCCGCGCTGCCTTCGAATCGCCGCAGGCCATGGCCGAGACCGTCGCGAGCCTGGTGACGGGCCGCCTATGACCGAGGCGAGGATCGCGGAGCTGGTGGATCGGGCGTTCGACTACCGCGGGTACGTCACCCTGCGGCGCAGCGACGGCTCCGAGCTGGTGGGGTTCGTCTACGACCGTGGCGCCTCGCACCTCGATCTGTTCGATGAGACCGCCACCCGCCGCACGCGCGTTCCGCTGGCGGAGATCGCCGACATCGCCTTCACCGGCGAAGACGCGGCGCGCAAATCGCAGGACATCTGGGAGCGCCGCAAGGGGAAGCCCGAGCCGCGCGAGACTCCGGCGCACGGGGACTGGGCGGATCCGGCGAAGGTCCTGGTGCTGGTCGCGCTCGAGCAGGAGCTGCGCAGCGTGGCGCGCGCTCTCGGTGCGGCCCGGCGCGGCGGCGTGGTGCGCGGGCGGCTCTCCGGCAGCGAGGTAGTCGCGCTCGCGGTCGGGATGGGTGAAGGCGCCCGCCGCGCCCTCGCCGAGCAACGTCCCCGCCTGGTGGTGAGCTGCGGGTTTTCCGGCGGACTCGACGCCGCGCTGGCCCCTGGCGACCTGGTGCTCGCCACGGCCGTGCGCAGCACAGGTGGCGACGCCCTCGCCGCGCCGGAACCTCCTCGACAGGCGGCCGCCGCTGCCTTGGACGGACTCCGCTGCGTTCAAGGTGAGCTCGTCTGCGCGACCTCGGTCGCCGCGTCACGGGAGGAGAAACGCGCGCTCGCCAGTCCCGGCGCGCTGGCGGTCGACATGGAAAGCTACCCGGTGGCGCAGGCGGCCGGGGAGGCGGGCGTTCCATGGCTGGCGCTCCGGGCCATCATCGACCCGCTCGAGTCCTCGCTTCCACCCTTCACGCGCGAGGCGCGCCGTGACTACTTCTGGCCTGCCTTGAGGTACGCGTTCTCGGGACCACGCGCAGCGGCAGGGCTCGTCCGCCTCGCGCGGAACGCGAGCCGGGCGGGCGCCGCGCTGGAGGCGGCCCTGCGCCGCCTGGGGCCCGCGCTCGCGGTCGCGGAGGCGCATCGATGAGGGCACTGGTCACCGGGGCCAGCGGCTTCGTCGGCGGCGCCGTGGCGCGCGCTCTGTTGCGACACGGAGCGGAGGTGCGGGTCCTGTTGCGCCCGGGCAGCGTGCCGAACCTGCCCGAATCCGCCGAGGTCGAGATCGCGCGGGGCGACCTGCGCGACGCGCAGGCGGTCTGCGCTGCCGCCAGCGGCTGCGACGCGATCTTCCACGTCGCCGCGCTCTACTCCTTCGCGGCGCCGGCGAGCGAGGTGCTGGCCGTCAACGTCGGCGGCACCCGCAACGTGATCGCGGCGACCCGGGCTGCCGGCGCCCGGCTGGTCCACACCTCCAGCATCGCCACCATCGGTGGGATGCGCGACGGCGCCCTCCCCAACGAGCTCTCGTCTCCCACAGGTCCTCCCCCCGGACCGTACAAGAAGAGCAAGTGCGAGGCGGAAGCCCTGGTGCGCGAGGAAGCCGCGCGCGGGCTGGAGGTGGTGATCGTGAACCCCACCTTCCCGGTGGGCGTGGGCGACGTCAAGCCAACCCCGACCGGCGCGATGATCCGCGACTTCCTCGATGGACGCATCCCGGCCTACGTCGATACGGGCATGAACGTCGTGGACGTCGACGACGTGGCCCAGGGCCACGTGCTCGCGTTCGAGCGCGGGCAGCGGGGCGAGCGTTACATCCTGGGCCACGCCAACCTGACCATGCGCGAGCTCCTCGAGGAGCTGGCGGAGATCACGGGCCGCAAGGCGCCGCGAATCCGGCTGCCGCATCTGCTCGCGCTCGGCCTCGCGCACGCCGACGCGTTCGTGGAAGGGCGAATCCTCGGCCGCCCGCCGCGCATCCCCCTCGAAGGCGTGAGGACTGCGCGGGAGGTCATGTTCGCGAACTGTTCCCGGGCCCGGCGTGAGCTGGGCTTGCGGCAGACGCCGGTGCGCGAGGCGCTGGCGAAGGCGGTGCGCTGGTTCGAGGAGCGCGCCCGGCGTGGACAGCGGGGGGCTTCGTGATCGGCAGCGAGAGCACGGTGGGGCACGCGGCCCTGGATCTCGTCATCGAACGCACGCAAGCCTGGTTCGCCGGCGAGCAGTTCGCGGAGGGGTTCTGGTGGGCGGAGCTGGAATCGAACGCCACCATGGACGCCGAATATCTAATGGCGACCTGGTTCCTCGGCGCCCGCGACGAGGAGCGCTGGCGCGGCGTGGCGCAGGACATCCGCAACTACCAGCGCGCGGACGGCAGCTGGGCGATGTACCACGGAGCGCCCGGCGATCTCTCCACCACCATCGAGTGCTACTTCGCGCTCAAGCTCGCGGGCGACCCCGCGGACGCGCCGCAGCTGTCCCGGGCGCGGGACTTCATCCGCGGGCGCGGCGGCATCGCCGCGGCCAGGACCTTCACGCGCATCTGGCTCGCCCTCTTCGGCCAGTGGAGCTGGGACGATCTGCCCGTCATGCCCCCGGAGCTGATGCTCTTGCCTCCGAGTGCTCCGCTCAGCATCTACCGCTTCTCTTCCTGGGCGCGCGGGACCATCGTCCCGCTGCTGCTGCTGCTGGACGACCGGCCGGTGCGGCCCATCCCCGAGTCCGCCCGGCTGGACGAGCTGCACGTCGCCTTTGCTTTGGTGCGCCCGCCGCGCGACAACCTGGATCGCCTCTTCTTCGCGGTCGACCGCGCGCTCCGCTACTACGGCCGCCTGCCGGTCCATCCGTTGCGCCGGCGGGCCAGGAAGCTCGCCGAGGAGTGGATCCTCGCCCACCAGGAGGCCGATGGAAGCTGGGGCGGCATCCAGCCGCCGTGGGTGTACTCGCTCCTGGCGCTGCACACGCTCGGCCATCGCCTCGATCATCCGGCGCTGAAGAAGGGGCTTACCGGCATGCACGGGCGCTGGATGATCCGCCGCGACGACGGGAGCCTGCGGGTGCAGGCGTGCCTGTCGCCGGTCTGGGACACCGGCCTCGCTCTGCTGGCGCTGCTGGAGTCCGGCGCGGACCCCTCGCAACCGTCTCTGCAGAGGGCCTCGCAGTGGCTGCTGGACGAGGAGATCCGCGTCCCCGGCGACTGGTGCGTGCAGGCCCCGGGCGTCGAACCGAGCGGGTGGGCGTTCGAGTTCGAGAACGATCTCTATCCCGACGTCGACGATACCGCGGTCGTCCTGCTCGCGCTGCAGAAGGCCGGCGCCGGTGACGAGCAGACCCGGGAGCGGGCCCTGCGCTGGGTGCTGGCGATGCAGAGCCGCAACGGCGGCTGGGCGGCGTTCGACAAGGACAACACGTCGCGCCTTCCCGCGCTGCTTCCGTTCTGCGATTTCGGCGAGGTCATCGACCCGCCCAGCGCCGACGTGACCGCGCACGTGGTCGAGATGCTGTGCGCCTTCGGCGTCGACCGGCGGCACCCCGCGCTGCGGCGCGCGCTGCGCTATCTCTACGCGCAGCAGGAGAAGGAAGGCTCGTGGTTCGGCCGGTGGGGGGTCAATCACGTCTACGGCGTCGGGGCGGTGCTCCCCGCGCTCGCGGCCGCAGGCGAGGACATGGAGGGCCTGGCAGCCCGCCGCGCGGTCCGCTGGCTGGAGGATCGACAGAACCCCGACGGCGGCTGGGGCGAGACCTGCGCCTCGTACGTCGACGCGGCGGCCCGGGGGCGCGGTGAGAGCACGCCCTCGCAGACGGCCTGGGCGCTGCTCGGCCTGATCGCCGCGGGACGCGCCGACGCGCAGAGCGCCCACCGCGGCGCGCGCTGGCTGCTCGAGCGCCAGCGGCCCGACGGCGCCTGGGACGAGGACTCGTTCACCGGGTGCGGGTTTCCGGGCTACGGCATCGGTGAAGAGCGCGGCGCGCGCATCACCGAGGGGAACGAGCTGTCCGCCGGCTTCATGATCCGCTACCACCTCTATCGCAATTGCTTCCCGCTGCTCGCCCTGGGACGTTACCGGGCCGCCGTTCGCGGGACCAGGCGCCAACCCCCGAGTCAGAGAGGTACTGCATGCGACCGCCGGAGTTCTACCAGCGCCATCTCGATGCGGTGAGCCGCACCTTCGCGCTTTGCATCCCGCGGCTCGAAGCGCCCTTCCGCGATCGGGTCGCGCTCTCGTACCTTTTGTTGAGAGTGCTGGACACCGTGGAGGATGCACCCTTCTCCGACCGGATGCTGCAGCAGCGCCAGTTCAACTCGTTCCGGCAGTTCCTGCAAGAGCGGCCCACCCGCGCGCAGGTCGACGCCTTTCGCTCCAGCTTTTCCGGCCTCACCGAGGGCGAGCGCGCTCTCTTGGCCGACACGGAGGCCTTCCTCGAGGATGCCCACGAGCTGCCTGCCGCCGCGCGCGGCGCGGTGTTCGGCGCCATCGGGCGCATGGCGCAAGGGATGGCGGCGTATGCGCGGCGGCCCGTTCCCCTGCGGCTGCTCGACCTCGACGACGTGTGCCGGTACTGCTGCATCGTCGCCGGCCTGGTCGGCGAGCTGCTCACGCAGCTCTGGGCCTTGGGCGGCGGCGCGCCTCCCCGGATGCTCTTCGCCTACCGCTTCGGCCTCTTCTTGCAGAAGGTGAACATCCTCAAGGACCAGGCCGAGGACGAAGCAGCCGGCCGGTTCCTGGTGCCTCACCGTCGAGAGCTCCTCGCCAGCCTCAGTGCCGATGCGGATGGCGCGCTGTCCTACCTGACCTCGCTGCCGCGCGCCGAGCGCGGCTACCGGACCTTCTGCGCCTGGTCGCTGATGCTCGGCGCCGATTCACTCGCGCAGCTCGACGGCCCTCGCGAGAGCCGCCGCGCGCAGACGATGGCGCTCTTGGGCCGCACCGCCGAGATCGCGCAGGACGACGAGGCCCTGCGGCGCCAGTTCGCCGAGCTGTTGCCCGAGCTGCCCGAGGTCCGTGCCCGGCCGCCGCTCGGCAAGCCCGAGCCCGCCGAGTGGTTCGTGCGGATGCTGGACGCGCCACTGAGCACCGAGGAGCTGGTGGAGCTCGGCGCGCTGCACGCTGCTCGGGCCCGCGGAGTCGCTGCCAATCAGTAGGGGTACCCGATCTCGACGTACACCTTCCACCCCTCCCCGCCGTTCGCGACGTCGACGCGGCCGACGACGTTGGGCCGGACCCAGGCGCGAAATCCCGCCCCCGCGGCTACCCGCGGATGCGAGAACGCCTCGTCCAGCGCGCGGTAGACCTGGCCCACGGCGATGAAGGGGTCGATCCGCCAATCCGCGGTCACCCCGTAGATGTGGGTCTGGAAGAGGCGGATCCGCTGTTCCGTCTCGAACGTCCAGGCGTTCTGGTCGACGAACCGGTCTTCGGTGAACCCGCGCAAGAAATACGCGCCTCCGAGCGAGCTCTGGGCATAGAACGGCGCCCGCGGCGAGCTGACGCCCCGCCAGTCGAATCGGGCCGCTCCCGAAATCCACTCCGTCTCCGGCTCGAGGGCTCGGACCTGGGCGCGGGAGATCAGGTATCCGGGGGAGCCCGCCAGGCCCTCGACGGCGCCGGCGGCGAGCTCGGCGAAGAATCCGCGCTCGGAGCTCTCGCCGCGCTCGCGGGTATCGAAGCGGGCATCGATCGTCTGCCCGAGCAGGGTCGACCCCCCCATCCCCGGCGCGGCCGGAAATTCGCGGCGGCTGAGCGGCAGCCCCGGGACGCCCACGTCCTGGACCAGGTCGCGATCGAAGAGGACGGTGACTCCCACGTTCCAGTTGCCGCCGAGGTTCAGCCCACGACGGGCGGCGGCGTGCCCGCGAACCCGCGTGTAGCTGCTCTCGGCCTCGGCCGGAGTGTCGGGGCCCAGGCCGAAGAAGCGATAGAAGACGCTGCGCTGCCAGCGTAGCTCGATCTCGGCCGTGGCCGCGCCCGGCCTCCGGGGAAGGTCCCGCCAGAGGAGCAGCACGCCGGAGTTGATGCGGGTGCTCACCGAGGCGATGAAAGTGAGGGTCTGGTCGTCTGTGGGGTAGTGGAACCAGCGGAACGTCCCCGTTTCGTGGATGACGTCGTTCCAGGTGACGCTCGGCGCGATGATCGACTCGGTCCTCTGGTTCGCGTCGCACACGCGCAAGAAGACGGGCATGACGCCAAAAGTATCTCCCTCGTTGGGAAGGGTCGCATACACCGGCAACGGGACGATCCGCGTTTCGAGCCCGGCCGGACACCCGGCGCCGGGCCCGCCCGGAGAGCCGGTTGCGGCGGCGGGCGAACCGGAGAGCAGGCAGCCGATCAGCGCGGCCAACCACAGGCGACTCATCCGGCGTCGCCCGCGGTCCGCATCCCCGCCGCCTTATTGCCCGCGTGGCCGGATTGCAACTCCACCTGCATTTCGGATTGGTTTTGCACCGCGCGCGCGGGTTCTGCATCGCAAGTGCGTGCGCGTGATCGCCGACTTGCCACCCGCCGCCCGGGCCTCGCTGCACATGCTCGCCCGGGAGTGGCTGCTTCCGTCGCGGACGATGAAGCGGCGCATCGGGCCACCGGCCGTCGGCCTCGCCTATGTCGCCGTGATCGCCGCCCTCGGCGGGCTCCGGCCCGACCATGTCTTCATCGGGCTCCTTGGGCTGCTCGACCTCTACAACGAAAAAACGCGGCTCTTCCTGGCGCAGTTCTTCCCGTTCATCGCCACCGGCGCGATCTTCGATTCGATGCGCTATTTCTACTGGCCGGCGATCGATGGCCGCGTCCACGTGGCGGGACCCTACCTGCTCGAACGTGACTGGTTCGGCATCGGCGGCCAGACTCCGAACGAGTGGATGGACGCGCACCACACTCCGGCCCTCGATCTGGCCTGTGGCTTCGCGTACCTCGTCTACATCGGCGAGTACCTGGCGGTGGCGTTCCTGCTCTTCTTCCGGCGCAGTTCCGACGCGCTGCGCACGTTCGCGCTCTGCTTCCTGGTCGTCAACCTGCTCGGCTTCGCCACCTACTTCATCTACCCCGTGGCGCCTCCCTGGTACGTGACCCAGTACGGGTTCGGGCCCGCCCGCATGGACATCCACCCCGCCGCGGCGGCCGCCAGCCGGTTCGATCAGTTGCTCGGGACCCATTTCTTCGACGAGATGTACGGGCGTGGCGTGGACGTCTACGGCGCGTTTCCCTCCCTCCACGTCGCCTATCCCCTGATCGCGGTGTGGATGGTTTTCCGCACCCGGGAGCTGCGCTGGTGGCGGGCGCCGGCAGTCCTCTTCTTCCTTCTCATGTGCCTGAGCGCGGTCTACCTCCAGCACCATTACGTCCTCGACGTGCTGCTCGGGATTGGCTACGCGGGGGTGACCGTGGGGCTGCTCGCCTGGTGGCGGATCCCCACCTCCCGCAAGGCCGCCCGAGCCTCGTCGGCCCAGCCGGCAGCGTCCGGATCGTCCTGCGCGGCTCCATCCATCGCCAGGCGAAGCGCCTTCGAATAGGCGCTCCGCGCCTCGGCGGCGCGCTCGTTCTTCCGCAAGGCCTCACCCAGCGCGAGCTGGTTGGGCGCGAAGTCCGGGGCGATCCGAACCGCCGCCTGCGCCTCGGGCAGCGCCGCCTCGGGATCGCCGGGACCCAGCGGCCAGCCCGGTGCGCGGAGAAGGACCGTCGCGAGCAGGCGGTGCGGGCCGGCGTGGTCGATCGACGGATCGGCCCGCGCGGCGCGCACCAATAGATGCGTCATGCGCGGCAACGCGTCCCTGGCCGTGGCGCTCCGCTCCCGCGCCTGCAGACCCAGAGCGGCGGCCAGCCAGTAATCGCAGGGCGCCGCCGCCGGCGCGTTCTCCTGGCAGAGCTGGCCGACCACCACCGCACCCTCCGCGAGCCGCAGCCGCTCGGCGCCGTCCTTCTCGCGCCCGAGCCGGAACGCCTTGGCGCGGATGGCGCCGGCGAACGACTCGGGGCGGTGGGGGTCGGCGCGCGCCGCCTGCAGATAGAGGCCCTCGGCAGCGGCGGCTTGTCCCGGCTCGGCCCGCCGCGCCCACGCGGCATCGGCTTCGGCGAGGAGCTGGGTGGCCCCGGTGCGCGGGGCCGCGGCGATCGATTCGATCGGCGGCGGCTTGTGGAGCGCGCTCGCGCAGGCGGTGCAGAGGAGGAGAGTGGCGCGCTTCACTGCGCGCGCCGGTACGCCGCCCGCGCGGCGGCCAGGGCTGCCTCATCCAGCGGCACGAAGCCCGCCATGCGGACGCCGTCCAGCGCCTCGCGCGCCGCCGGATCGTCCGCGAGCCGCCTGAACGCGGGCTCGAGCGCCTTCCAGCGGGTGCCGTCCATCCGCTTCGCGACCGTCGCCACCACCGCCACCGGCATCGGCGGAGAGGTCCCGATCAGGGCGAGCGAGGACGCGAACGGCAGCTTCCCGAGCGCCGCGGCCTGTGCGCCGTCCAGCAGCACCGCGACCTTCTCGCCGTCGGCGGCCCGCCGCAGCGCTGAGAGCACCGCGCTGCCGGCCCGGATCTCCACCTGTACCGGCAGCCCTGGGGCCGCGGCACGCACAAAGCGCTTCGAGTAGCCCGCGCTCGACTGCACCGTGTAGCCCTCGAGCGAGGCGGGATGGTCCTTGCCCGTCACCAGCGTCCAGCGCTCCAGCGCCGCGCCGCCGCTCGGCACCGCCGAGAGACGTGCGACCAGCCGCAGCTCCTTCTCGTGGTCGAGGAAGAACGGCAGCGCGGCCAGGAGCAGGGCCGCGTCCTCTTGCGCAAGGCGGCGCAGGCCGCCGGCCTCGCTCTCCTCGTACACCGCGGACAGCGAGCCAGCCGGCAGATGCCCCGCCCCGACCAGGGATCGGGCGAGAGCGTCCATCGCCGGTCGCGCCTCCGCCGAGCTGCCGGGAAATCCCGGTGCGCAGACCACCAGCGTCGCCGCAGCAAGTGCGATCATTCAAGCCTCTCTACGCGAAGGCGCGGTAGGGTTCCAGCCGTGAACGACCTCCCGGCCCGGATGCTGTCGCGCATCGTCTCCTGGCGCATCCCCATCCTGGTGGCGTACGCGCTGCTCGTTCCGCTGGCGGCGGTCCGCGCCGCACGCATTCCGTCGGAGGGCGGGCTCGACCGGCTGATCGTGCCGAGCGATCCCGACTTCGCCGCGACCCGCGCCTTCCAGGGCATCTTTCCCGATTCGCCCTCGGTGCTGCTCCTCTTCGAATCGGATGACCCTTGGGCGCCTGCCAGCCTGGCGCGCGTCGAAGGGGTCGAACGGGAGCTTCGCGCGGTGCCTCGGGTGGGCTCATTCTCGGTGCTCGATGCGATCCGCCGCGCGCGCCCCGGAGCCGGGCCGGAGGAGTTGCGCCGGCTGGCGACCGGCACGCAGTTCTTCCGCAAGCAAGGGCTTCTGGGCGACCGCTTCCTCTCCGTGATTGCGAATCTCGACGTGCACGGCCCCCGGGAGCGCGACGCCGCGCTCGCCGCGATCGACGCCGCCCTCGCGCGCTCAGGGGCGGGCCCGGTGCACCGGGTCGGAGCGCCCTACGTCGACTCGTGGCTGGAGCACCAGTCGGGCGCGGCATCGGCCCGATACTTCCCGTTCTTCGGCGCGCTGGTGGTCGGCGTCGCGCTCCTGCTCTACCGGTCGGTGCGGACGCTCCTCGCGTTCATGCTGTCGCTCGGATCGGCGGTGGCGCTGGGCGTGGCGGTGGGCGGGCTGCTCGGATTCAGCTTCACCATCGTCTCGGTGCTGGTGCCGCTCACCGTCCTGGTCACCACGCTCGCGACCCTTACGTACCTGCATTCGCGGTTCGTCGACCGCCCCGCCGGCATCCCGTTGCGCGAGCACCAGCTCGCCGCGCTCCGCAACAAGCTCCTGCCGGTGACCGCATCGACGTTCGCGGCGGTGCTGGGGTTCGCGGCCCTCTCCGTCTCGAAGGTGCGGCCGATCCGGGAGCTGGGGATCTGGACCGCGCTTGGCCTCGCCACCTCCTGGCTGGTGGCGTTCACTCTGTTCCCCGCGCTGCAACTCGTGCTGCGCACGCCGACCGGGACCGCCGGTGCGGCGCGGAGCGGGCTCTACCAGCGCGTCACGGACGAGGTGCCGGCCTTCGCTTTCCGGCATCGCCGCAGGCTCGTCGGCGCCGTGCTCCTGCTCTGCATCGCGGGCGCCGCCGCGCTCTTCGGCATTCCCGGCTGGCTGCGCCCGATGTCTGTCGGCGTCGACACGCTCACGTACATGGATGCCTCGCTGCCCCTGCGCCAGGACCTCGTCTGGTTCCGCGAGCACGTCGCCGACCTCAACGTCGCGCACGCCTGGATCCATCTGCCGCGCTCCGCGGCGACCGATCCAGAGGTGTTGCGCGCCGTCGATCGGTTCCAGGCCGAGATCGAATCCATCCCCGCGGTGATCGCGGCGGCAGGGCCGACCACCCTCCTGCGCATGCGGCGCTACTTCGCCGGAGAGGGCGAGCGGCTTCCGGACGATCCGGCGGAGTTCGCGCGCGCCGCGGCCGACCTCGAGCAACTGCTGCTGTCGGAATCGGGCTTGCGCGGCTTCGTCGACGTGAACGGGCTGCGGGACGTGCAGATCACGGTGCTGTTCCGGCAGGGCGACGCCGCCGGCTACGCGGCGCTGTCCGGGCGGATCGGGCGCGCCTGGGACGCGCTGAAGGCCGGGCCGCTTTCCGGAGCGCAGATGCGGGTGGTGGGCGAGTCGCTGCTCCACGCGAAGGTGGGCGCCAGCCTGGTTCCCACGCTGGCGGAGAGCTTCGCGCTCACCGCCGCGCTCATCTTCGTGGTGTTCCTCTTCATCTTCCGCAGCCCCTCGGCGCGGCTTCTGGCGATGATCCCGTCGCTCTTCGCCATCCTCGCCACCTTCCTGGGCATACGGCTGTTCGGCGCGTCGCTGAACCTGGCGACGATCCTCATCGCCACCACGGTGCTCGGCACGACGGAGACCGACCAGATCCACTTCTTCCACCATCTCCACGAGCGCGACGGCGCGCCGCTCGCGGAGGCGCTCGGGCACGCGCTGCGAGTCTCCGGCCGCGCGATCGTCTTCGCTACCTTGATCAATGCGGCCGGGTTCCTGGCGCTCTCGTTCTCGAGCTTCCCACCGCTGCGGCAGTTCGGGCTGGTGACCAGCGCCGCCTTCCTGCTCGCGCTGATCGCCGACTTCACCGCGCTTCCGGCGGGACTGTGGATGATCGACCGCCGGGAGAGCGGCGCCGCGCGGCGCCGGCGATCCTAACCTCTCACGACTCGCTTGAGTTGACCGCTCTGCCACCGATGCGACGCTCTTTTTGCCCGGCGACGGCGAGTTGGCCGCAGGCGGCGGAGATGTCGCGGCCGCGGTTCTTGCGGACCATGGCGGCGAAACCGCGGCCTTCGAGGATGCGGCGGAAGGCCTGCACGCGCTCGACCCCCGGATCGCCGAACCCCAGGCCGGGATTCTCGTTATAGGGGATCAGGTTCACCTTCGCCGGCAGCCCGGCGAGCAGGTCCGCCAGGCGGCGCGCGTCCTCGTCGGTGTCGTTGACGCCCTTGAGCAGCACGTACTCGAAGGTGATCCGGCGGCCGTACTTCATGGGGAATTTGCGGCACGCATCGATCAGCGCGGCGATGTTCCACTTCTTGTCCACCGGCATGAGCGTCGCGCGCTGCTCGTCGGTGGTGGCGTTGAGCGACACCGCCAGCTTGACGCGCGTCTCCTCCCCCAGCCGCTGGATGTTGGGCACCAGCCCCGAAGTGCTGACCGTGACGTGCCGGTGGCTGAAGTTTGCCCCGTCGGGGTGCAGCAACAGGTCCAGCGACCGCTTCACGTTCACGTAGTTGTGCAGCGGCTCGCCCATCCCCATGTAGACGAGGTTGGTGAGCGGCCGCTGCCGGTCGATCGGTGCCTCCGCCATTCGGCTCCGGCCCGTCGCGGGCAAAGCCCGCTCCTCCGTCCCGGCTTCCTCGCGCAGGTCCGCGTTCACCCGGTACACCTGGTCGGCGATCTCCCCCGGCGTCAGGTTCCGCAAAAGCCCCATGGTCGCGGTCATGCAGAACCCGCAACCCATCGCGCAGCCCACCTGGGTCGACACGCACAGGGTCCGCCGCACGCGCTTGCGCCCGGGCTCGTCCTCGTCGTCCGCCTCCGGGTCGAACGCCTCCGGCCCCGGCTCCTCGGGCATGTAGACCGCCTCGATGAACTTGCCGTCCCCGGTGCGCAGCCGGTATTTGCGCGTCCCGTCCGACGATCGCTGCACGGCGTCCACCGCCAGCGTGGTCAGGCGCGTCTCGCGCGCCAGCCGCTCGCGGAAGGCGCGGGGCAGGTCGGTCATCTCGTCGAGCGACGCCGCGCCTCTGTGATGGATCCAGCGGAACAGCTGGCGGGCGCGGAACGGCCTCTCGCCCATCCGCTCGACGAGCACGGCCAGCTCCTCGAGGGACATCGAACGCAGATCGGGCGCGTGCAAGGCCGCGGGCACGTCAGTGCACCTTCTCCGACGAGATGCCCGCCGTCGCCGCCGGCTTGCCCTCCGGCTTGTTTTCCGGCTTGCGGGCGATCTCCACCTTCAGCACGCGCCGGTCGTCCGCCTGCTTCACGGTGAAGGTGAGGCCGCCCCAGACCACCAGCGAGCCCGGCGGCGGAACGCGCCCCGCGGTGGCGGTGAGGAAGCCGCCCAGCGTCTCGTAGTCGCCGCCCTCGGGGAACTCGACGCCCAGGTGCTGCTCCAGCTCGCGCAGCGAAACGGAGCCGTCGGCCAGCACCACGCCGTCGGAGAGCACCTTGATGCGCTTCTCCTCCACGTCCGACTCGTCGTGGATTTCCCCCACGATCTCCTCCACCACGTCCTCGAGGGTGACGATGCCGCTGGTGCCGCCGAACTCGTCGACCACGATGGCGAGGTGCGTCTTGCGGCGCTGCATCTCCTTGAGGAGCTTGGAGACCTTCATCACCTCCGGCACGAAGAAGGGCGGCCGCAGGTAGCTGGAGAGCTGGAACTTCGCGGGATCGATGCCCTTGCGCACGTCCACGAGCAGCAGCCTCACGTAGAGGATGCCGACCACCTCGTCGAGCGAGTTGCGATAGACGGGGATGCGCGACAGCTCGGTCTCCTCGACGAGCTTCATCACCTCGTCGAAGCTGGCGCTCTCCTCCAGCGCGACCACCTGCGTGCGCGGGATCATGATCTCCTTCACCAGCATGTCGGTGAAGGCGAGCACCGAGCTGAGGAGCTGCTCCTTGGTCTCGTCGAGCGAGCCGTGCCGCGCGCCCTGCTCGATCAGGTACTCCAGCTCCCGCGAGGTGACCGATTCTGCGGTCGGGTCGCCCAGGCCCATCGCGCGCGCCATGCCGCGCGGGATCTGCACGAACAGCCAGGCGAACGGCCAGAGCAGGATGTAGAAGAGGATCACCAGCGGGATGAGCGCGAGCGCGGCGCCGCTGGCGTGCCGCTTGGCGAACGTCTTCGGGGTGATCTCGCCGAACACCAGCAGCATCACGGTGGTCAACCCGGTGACGAGGGCGAGCTTCCGCTCCAGGCCGAGGTCGTGGGCGATGACCGCGGTCATCGAGCCGAGGCCCACGTTCACGAGCGTGTTGCCGAGCAGGAGCATGGAGAGGATGCGGTCGGGATGCCGCTGCCACAGCTTGAGCAGCGCGCCCCGCCAGCCGCCCGTCTCGATCAGGTGGCGCACCCGCGCCTCGCCCAGCGCCGTGAGGGCGGTCTCGGCCGAAGAGAAGAATGCGGAGAGGAGCAGCCCGAGGATCAGGCTCACCCATTGCCAGGTCGGGACCACGGTCGGAGCAGTTTAACAGCCCGCGGCATCCGTTGCCCCGGCAGGGAGGCCGGCGCCTGGCTGCCTACTTCTTCCAGTCGTACCGGACCAGCTCCGCCGGAGCGAAGAAGAAGGCGATCTCCGTGCGCGCGTTCTCGGGCGAGTCGGACCCGTGCACGCTGTTCGCCTCGATGCTCTTCGCGTAGAGCTTGCGGATGGTGCCCTCGGCGGCGTTGGCGGGGTCGGTCGCGCCCATCACCTCGCGGTTGCGCGCCACCACGTTCTCCCCCTCCAGCACCTGCACGATGACCGGTCCGCTGGTCATGTACTGCACCAGGCTCTTGAAGAACGGCCGCTCGCGGTGGACGGCGTAGAAGCCCTCCGCCTGCTTCTGCGTGAGCTGCAGCATCCTCATCGCCACGGGCTTGAGGCCCGCTTCCTCGAACTTCGTCAGGATCTTGCCGATGACGCCGGACTGCAGGGTGTCCGGCTTCAAGATGCTGAGGGTGCGCTCGACGGCCATGTCCGCTCCTGTGAGGGGCGGCCTTCTAGCAGGCTAGAACCGCAAGGGCAAGGCGCTGAGCAGCAGCTTGATGTCGTCGTCGGTGAAGTAGAAGCCCCCGCCGACGAAGAAGTCCTTTCCGCTCACGACGCGAGTCGGCGTATCGGTGTCCAGCATCCGCTTATTGGCGATGTCGTCTGCCCCCGCCGTGATGAACAGGTGATCGAGGAACCGGTAGTCGGCGTAGACCTTGATCCGGGGATGCGGCTTGAGCGGGTTGGCGAACTCGAAGGCGTCCGCAGAGAGGATCAGCGCGTCGTTCAGCAAGTGCAGTTTCACCCCGAAGCCGCCGGTGTTCTCCAGGATGCCGAACCGTCCGCTGACCGGCCCGTACCGCTTGGCGATATAGGCGCTGAACTTGAGCTGCCGCTCGGTGGTGATCTGCGTGTAGCTGTTCGGGAAGAACGGATTCGGCCCGGGCGGATCGAGGAGCGTGTTCTGCACCTGGACCCGCCGCACCAGTCCGCGCGGATCGTCGATCAACTCGAAGCCGTACCACCTGTCCGGCTTGGGGATGATCCGGATGGAGAAGTAGTTCTTCGTCCAGGGATTGTACGAGTAGTCCACCAAGGCATTGCCGGTGATGGGCTGGGCGCGCGCATCGCACGCCGTGACGCCGGTGCAGCCGAGGAGGAACTCGTTGCGCTCCTGCAGCTCGATCTTGAGCTGCCCCACCGATGCGAACAGGTCGTTGAGCCCCGAAGAGGCCTTTTCCAGATTTTTCGCCAGCTTGTCGTCGTTGACCAGCCGCCCGATGGTGCCCTGGCCACTGTTGATCTTCTCGGTGATCTCCCGGACGTTGGCCAGCGAAGCGTCCAGCTTCTCCATGCTCGAGCGAACGCTGCCGACGCTCTTCTTCAGCTCGCCGGTGTCCTGCGATCCCACCACGTTGCCGACGGTCTTGAGGATGTCCCGCGCCTCGGCGGTCGCGTCTCGCGTGTTCTTCAGGATGGCGAGCATGTCCTGCTCGCCGCCCGCGCCGATGTTGCGCAGGTTCCCCGTGAAGGACTGCACGTTGCCCAGGATGGCGTCGACGCGCGACTGGCTGCGCTCGATGATTCCCTCGATCCCGTCGGTGATGCGGGTGAGGTTCTCGATGATGGTGCGGAGGTTGTTCTCGCCTTCCTCGCCCCCGAGCGTCTTGCGCATGTTCGCGGTGACCGCCCCGATGTCGCCGGCGATCTTCGAGAGCTGGTTGAACACCTCGTTCATGCCGGGCTGCCGCACGACGTTCCGGATCTCGTCGCCGTCCTTGAGCAGCGGCTGATCGGGCGTGCCCGGCGTCAGGTCGAGGAGGAAGTCGCCGAGGATGCTCTCCGACCGCTTGGTGATGGTGGCGTTCCGGTGCAGCGGATATTGCTGCTTGATCTTGAGCCAGACCTTCGCCCGCGCGGTGGCCTGGTCCAGCTCGATGCGGTCGACCTGGCCGACCGGGATGCCGGCGATCTGCACGCGCGAGCGCGCCCCCAGGCCGGTCGCGTCGTCGAACATCGCATACACGCGGTAGCCCTTGTCGCCTCCGATGTTGGCGCCGATGAAATAGAGCGCCAGCGCGAAAGCGACGGCGGCGGCGGCAACCACCAGACCGACCCGCAGGGGTGTCCAGAAGGATTGCACCGTGCGATCTTATGCCCGCCCGAACCAGGTGGCGAGGAAATGCCGGGTGTGCGGCTCCTGGCTGTGGCGCACCTTGTCCGGCGGCCCTTCCTCGACGATGCGCCCGTCGTGCAGCATGGCGACGTGATCGGCGATGTGGAAGGTGGACCCGATGTCGTGGCTGATGACCACGCTGGTCACGCCCAGCTTCTGCCGCGCGCCGATGATCATCTCGTCCACGCTCTCGGTGGTCAGAGGGTCGAGGCCGGTGGTCGGTTCGTCGTAGAGGACGAGCTTCGGCTCGCGCACGATGGCGCGGGCCAGCGCCACCCGCTTGCGCATGCCGCCGGACAGCTCGGCGGGGTACTCCTGCTCCACCCCGTACAGCTCGACGACCGCGAGCTTCTCCTTGACCCGGGCCTCGATCTCCTCCTCGGAGAGCTTGGTGTGCTCGCGCAGGGGGAAAGCGACGTTCTCGAACACCGTGAGCGAGTCGAACAGCGCCGAGCTCTGGAACACCATCCCCATGCGGGTGCGGAAGCGCGAAAGCTCGCGCCGGTCCATCCGCGTGATGTTCTCGCCGTCCACGATCACCTCGCCGCGGTCCGGCTTGAACAGGCCCATGATGTGCTTCATCAGCACCGTCTTGCCGCTCCCCGAGCCCCCGAGGATCACCGCCGTCGTCCCCGGCCAGACCTTTAGATTCACTCCCTTGAGCACTTGATTGCCGTTGAACGATTTCCACAGGTCCCGCACGTCGATCATGGGCTCGGTCATCCGCCCAGGCCTCCGCGCGGCTGCGGATTCGACAACGTGATCGCGGTGTAGACGTAGTCGATGGCGAAGATGGCCACGAGACCGCCCACGACCGCCTGGGTGGTAGCGATACCCACACCGCGCGCGCCTCCTTCGGCGCGGTAGCCGCGGAAGGCGGCGATCAGCGTGACCACGAACCCGATCACCGCCGACTTGCCAAGCCCGTCCGTGATGTCCTTGATCTCTACCAAGTACTGGACTCTATTAAGGAAAGTGCCCGGGGACAGGTCCTTCAGGAACACCGCCACCCCGTACGCGCCGGTCATGGCGATGACGTTGAACAGCATGGCCAGGATGGGAGCGGCGACAAGGGCGGCGATGATGCGAGGCACGACCAGGTAGTTGATGGGGTCCACGGCCATCGTCTCGAGCGCGTCGATCTGCTCGGTGACGCGCATCGTGCCCAGCTCGGTGGCCACCGCGCTCCCGACCCGCGCCACCAGCACGATGCAGGTGAACACCGGGGCCAGCTCGCGGGCCAGCGACAGCTCGACGGTCGCGCCCACCAGCGATTGGGCGTTGAACAGGCCGAAGGCGTAGACGGTCTGCAGCGCGAGCACCATCCCGGTGAAGAGCCCGGTCAGCCCGACCACGAACAGCGAGCCGTACGCCATGAACTCCAGCTGGCTGAAGAGCAGGCCGATCCGGTAGGGCGGCCGGAAGATCGCGGCGACGGACTGCGCGAAGAAGAGGCTCAGCTCGCCCAGCATCTCGAGCGGCGCGCGCAGGGGCTTCATCCACGCCGGCGGCCCCGCCGGGTGGGAGGAGGTGGTGGGCTCGGCCATGCGGGCGCTTTCTACTCCGAGACGGCCCCGCAGGCGAGCTTCCGACTGTGTGCTCCCAGCCGCTGCCGCAATCGGCGGCGCCGCAGTCGGACTGTCCGGTCGACGACTCCCGTCTTG
>DASWGQ010000333.1:0-10695 GCA_036393595.1 Myxococcales bacterium | reverse complement strand
TCGCTCTTGGTCATCGGCGCGTCGAGCCAGCGCCCTCCGGCGGAGCGGTGGTGGCAGGTCGCCATCAGCACCCCCGTTTCGTCGGTGATGCGCGCCTCGATGTGCACCTGCCCGCCGCGCTGGGCAGCCCGTACGTCCGAGATGACGGGCGGCCGGGTGTCGTCGGCGCGCGCCGCGAGCGGCACCAGGAGCATCGCTACGAGAGCGGCGAGGAGTGGGCGCATGCCGCAGGATTACCCCGCGCGCCGGGGCCCGATCAAATGGCGCCAAAGCAATGGCACCACGGAGAGCACGGAGCACACGGAGCTGGGTCGTTGGAAAAAACGACTTCGTGCTCTCCGTGTGCTCCGTTGGTGCAATTGGTTTGAAATTTCTTGGCTAGGCGGCGGCGCCTGCCTGGGCGGACAGCTTCACGCTGACCGTCTTGGAGATGCCCGGCTCCTCCATGGTGACGCCGTACAGCGCGTCCGAGCCCTCCATGGTCCGCTTGTTGTGGGTGATGACGATGAACTGGGAGCTGCGGCTCATCTCCCGCACCATGTCGTTGTACCGGCCGACGTTCGCCTCGTCGAGCGGCGCGTCCACCTCGTCCAGCAGGCAGAACGGCGTCGGCTTGATCAGGAAGATCGCGAAGATCAGCGACACCGCGGTGAGCGCCTTCTCGCCGCCGGAGAGCAGGTTCACGCTGACCAGCTTCTTCCCGGGCGGCTGGGCGACGATCTCCACTCCGGGCTCCACGGCGGAGTTCGCCGGATCCTCGACCAGCTGCAGCTCCGCGTAGCCCCCGCGGAACAGGCGTGGGAACACCTGCTGGAAGCGGTCGTTCACCAGCTGGAAGGTCTCGCGGAACCGCTCCTTGCTGGCCCGTTCGATGCGCTCGATGGCCGAGCGCAGCTTGCGCAGCGAGTCCTCCAGGTCCTGCTTCTGCGCGGTGAGGAAGGTGAACCGCTCGCCCACCTCCTTCGCCTCGTCGATGGCGGTGAGGCTCACCTCGCCCAGCGCGTCGACCTTCTCCCGCAGCGCGGACATGCGCGCCTCGGCGTCGGCCGCGTCCAGGCCCAGCGCGTCCTCGCGCCTGGCCTGGGCCACCTCGGCGAGCTCCATCAGGTGGCGCTCGCGCGTGGCCTGCTCGAGGTGCTGCACCGTCAGGCGGATCTCCTGCACCTTCAGCTCGGCGTCCGAGCGCCGGCGGGCCACCTGCTCCAGGCCGGAGCGCGCCTCGCGCACTTCCTCGTCGCCTCCGCGCAGCCGCTCCTGCCCCTGGTCGTACAGCGCCCGGGCGCGGCCCAGCTCCTCGCGCAGCTCCTCGCCCGACTTGAGCAGCGCGGCCAGCTCCCCGCGCGTGACCTCCCCGCGCGCCTCCAGCGCCGCGGCGCGCTCCTTTCCCTGCACGACCTCGGACTGCAGCTTCTCGCGCCGCCCTTCGATCTCGGCCCGCTGCTCGGACAGCCGCGCCAGCGAGCGGGCCACGCCCTCCAGCCGCTCGGCCACCGCCGCCGCGCTCACCTTGGCCCGGGTCACCTCGGCCTGCACCGATTCGGCCTGCTCGCGCGCGCGCAGCAGGTCCGCCTGCAGCGCGCGCAGCCGCGCCTCGCGCTCCTGCTGCTCGTTCTCGCCGCCGGCCACCGCGTCGCGGTTCTGCGCCTCCTCGCGCTCGACCTCCGCGAGCGCCTGCTGCAGCTGCTCGCTCTCGTGCCGCAGGACCTGATCGCGCTGGGAGAGCCGGGCCAGCTCGTCTTGCAGCCGTCCCACGTCGCGCTCCAGGCGCAGCTGGGACAGCTCCTCCTCGCGCTCTTCGTGCTGCAGCCGCTTGACCTCGGTCTCCAGCGACTGGATGCGCGCGGCCAGCTCTTCCGCCTGCGAGGTGCTGAGGGCGAGGCGGGCCTCCAGCTCCTGCACCGTCTCGGCCAGCTCCTGCACCTCGCGGCGCTTGTGCAAGAGGCCGTCGGCCACCCCTTCCAGCGAGCCGCCCGAGACGATGCCCTCCCGGTCCACGACCTCGCCGTCGGCGGTCACGAAGGTGCGCTCGCCCGGGTTCCGCGACCACAGCGCCAGCGCCGTGGCCAGGGTATCGCAGAGGAACACGTCGGCCAGCAGGTACCGCTTGAGCCGCTCGTGCTCGGGCGCGCAGTGCACCACCTCGACCGCGCGCACCGTGCCCTCCGGCGCGGGCAGCTCCGCCGCCTCCGGCACCAGCGGCAGCTGCTCCATCTCGGTCAGCGGGATGAAGCTCGCGCGCCCGTGCGCCGCCTGCTTGAGGTAGTCGACCGCGCGCAGCCCCGCGGCGTGGCTCTCCACCAGGACCAGCTGCAGCCGCTCCCCCAGGACCGCCTCGACGGCCCGCTCGTGCCGCGCGTCGGTCCGGAGCACGTCGGCCACCAGCCCGTAGACGCCGTCGCGCCGGCGCTCGTCCTCGTCGCGCAGCAGGATGGCCTTCACGCCCCGCCCGTATCCCTCGAAGTTCTTCTGCAGCTCGAGCAGAGAGGTCAGGCGGCTGCGCCGGTCGGCCAGCTCCTCGCGCACCCGGATGAGCGTCGCCTCCAGGTCGCGCCGCTCTACGAGCCCCTGCTGGAGCTGCTCCTCTCGCGCGGCGCGCTTCTCGTGCAGGGCGCGCCGGCTCGCCTGCGTCTCGGACAGCTTGTGCGAAAGCTCCTCGCGCTGCCGCGAGATCTCCTCCGCGCGCGCGCCCAGCTGCTCCGCCTCGCCCTGCGTCTTCTGCAGCCGCCCGGAGAGGTCCTGCCGGCGCTTCTCCAGGTTGACCAGATTCGTCCGGTGATTCGCCAGCCGGGTAAGGACGCCCACCGCCTGGTGCCGCTCCGTCTCCACGGCGTGCTGCGCGGAATGGATGCGGTCCATCGACTCCTGCAGGCTGGCCTCCGCCTGCGCGCGCCGGGTCTCGTCCTCGGCGTTGGCGTCGGCGAGCTTCTGCCGCTCGGCGTGCAGGCCCTCCTCCTCGCGGGCGAGCAGCGTCAGGCGCTGGCCCAAGAGGCCGATCTCGTCGTCGTGCTGCACCTGCCGCGCCGCGATCGACTCGCGCTCCCGCTGCGCGAACTGCAGCTCCTGCTCGGCGAGCCGCAGCTGCTTGTCGACGCCGTGCGACTGGTCGGCCAGCTCCTGCACCTTGCGCTCGTCGTCGAGGAGCTGGAGCCGCTCCGCCGAGAGGCCCGCCTCCAGGCGCGCCACCTGCGCGTGCGCCACCTTCTCGGTGTCGGCCGCGTCCTGCAGCTCGCGCGCCCCGGCGCCCTCCTCCTCCTTGGCCGAGAGCCACTGCCGGCAGGCGGAGAGCAGCTCCAGCTGCCTCAGCTCCCCGCGCAGCTCGCGGAAGCGCTCGGCCTTCTTCGCCTGGCGCTCGAGCCCCTGGAGCCGGCGGCCCACCTCGCCGACCACGTCGGTGAGCCGCAGCAGGTTCTGCTCGGTGGCCTCCAGCTTCCGCTCGGCCTGCTTGCGGCGCGCCTTGTACTTGGTGACCCCCGCCGCCTCCTCGATGATCGAGCGGCGATCCTCGGGCTTGGCGCTGACGATGAGTCCGATGCGCCCCTGCTCGATGATCGAGTACGCGCGCGTCCCCACCCCGGTGCCGAGGAACAGCTCGGTGATGTCGAGCAGCCGGCAGGGGGCCTTGTTGATCTCGTACTCGCTGGTGCCGTCGCGGAACAGCCGGCGCGCGACGGTGATCTCGGCGAACCCGGCGTACTGCGGCGGGACGAGGCGGCCGTCGTTCTGGAAGGTGATCGACACCTCCGCCATCCCGGTGGGCGGGCGCGACTCGCTGCCGCTGAAGATCACGTCCTCCATGGAGCGGCCGCGCAGGTGCTTCGCGCTCTGCTCGCCCATCGCCCAGCGGATCGCGTCGACCACGTTGCTCTTGCCGCAGCCGTTGGGGCCGACCACCCCGGTGACCCCGTCGTCGAAGGAGAAGACGACCCGATCGGCGAACGACTTGAAGCCGGAGACCTCCACGCGGCGGATCTTCATCTCGCCCGTGAGTGAGCCACGAAAGCCGCCGCTCCCGCAAGCCAGAACGGATCAAACCAATTTCACCACGGAGCACACGGAGAGCACGGAGTCGTTTTTTTTAACAACCACCTCCGTGTGCTCCGTGCTCTCCGTGGTGCGATTGCTTTGTCCTGACTATGGCGGGCGGGGGCGGGAAACGGCGGGGCTGTTCCGGTCGCAGAAGCGGAGCTTCCGGCGCGCCCAGCGGCCGCTGTAGTCGACGCCGACGCGCGGGCCCTTCCACAGGCGCGGAGCAGGGCCGGCGCGCCGCGCGATGAACAACTCGGCTTCCGGATCGCAAAGGTCGTCCCGGTTGAGCCGCAGCCGCACGTCGAACGCCTTGCACAGGTTCCCCGGCCCGGTCGCGCTGTGCAGGAGCGGCGCGAGCCCCGGCGCGGGGGGCAGCGGCTCGGCGGCGCGGATCAGGACCGCGCTCGCCTCGCCCTCCGGGCTGCACACCGCGTTGAGCATCGGGTGCACGCCGTAGATCAGATAGACGTACGCGTGCCCCGGCTCGCCGTACATCACCTCGGTGCGTGCGGTCCGCCCGGCGCGCGCGTGGCAGGCGAGGTCGTGCTCGCCGACGTACGCCTCCGTCTCGACGATCCGCCCGGCCCGCACACCGTCCGGAGCGCGCCGCACCAGCGCGCAGCCGACCAGGTCGGGCGCCACGGAGAGCGCGTTGCGCGCGAAGAACGAGCGGGGCAGGGGAGAGAAGCCCAACTCATCAGGCCTCGAGCGCCTGGGCCAGGTCGGCGATCAGGTCGTCCGCGTCCTCCAGGCCGATCGACACGCGGACCATGCCCTCGTCCACGCCCGCGCGGGCCAACTCCTGCGCCGAGTAGCCGGTGTGGCTGAAGAGGATGGGCAAGGAGGAGAGCGTCTCGGTCCCGCCCAGGCTCGCCGCGCGCGCGACCAGCCGCAGTCGGTCCCAGAAGGCGAAAGCGCGCTCCTTGGTCCCCAGCGTGAAGGTGACCATGCCGCCGAATCCGCTCATCTGCCTCTTCGCCAGCTCGTGATCGGGATGCGAGGGCAGGCCGGGATACCAGACCCGCTGCACCGCTCGCTGCTCCGAGAGCCAGCGCGCCACGCGCAGCGCGGTGGCGCAGTGGCGCTCCATCCGCAGCGCGAAGGTCTTCAGGCCGCGCAACAGATCGTACGCGACCCGCGGATCGAGCGAGGCGCCCAGCTTGTGCGAGAGCATGCGCAGCGGTTCGAGGCGCTCGCGGGAGCCCGCCAGCACGCCGGCGAGATGGTCCGAGTGGCCGTTCAGGTATTTGGTCGCGCTGTGCATCACCACCTCGACGCCCAGCTCCAGCGGCCGCTGCAGCGCCGGCGGTCCGAAGGTCGAGTCCATCACGCTCACCGTCCCCGCCTTCCTGCAGGCCGAGGTGACCGCGGCCACGTCCACGATGCGCAGCGTGGGGTTGGTGGGCGATTCGAACACGCAGACCTTGGCAGGCCGCGCTGCCACCTGGGCCGCGAGCCGCTCCGGCTCGACCGGCCGCAGCCTGACCCCGAACCGGCTGAGCACGTCGCGCAGCAGCTTGTAGGTGCCTCCGTACAGGGCGGTCGCGGCGATGACCTCGTCGCCGGCCGAGACCAGGCCCATCAACGCGCTGGTCATGGCGCCCATGCCGCTGCCGAAGACGATGGCTGATTCCGCGCCTTCCAGCCGCGCCACCGCCTCCTCGGCCGCGCGCACGGTGGGGTTCTCGTCGCGCGAGTACATGAACAGCCCGCTCGAGCCGCGCGCGTACTCCTGCACCTGCGCGGCGCTCTCGAAGCGGAAGGTGGTGGACTGCACGATGGGGACGGTCAGGGGCGCGTTCGCGCCCTCCGGCGTCCCGGCGTGGACGGCGAGGGTCGACAGGCCTGGGCGCGGGTGCGACATGCCGCGCTTGTAACAGGAAACCAGAAAAAACCCCCGGGCAGGATGCCCGGGGGCTGAAAGATGAAGCGCGATCACGCACCGTGGTGGCGGGGGGGTGCCAAACCACGACGAACGATGCGCTCCAGCAGACCAAATGTGCAGTCGGCATGCCAGTTAGTGAACACCCGGCGTTTCGGGCGGTTGGCGTCTCAGTGGGACAAGCGACGAGGCACGATTCCTTGCACACCTGCAACGCGTCATTTCAGATGTGAAATGTCGCGATACGCGGGAGACTGTATGGTTACTGTACGGCCAGGATCTGCTCGAACTGGGGATCGCCCTTGAGCGCGTCGAACATCGGGTCTGCGGCGATCCAGCCGCGCACCTTGGCCGGGTCCTTCTCCAGCGCCTTCTTGAGCGCCTCGAAGGCCTGCGCGGGCTTCTCCCACAGCGAATAGAGCGCCGCCACGTTGTAGTTGAGCAGGACGTCGTCCGGGTTCAGCTCGCGCGCCCGCCCGTAGCAGCGTTCGGCCTCCGCGTAGAAGCCCTTCTGCGCGTAGCAGATGCCCAGGTCGAGGTGTGCCTCGTAGTTCTCGGGCTCGAGCCGGACCGCCTCGTTGAGCTGCGCGATCGCGCCGCGGTAGTCCGCCTCGTCCATGAGCAGCGCCGCCAGCTCATGCCGCGCCACCGGGTCGTCGGGGTCCAGCTCGATGGCCGCCTTGAACTCGTCCTTGGCTTCCTCGCGCCGGTCCTGGTCGGCGTAGGTCATGCCCAGGTTGAGGTGCGCGTCCGGGTAGTCCGGGTCCAGCTCGATCGCTTCCTTGTACTCGTCCACGGCCATGTCGGACCCGTGAGTGGCGAGGAAGCAGGCGAGGTTGTAGTGGGCCGTGGCGCTGTCGGGCTCCAGCTCCAGCGCGGTGAGGTACTCCTTGAGCGCCTCGCGGTAGAGCTTCTTCTCGCTGTACACCGTCGCGAGGTTGTCGTGGGCGTGGGCGGACTCGGGGTCCAGCTCGATCGCCTTCTTGAACTCCTTGATGGCCTCGTCGAGCCATCCCCGGTCGGCGAGCTCGATGCCGCGGGAGTTGTGCTCGTCGGAGCGGACCGTGCGGTCCCTGTCGCGGCTCATGGGCCCTTTTTCTAACATGGCGCAAGCGTCCGGGGCAGGAGCTCAGTCGCCGCGGGAGGCGTTGTAGGTCCCGAACGTCTTCAGGCTCTTGTTCTGCCGGACGTTCGCCTTCACCGCCGTGTTGGTCGCCTGGTTGCCGGCCAATGAATCGGTCGTCCCGCTGAACAGCTCGCGGACGTCGCGGCCGAACACGGTGACCACCCCGATGGCCGCGATCGCCACCAGCGCGACGATGATCAGGTACTCGGACATGCCCTGGCCGTGCTCGGACCGGAGCAGCTTCAGCAAGCGTCGCATGGAACGAGATCCCTCCCCGCGCGGTCATCCCGGCGCGCCGCCCACCGTAGGCAAAACGAGTCCTCCCTCCCATCGGGCACCTGCCCGACGCGCCTGACCGCCTTCTGAACAGAGCCGCTGAAGGAACCTGGCAGCGTGGACGCATCCATGCGATGTGCACCCACATGGCGAGCAAGTCCGCGCGTGCGCTGGCGAACTCGTGCGAGGAGCTGGGGGCGATCCTCGCCGGCGCGCACGATCTGTGCGCGGTCGCGTGGGACGATTCGCCCGAGCCGCGCATCGCCTGCGTCGCAGGGCCGGCGCAGCCGGTGCTGGGCAGCGTGGAGCTCGTCGGCAAACCCGCCGGTCTCCTCTTCCCCGGCGGCGAGCGCGCCGCGCGCGACCTGGCGCAGGCGGCGTCGCGAGGATCGTTCGAGGAGCACCGGACGCTGCTCCGGGCCGGTCAACCGTTCCCGGCCCAGCTCCTGCTCAGCCCCGCGCCGGGCGGCGTGGTCGCGCTGGTGCGCGACATGGCGGTTTCGCAGCAGGTCGGCGATGCGGCGCTGCGGGCGGAGGACCTGGGCCGATTCGCCTCGCTGGTCGCGCACGAGATCCGCAATCCGCTCTCGGCGGTGAAGATCGCGCTGCAGACGCTGGAGCGCCACGGCACGCTCGGCTCGAACGACCTGCGCCGCACCAGCATCGCGCTCCGCGAGGTGCTCAACATCGAGCTGCTGCTCAACGAGGTGCTGGAGTTCGCGCACCCGCCGTCGCTCTCGCTGGTGCCGGCCGATCCGCGCTCGCCGGTGCGCGAGGCGGTGGAGGGCGTCGAGGCGGAGTGGTCCTCGCGCGGCGTCTCCTTCGCGGTGGAGGTCCCCGACCGCCTGCCGCCGTTCCCGCTCGACCCGGTGCGCGTCCGGACCGCGGTGAAGATCCTCTGCCGCCAGGCCGCGGTCGCCGCGGAGGAGGTGGGCGGCGGGCGCGTCGAGGTGTCCGTCGTCGCCACCCCGCCGGGATGGGAGCTCACGGTCGCCGATCCCGGCCGCCCGGTCCCGCCCGAGCTGCGCGACAAGGCGTTCGTGCCGTTCACCCCCAACCGGGCGCGCGGCAGCGGCCTTGGCCTCGCGGTCGTGGCGCGCATCGCGCGGGAGCACCGCGGCGACGCCCGTTTCGTCGAGGGCAAGGGGCAGGGGAATGTCATCTCCGTGACGTTTGGTGGATGATCCGTTAAAGATCGACCCCAAGCCCACGTGGAACGAATCCTGATCGTCGACGACGACCGGTCCATCCGCGAGCTGCTCTCGATGCACCTCGAGGAGCGCGGCTACGGTGTGATCAGCGCGGCCACCGGCGCGGAGGGCTTCAAGCTCGCCGAGGAGACCTCCCCTTCCGCCATCATCCTCGACATGCGCCTGCCGGACGCCTCCGGCATCGACCTCATCCCCGAGCTGAGGAAGCGCGCCGGCGAGACGCCGGTCCTGATGATCACCGCCCACCACGACATGGCCACCACCATCCTGGCCATGAAGGCGGGCGCGTTCGACTACATCCACAAGCCGATCGACATCCGGGCGCTCGACCTCGCGCTCGACCGCGCTCTCGAGGTACGGCGACTCTCGCGCGGCACCGACTTCCTCTCGGTCGAGGCGCAGCGCGCAGTGAAGCTGGACGACATCGTCGGCACCTCGCCGCCGATGCAGCAGCTGTTCAAGGACGTGGGGCGCGTCGCCGCCAGCCGCGCCACCGTGCTCATCCAGGGAGAGAGCGGCACCGGCAAGGAGCTGATCGCCCGCGTGATCCACAGCTACAGCGCGGGGGCCAAGCCGTTCATCGGCATCAACTGCTCGGCCATCGTCGACACGCTGCTGGAGACCGAGCTGTTCGGGCACGAGAAGGGCGCCTTCACCGGCGCGGTGTCCGTGAAGATCGGCAAGTTCGAGCTGGCCGAGGACGGGTCCATCTTCCTCGACGAGATCGGCGAGCTCTCGCAGAACCTGCAGGCGAAGCTGCTCCGCGTCCTTCAAGAAAGGGAGCTGGAGCGCGTCGGAGGAGTGAAGCGGATCCCGGTCCGGGCGCGCATCCTGGCGGCCACCAACCGCGACCTGCTGGGCGAGGTGCGGGCGGGGCGTTTCCGCGAGGACCTCTACCAGCGCCTCAAGGTGGTGACGCTCTCCATCCCGCCGCTGCGGGACCGGCGCGAGGACATCCCGCTCCTGGTCGAGCACTTGTTGGTCAAGATCAACCATCGCCTGCACAAGAACCTGCGCCGCGTTCCGCGCGAGACGCTGGAGAAGCTGATGGCGCGTCCGTGGCCGGGGAACGTGCGGGAGTTGGAGAACGTGCTCACGCGCGCGACGGTGCTCAGCCAGGGCGATCTGCTGCTCGAGGAGCACCTGGTCGAGGCTTCGCGCCCTGAGCCGCGCCCGGCCGAGTTGCCGCCGGCCGCCGGCGACGGGCGGGTGCCGACGCTGGATGAAGTGGAGCGGGCCCATGTCGAGCGCGTGTTCGCGATGACGAAGGGTCACAAGGGGAGGGCCTGTCAGATCCTGGGCATTTCCAGGCCCACCCTGGAGCGAAAACTGCGGAAATATGGGCTCGAGCGGGCGACGGATTGAACGTTTCGTTCAATCTTTTCGTGGAATTCGACTCTACGAATCGTTCAACCCAGCGCCACCTTGCCGGCGAGGCTTTCAGTCAAGTACTTGAAATGACGAGTACCGAGCACCGGCCGGGCGTTGGCACGGGCGGTGCTCCTTGCTGGAAACGTCCCCTTCCTTGGGAGTGTCCCGATGATTCCACGCCAGCAGGTCGATACCCGGTACCAGTTCGCGCAGCCGCTCGCCTCGCCCAGCCTTCCAGCCGCCGACGTCGTCGACTTCCGTGGCTACTTCAAGGTCGAGACCTTCGCGCACTCGTCGGTCATCTACCGGCCGGGCATGCCGGCGGACAAAGTCTTCCTCCTCCGCAGCGGCCGCGTGCGACTGCTCCGCCAGGGCAAGGGGAAGGGCCGCAGCGTGCTGGCCATCCTCAAGCCGGGCGACCTCTTCGGCGAAGTGCTCCGGCCGGAAGGCTCGGTGATGGAGGAGCTGGCGATCGCCTCGGGCAAGTGCGAGGTGTGGAGCATCGAGGGGCGGGACTTCCGGGCGCTGCTCGAGGCGCGGCCAGCGCTGGCGGTGGACGTCATCCGGGCGCTGAACGAGCGCGTGCGGCAGATGCGCCAGCGGGTGCTCGGCCTGACCCGCAAGGACGTGCCCGCCCGGCTGGCGGAGATGCTGATCTCGCTGGCACAGGCGCACGGGGAGCGGATCGCTCCCGGAAACGAGCTTTGCCTGCACGGCATCACGCAGCAGGACCTGGCGGACCTGGTGGGAGCGTCCCGGTCGTTCGTCTCCACGCTGATCAACAAGATGAAGCGCGACGCCCT
>DASWGQ010000332.1:0-9032 GCA_036393595.1 Myxococcales bacterium | reverse complement strand
GCGCCGCCGCGCGCGACGCGGAGCCCGGGGGCGGGGACCGGCTGGCGAGCGGAAAGCCCCCGCAGCTTGCGATGGAGATCGGGATCGAACGGATCCGCGACCCACTCCCAGACATTGCCTGCCGCATCGAGCAGCCCGTGCTGACGATCCCTACGGGAAGGGAAGAGGGTCGTCCGACGTGAAGTCGACCTTGCTGAAATCGTAGTCGTTGGTGGCGTCGTCGATCGAGGGCACCGGACCGAAGGCCGGGTCGCAGGCCGCGGCCGTGGCGACGGTGTTCTGCGACGAGCGCGCGCTGACCGTCATCCCGGTGGTGGTGTCCTCGAGCTTCATCATCCAGAAGGTCTCGCGCGGATCCTGGCCCTGCGCGCAGGTGAGGCCTTCCCACTTCCGGTTGGCGGGGATCTGCCCGCCCGTCGCTCCCGCATCCCCGCGGAAGTGGATACCGTCGCTCGTCACCAGCCAGCGCGCCACGGTGGTCACCGGCGTGGTGCCCGAGGCCGGCGGCGTCTCGCCGGTGCAGCGCAGCACCATGTCGTCGATGAACTTCAGGCTCCCGCCCTTGCCGGTCTGCTTGAAGAAGACGAAGTGGCCGTTGCGCGGCAGGTCCGAGTTGACCTTGAGGTTCGCCATCGTCACCACGACCTTCTTCTCGGCGGGCGTCACGTTGAAATCGAGCGTGAGCTGCCCGGACACGTTCTCACCGGTGACGGAGGCGAGCTTGTCCAGATCGAGCGTCGCGGTGCCCGAGCCGTCGTGGTTGGACGGGTCGCGCTGCACGCTCGCTTCGTAGACGGTGACGAACGAGGTGTCCGGGTCGGACACTTTCTTCACCTGGAGCGTGGCGGTGAAGGAGTGATCGCCGGTCTTCACGATCGAGTACTCGTAGTCGAACCCGTCGACCACTCTCTCCCAGACGTGCGTTCCCCCGTCTCGCCGCCGGGGCGAGAGGGGGATGATCTTGCGGATGGGCCGCAGCACCCGCCAGATGCCGCCGTTGGTGGCCGCGACCACCGCATGGGTGCGCAGGAAGAGATGCGGATGGCAGGGATCGTCGGCGGCCATCTGCGCGTCGACGGCCGCTGCGAGCGCCTGCGAGCTGCTCGCCGAAGCGTCGAAGTTCTCCGGGACCGCATCGGCGGCGCTGATGTCCAGGGCCACTGCATCGAACGAGGGAGTTGCCTTGGCGAAGTCATCCTGCGCCGGCGCGCCGCACGCCGCCGCCGCAACCGCCGCCGCCAGCGATAGGATCCTCTTCATGACTTCGTCCCTCCAGGTGGGAACCCGTTGCGTCCGCCCGGCGGACCCGGCAGGGGCGCGCCGGGTTAATCCCCCGCCGGACGTCCAGGAGTCGACATGCCGCTGAAAGCGGTCGTGTACGATCTGGACGGGACGCTGGTGGACTCGCGGGGCGACCTCGCCGACTCGGTGAACGCCATGCTGCAGGCCCTGGGGCTGCCCCGCCGGCCGGACGAAATCATCTGGAGTTTCATAGGTGAAGGAGCGGAACGGCTGGTGCGCCGGTCGCTCGGCCCGGAGCACGAGGACAGGCTCGCGGACGGCCTGAAGAGCTGGCGAGCCGAATACGCCCGGCGCCTGCTGGTGAAGACCGTGCCTTATCCGGGCATCGCGGAGTTGCTCGCGGTGCCTCCGGAAGCGCGGGGCGTCCTGACCAACAAGCCCGGCGGATTCGCGCGGGAAATCCTGGAGGGGCTGGGGATGCTCGGGTCGTTCCGGGCGGTCGTCGGCGGCGACGAGGCGCCGCGCAAGCCCGCGCCCGAAGGCCTGCTGGCGCTCTGCCGGACCCTGGGCGCCGCCCCCGCCGAGACGCTCCTGGTCGGCGACAGCACGGTCGACGTCGCCACCGGCCGTGCGGCGGGCGTGAGGGTTTGCGCCGTTGCCTGGGGCCTGGGCAGCCACGCCGCGCTCTCCGCTGCCTCGCCGGACCATCTGTGCGAAACGGCCGCTGAGGTCGCCGCGTTGCTCGGCACGGCGTAGCCGCCCGCGGGTCCGGCCCCGGTCAGCGCCCGCCTGCCAGCAGGACGGCCGCCGCCCGAGCGGCGTCCTTTTGCGTGGCGCGCGCTTCAAGGCCCGGCGACACTTCGGGCACGGGCCTTGACTCTTTCGCCGCTGCGGGCGAGAGAGGGGCGCGCTTTCGCGGGATCGGGAGGCAACGGCCGTGGGAGAGAACGCTCGCATCACCGTCGACGGCAAGGAGCTCGAGTTCCCGGTCGTCACCGGCACCGAGGGCGAGAAGGGCATCGACATCCAGAACCTCCGCGCGAAGACCGGCGTGGTGACCCTCGACCCGGCGTTCATGAACACGGCCTCCACGGAGAGCGCGGTCACCTTCCTCGACGGCGAGAAAGGGATCCTGCGCTACCGCGGCATCCCCATCGATGAGCTGGGCGAGCGGAGCAGCTTCGTCGAGACGGCCTACCTGCTCATCTACGGGAACCTGCCCAACCGCTCCGAGCTGGAGAAGTTCTCCCAGCTGCTCACCCGGCACTCGATGATCCACGAGGACATGCGCCGGTTCTTCGACGGGTACCCGATCACGGCGCACCCGATGGCGATCCTCTCCGCGATGGTGACCTCGCTCTCGTCCTACTACCCCTACGCGCTCAACGCGAAGTCCGACGAGTACCGCGACATCACCATCGCGCGCCTGATAGGCAAGCTGCCCACCATCGCCGCGTTCTCCTTCAAGAAGAACATCGGGCACCCGTTCATCTACCCGCGCAACGATCTCGAGTACTGCGCGAACTTCCTGCACATGATGTTCGCCGTGCCCGCCGAACCCTACCGCCCGGACCCCGTGGCGGTGAGGGCGCTCAATTTGCTCCTCATCCTGCACGCCGACCACGAGCAGAACTGTTCCACCAGCACGGTTCGCATGGTGGGCAGCGCGCACACCAACCTCTTCGCATCCATCAGCGCGGGGATCTGCGCGCTGTGGGGGCCGCTGCACGGTGGCGCGAACCAGGAAGTGGTCGAGATGCTGGAGGACATCCGCAAGAGAGGGCTCACCGCCCGCCAGTTCATCGACCAGGTGAAGGACAAGAAGAGCGGGCTCCGGCTGATGGGCTTCGGCCACCGCGTGTACAAGAACTTCGATCCGCGGGCGAAGATCATCAAGAAGTCGTGCGACGAGGTGCTGCAGAAGCTCGGGATCCGCGATCCGATGCTCGACCTCGCCAAGGAGCTGGAGGACGCGGCGCTGCGCGATCCGTACTTCGTGGAACGCAAGCTGTACCCCAACGTCGACTTCTACTCGGGCATCATCTACCGGGCGCTGGGCATCCCCACGCAGATGTTCACGGTGATGTTCGCCCTCGGCCGCCTTCCGGGCTGGATCGCGCACTGGAAGGAGATGATCGAGGACCCGAACACCAAGATCGCGCGGCCCCGGCAGATCTACACCGGGCCCACCGAGACGCACTACGTGCCGCTCGAGAAGCGGGCCTGATTATTCGCGCGCGTTTGCCGCGGCGCCGCGCGTGATGGCCGCCGGCTGCGGGACGGCGGGCGGGGGGACGCGCTTGATCACCGTCGCGAACAGCAGCATGGCCGCGCAGGCGGCGGCGCCGTACAGCAGCGGGCGCGACGGCCGCGCCCGCCACGCCCAGCGCCGCTCGATGCGCCGCTGGTAGGGAAGCGCGGTGTCGTACTCCTCCCATGCGCGCCGGCGTGCGCGCTCGGCGCCGACCGCATCGCCCGAGCGGCGCAGCGCGCGGGAGAGGAGGTAGTGCCCTTCGACGCGGTGCGGGTTCGCGGCCACGTATTCCGAGAGGGGCCCGACGGCGCCCTTGGCGTCGCCCCGGCGCAGCCGGCCCGCTCCGATCTCCAGCGGCGCGCGGCCGAGGCGGAACTGCGGATTCGCGCCGTGCAGCTCGCGCAGGAACAGCTCGCCTTCCTCGAGACGGCCGTTGCGGAGGCAGGCGATGCCCAGCGGGTACAGCGCCGAGAGGTCGTGCGGATCCTGCTGCGCGGCCGGACGCAGCACGTCGATGGCGCGGACGAACCGGCCCTGCTCGACCAGGATCTCTCCCAGCTCGACGCGCGCGCGGCGGTCGTGCGGGTTCACCGCGATCTGGCGGGCGAGGCGAGGGGCCCGGCGCAGGTTCCGCAGCGCGCGGGCCAGGCCGCGCAGGAACCCGAACGTGTACCAGTCCGCGACTGCGTAACCGAGGAGCAGCAGGGCCGCTGCGGCCACCGGATTGCCGGTGATCCACCACAGGAGCGAGAACTGCATCCACCCCGCCATTCCAGCACGGTAGCAGCGAGCGCGATGTGGGTCGCAACCGGGCCGCCGCCCACCCCGGCCTACAGCGCAGTCCAGAACTGCCGCGCTGTGAAAGGCATAGCGCCGCCGAATACGGCGGCGACTACTCGTGCTTGATGGCCGCGACCACTCCGGTGGTGATGGCCGGCACGTAGGTGATGAGCAGCACGCCGACCGCCATGATGATGAGGAACGGCAGCGCCTTCCGATACAGGAGCGGGAGCGGCTTGCCGAACCGGCTGGCGCTGAGGAACAGGTTGAGCCCCATCGGCGGGAAGAGGAACCCCAGCTCCAGGTTGGCGAGGAACACCACGCCCAGGTGCACCGGGTCGACGCCGAAGGCTACGCCGAGCGGCGCCACCAGCGGGGCCAGCACCACGATGGCCGAGTAGATCTCCAGGACGCTGCCCAGCACCAGCAGGAGCACGTTGAGCGTGAGGAGGAACGCCCACTGGGAATGGATGTGGACCTGCACCCAGGCGAGCAGCCGGGTGGGCACCTCGGCGTCGACGAAGTAGCTGGTGAGGCCCAGCGCGACGCCCAGCAGGATGACCACGCTGCCGACCAGGGTCGAGGCGTGCACCAGCACGCGCGGAAGATCGCGGGTCGGGTGCACGTCGCGGAACACGGTCACCTCGACGATGATCGCGTACGCGGCGCCCAGCGCGGCGGATTCCACGATGGTGGCGAACCCGGTGGCCACCGCGACGATGATGAGGAGCGGCAGGCCGATGTCCCACTTCGCCCCCCACACCGCGCGGACGGCCTCGCGCGCGTCGAAGCTCGGCCGCGGCGCCTTGCTGCGCACGCCGACCAGCACGCCGTACGCGGCGACGAGCACGATCATGAGGAGCCCGGGGACCAGCCCGCCGATGTAGAGGTGGTCGATCGCGACGCCCGCCACGACTCCGTAGAGGATCACCGGGAGCGACGGCGGGAAGAGGAGGCCCAGGCTGCCGGAGGCGGTGACCAGCCCGAGCGAGAAGCCTTCCGGGTAGCCTTCCCGGATCAGGGCCGGGAGGATGATCCCGCCCAGCGCCAGGATGGTCACGCCCGATGCGCCAGTGAAGGTGGTGAAGAGCGCGCAGACCGAGGCGGCCATCACCGCCAGCCCGCCGGGCATCCAGCCGAAGAGCGACTGGGCCGCGCGCACCAGCCGCGCGGAAGCGCCGCCTTCCGCCAGGACGTAACCCGCGACCGTGAGCAGGGGGATGGCGGGCAAGGTGGGCTGGATCACCAACCGGAACGTCTCGGCCGGGACGGCGGCCACCGGAGTGCCGGCGAGGAAGAAGAGCAAGAGCGCGTAGCCGGCCATCACCACGAACACGGGCGTGCCGAGGAGGAAGGCGACGAAGAGGGCCAGGGCCGCGGGCCAGCCGAGCGCGGCGGTGTGCCCGTGCAGCAGCGTGGGCCCGTCCGGCGCGGCGAGGAAGCCGTGACCGCGCATGGTCAGCAGCTCCGAGGCGATGAACGGCACCACTGCCGCGCAGAGCAGGTAGCCGGCGATGCGCGCGCGCAGCGTGGGCGCCTTCGCCGCGGAGCGCAGCGCCATCACCGCGAACCCCACCGGCATGATGGTCTCGAACCACCACTCCGGAACGCCGCCGGCGAGCGTGTCCACCCGGCCGTGGTCGGCCACGATCATCTTCACCGAGGCATAGGCGAGCACCGCCATCACCAGGGCCCCGACCACGTGGCCGTAGCTGCGCGCTGCGGTGCGCAGTCGCTGCGGGAGCAGGTCCACCGTCGACAGCGCCAGATGCCGCTCGGTCGCGGTGGCGAGCATCGCGCCCACGAAGCCCACCCAGAGCGTGAGGTGCGTGGTGTAGGGGATCGCATCCGGAAGCCCCCCGCCGATCGCGCGGCGCAGCACCGCCTCCAGGGTGGGGAGCAGGATCATGGTCAGGACGATCGCGACCAGCAGCCACCGCTCTACGCGCGTGCCGCCCGCCTGCTCCGCGCTGCCTTCCCGCGTCCCCGCCGCCGCGGTCTGCTCCTGCAGCACTCGGTCTCCCTCCGGCGCGGCGGCCGGTTACCGGCCAGGCCGCGAGGGGACTGTTGACATCCCAGCGGCCGTCATTATCACTCTCGGAAATCTTGCGCCCTGCAAAGTTTTCGCCCTTGCTGGTCTTCGCGCTGGCCGCCTGCTCTCCCAAGACTTACGCGCTGCGGCAGGTCGCGGACGCGGTCTCGTCCACGGGCGAAGGCAGCGCGCTGGCGCGCGACGACGATCCCGACCTGGTCCGCGACGCGGTGCCGTTCGCGCTCAAGCTGATGGAGTCCCTGGCCGATCGACTGCCGGACCATCTCCCGCTGCGGCTCGCGATAGCCCGCGGGTTCACGCAATACGGGTACGCCTTCGTGCAGCAGGACGCGGACGAGTCTCCCGATCCCGAGCGCGCCAAGGCGCTGCGCGACCGCGCGGCGCGGCTCTACCTGCGCGCGCAGGCGTACGGCTTCGAGGGGCTGCGCATGACGCGCGGAATCACCGAGGACCAACTCCGGGGCAAGGAGCCGGCGCGCGCGGAGGCGCTTTCGAGGGCCTCGCGCGAAGACGTGCCGCTCCTGTACTGGACGATGGCGGCGTGGGGAGGCGCCATCTCGCAGCGCAAGACCGACATGGAGCTGGTGGGCGACATCCCCGCGGTGGCCGCGATGCTCGACCGGGCGCTGGCGCTCGACGAGCCTTACGATCTGGGCGCCTTGCACGAGTTCGCCATCTCCTTCGATCCGGCGCGGCCGGAAGGGACCACGATCGAGAAGCAGCGCGCCCACTTCGCGCGAGCGCGCGAGCTGCAGAAGGGCAAGAAGATCTCCGCGCTGGTGACCTACGCCGAGTCGGTGGCGGGCCCCGCGCAGGACCGCAAGACGTTCGAGGCGCTGCTCCGCGAGGCGCTGCGATTCGACGTGGATGCGCCGAAGGCGCGCGACGAGCGCCTGGAGAACAAGATCGCGCAGCGGCGCGCGCGCTTCCTGCTGGCCCACGAAAGCGACATCCTGTCCGATTGATCCCGAGGAGCTCCATGCACATCCGCGCTCCCGTTCTCGCCTTCTTCCTCGCCGCGCAGGCGCACGCGGCGCCCGTGCGCATCAAGCTGGGCACGCTGGCGCCGCAAGGGTCCACCTGGCACCAGCTGCTCCTGGAGATGGGCCAGAAGTGGTCGCAGGCGTCGAACGGGCAGGTGGAGCTGAAGGTCTACGCGGGCGGCACGCAGGGCAACGAAGGGGAGATGATCCGCAAGATCAGCATCGGACAGCTGCACGGCGCCGCGATCACGGCCATCGGCCTGCACGAGATCACCCCCGAGCCGCAGGCCGAGGACGTCCCTTTCCTGATCGACTCGTACGAGGAGTACGACTACGTGCACGAGAAGCTGCGGCCGAAGCTCGACGACTCGCTGGCCAGGAAGGGATACGTCCCGATCCACTGGGGCGAGGTGGGATTCGCCTACTTCTTCTCCACCGAGCCGTACGTCACGCCGGCGGACTTTTCCAAGGGCAAGATCTTCACCTGGAACGGCGATCCGGCGGCCGAGGCGGCCTGGAGGAGGGCCGGGTTCCGGCCGGTGGTGCTCTCCTCGACCGATCTGATCCCGGCCCTCACCTCGCGGATGGTGAACGTCATCAGCCAGCCGCCCCTCTACGCCTACACCACGCACATTTTCGAGAGGGCGGACAACATGCTCAACCTGCACTGGGGCTTCCTCACCGGCGCGACGGTGGTGAAGAAGGACGTCTGGGACCGCATCCCGCCCGAGGTGCAGAAGAAGCTGCTGGAGATCGGCGAGGAGTACGGCGAGCGCACGCGCAAGGACGTGCGCAAGCAGAACGAGGACGCGATCGAGCAGATGAGGAAGCGCGGCCTGACCATCAACCAGCCGGCGGACATCGAGGAGTGGCGCAAGGTGGCGGAGCGCGCGCACGAGGTGATCCGCGGCAAGGTCGTCCCCGCCGCCATCTACGACGACGTCGTCCGCCTGCGCAACGAATACCGCTCCCAGCACAAACGCTGACCAAACAATCACAGAACGTTTCAGGGGAGGGCGGGAGGAACGGGAGCGCGGGAGAATTCTGTTTTGAAAAACAATCTCCCGCGCTCCAGAACCTTCCGCCCTCCCCTGAAACGCTTTTTTCGGCTTACCAGCGGGCGGTGTGGTCCTCGGTGACACCGGGAAGGGCGTCGACTTCGATGCGCTCGCCGGCCGAGGTGATCACGTGGCCGGAGAAGACGCCGAACGGCTGCAGGTACTTCGAGACGACGACCTTTAGATCCACGCTCTGGGAGCGGTAGCCCTCCGGCTGGAAGGTGAGATCCAGCGATCCGTCGTCGCTGCGGATGCGCCACGGAGCGAGCTGCGCTCCCGGCTCGAAGGCGAACCGCACCGGACCCACCGAGCAGGGGGCGCCGTCGATCCAGACGGCGTTCTCGCTCGACTGCATGAATCCCTCGCTCAGGTTGAACCCGATCAGCCGGCCTCCCTGGCGCGCGCTGGCGAACGCCCAGCGCCAGGAGGTGTCGCGCGCGAGGTAGCCGTGCGTGAAGTCCAGGCCGGCGGGCTCGCCGCGGGCGGCGAAGCGCGCGTTCCCCACGCGGACCTCGCCTTCGGCAGCCAGCCCGACCAGCTTCTGGGTGAAATTGAACCGGCCGGGACCCAGCTTGCAGGCGGCGGTCATCGGCGGCGGCGCGCCGCGAGCGTCGAGCGCGAGGTCCAGCGCCACGCCGCCCCACCGCGCCGTGGCCAGGATG
>DASWGQ010000331.1:0-1933 GCA_036393595.1 Myxococcales bacterium | reverse complement strand
AGGTCGTGCGTGCGCTCCACCACCCTCTGCTCGAGGTTCTTGTTGAGCGCCGACAGCTCCGCGTTCTTGCTGTGCAGGAGCGCGGTCATCTCCTGGTAGTTGCGCCGGAGGTGGTAGTCGTCGACGGCCCCGCGCACGATGTTCAGGAGGTCGTCCCGGTCCCACGGCTTGGGCACGAACCGGTAGATCTCGCCCCGGTTGATGGAGTCGACCGCGGCGTGGAACTCCTCCACCGCGGAGATCAGCAGGCGATAGCTCTGGGGCGCCAGGTCGCGGGCGCGCTGGAGGAACTCGGCGCCGTTCATCTCCGGCATGCGGTAGTCCGAGCCGATGACGACGAAGCCCGGCTCCTTGCGGAGCAAGTCCAGCGCGTCCGCGGGACGGAGGGCGGTGACCACCTCGAAGCCCTCGAGCTCGAACGTGCGCTTCAGCGCACGCAGCACGAAGGGCTCGTCGTCGACGAAAAGCAGGCGGTCCATGACCCGATCGTCATCGGCCGCATCGGCCGGATCTTGAGGTGTACTTTTCCCTACTCGGTGCCGGGGAAGGCCTGCTCACCGCCCTCGCCGATCCAGACCGTCTTCCAGTTGACGAACTCGCGCATGCCGATGACGGACAGCTCTCGTCCGTGGCCGCTCGACTTGATGCCCCCGAAGGGCAGGCGCGGGTCGGACTTCACCATGCCGTTGATGAACACCTGGCCGGCCTGCAGCTCGTCGGTGAAGCGCCGCACCTCGCCGGCGTCGCGCGTCCAGGCCGCCGAGCCGAGGCCGAACTTGGTCGCATTCGCGAGTTGGAGCGCCTCGCCGGCGTCGCGCACCTTGAAGAGCGTGGCGACCGGTCCGAAGATCTCCTCGTCCCGACCCGGCGTGCCCGGTCCGGCGTCGGTGAGCAGCGTGGGCTGGAAGAAGAACCCGGGCCGGTCGAGGCGCTTGCCGCCGGCGAGCGCCTTGGAGCCCTTGGCGATCATGCGCTTCACCTGGTCTTCGAGGTCGTCCAGCACCTGCTTCGAGGAGAGCGGACCCACGGCGGTGGACTCGTCGTTGGGATCGCCCACGCGCAGCTCGGAGATCCGCTTCGCCATGCGCTGGGCGAACTCGTCGTGGATGCGTTCGTGCACGATGAAGCGCTTGGCGGCGATGCAGCTCTGGCCGGCGTTCTGCACCCGGGCCTCGACGCCCACCTTGACCGCTTTTTCCAGGTCCGCGCTGGGCATCACGATGAACGGATCCGACCCGCCCAGCTCCAGGACCACCTTCTTGATGTTCCTCCCCGCGGCCTCGCCGATGCTGCGGCCGGCGCCCTCGCTGCCGGTGAGCGTGGCGGCGGCGATGCGCGGGTCGTCGAGCAGCTTGCTCGCGCGGCTGCCCTCGATGAGCAGCGTCTGGAAGGCGCCCTCCGGGAAGCCCGCCTCGCGGAAGATGTCCTCGATGGCGAGCGCGCACTGGGGGACGTTGGAGGCGTGCTTGAGGACCGCCGCGTTGCCGGCGACCAGCCCCGGCGCGGAGAAGCGGAAGACCTGCCAGAGCGGGAAGTTCCACGGCATCACCGCGAGCACCACGCCGAGCGGCTGGTAGCGGATGAAGCTGCGGACCGCGTCGGTCTTGACCGCCTCGTCGGCGACGAAGGCGGGGCCGTTCTCGGCGTAGTAGCGGCAGCCGAGCGCGCACTTGTCCACCTCGGCCAGGGCGGCGTTCTTCAGCTTGCCCATCTCCAGGGTCATCAGGCGCCCGAGCTCCTCCCGGCGCGCCTGGAGGACCTGGGCCGCGCGGCCCATGCGCTTGGCCCGTTCGGTGACGGGCAGCTCGCGCTGCAGCCGGGCGCCGGCGAGCGCGCGGGCGAGCTTCTCCTCGACCTGCGCCTCGGTGTGCGGCTGGAAGGTACGGACGGTCTTGCCGGTGGCGGGGTCGACGGTAGCGATGGCCATGGCGCA
>DASWGQ010000330.1:0-2419 GCA_036393595.1 Myxococcales bacterium | reverse complement strand
GGGGCGTATCGGGGGCGGCCTGCTGGCCGCCGGGCCGCGGCTGTCGCGCTGGGGCCGGTTCCGGCACGGCGTCACGGTGCGCGTGCTGCCGGACCACGAGGCGCTCGAGGCGTTGATCGGGCTCCGCGGCTATCCCTGGCTGCGCGCGTGGGCCTTCGGGGACCAGATCCTCCTGCAGAGCCCCCGGAGCTGGGGCGATCCCCCGGCCGCCGCGCGAGAGGAGATGTCGGAGCTGCTCGCGCACGAGCTGACGCACGCGCTCATGTACCAGCTGCTGCAGCCCTCCGACGGAGGATTCCCGGAGGAGCCGCCGCTCTGGTTCCGCGAGGGCATGGCGTCGGTCACTGCCGGGCAGGGACACCGCCGCCTGGCCCTCGACGAGCTGCGGCGCTGGCAGGACGCGCACCCGGCCGCCGACCTGCTGCGGCCGAGCCCGGAGCTGTACCGGACCGAGAAGGAGGCCGTGTACGCCGCTGCGCACCGGGCGTTCGAGCTGCTGGTCGCGCTCCGCGGTGATCAGGCGATCCGCGACGTCCTGCGCGGCGTGCGTTCCGGGGCGCACTTCGAGGACGCGTTCGCCGTCGCGACCGGAGAACCGCTCACGGGCTTCGAAGCCGAGGCGGTGCGGTCGGGCTACTCGGCGACGTCCTTCCGCCCGCCGCTACCACTCGGCGCCGGCGGCGACTGAGTCCATCCCGCGATGTCCGCTCTTCGAAAGGCGTAGCGCCGCCGAATACGGCCGCGACTAACCTTAGCGCTGCTTCACCGCGGTCACCGGCGGCGTGGCCCAGGGCGAGGAGAGCACCGGCGAGCGGCCGCTGTCCTTCCGCGTGCGCTGCAGCTCGATCTCGGCGATGAGCACGGTCGGCGCCACGGTCGAGACGGGAACGAACCCGCTCTCCGCGCCGCAGTAGCCGTCGAACACGCGGGAGTCGTCGCCGGTCGCGATGATCTTCCCCAGCGCGGTGAGCGGCGTGCCGACGATCTCCACGCCGCGCACCAGCGTCTCCTCCCCGGTCTTCGCGTCCACCTTGTAGACCAGCCGGGGCTGTCCCTTGAACGCCTGGTATGCGTAGCTGCTGGTGTCGGTGTTGCCGCCGGTCACGTCGCGGATGAGGAGCCCGAACGGCTTCTCCTGGCGGCGCGCCTCGGCGAGCAGCGCCTCCTTCAGCTTCGCCGGCGAGAGGGTGCGGTCGGACTGCACGATCAGGTTCGCCATCCGCGCCACCGGGTCCCGGCCCGGCGAGGACCGCCCGTGCCCGTTCGAGCGCGAGAACCCGGCCACCGGCGCGCGCGAGAGCAGGAACGTCTTCAGCACCCCGCGATCGACCAGCACCGTTCGCTGCGCGGGGACGCCCTGGTCGTCGTACTTGTAGAGGCCGTTGAGGCTCACGCCGCCGAACCGCGCGAGCGTGGGGTCGTCCAGGATGGTCAAGAAGCCCGGCAGGATGGGCTTGCCGACCTGTCCCTTGAAGGTGCGCCCGTCCTTGTCGTCGTTCTGCCGCTCTCCTTCGAGGCGGTGACCGACCGCCTCGTGGAAGAGCACCCCGGCCGCCTCCGGCGCGAGCAGCGCGGGGCCGGTGTACGGGTCGAGCACCGGCGCGTTGCGCAGCGCGAGCAGCTCGCCGACCATCTCGTCGATCTTCCGCGACAGCTTCTCGCCCCGCGGCAGCTCGACTTCGGTCGCGCCGTAGAAGTCGCGGCTGTCCTCCAGCAGCATGCCGTCCGGGGCGCGCGCCCAGGCTTGCACGTGCAGCCCGTACAGGACCCGCTCGGTGATCAGGCGCGCCCCCTCGGTGTTGGCCAGCTCGCGCTCCTCGCGGTCCACGCCGGCGCGCATCTGCGAATCGAACAGCTCGGGGTGCGAGCGCAGCCGGTCCGACTGCGCCCGCAACTCGCGCTTCCATGCCTCGGCGTCGAAGGGGCGCTCCGCCCTGGGCATCACGTCGACGTGCGGCTCCTCGCGCGAGAAGCTGGACGGCCTCTCGGGGTCGTCGGGACGGTAGACTTCCTTCCCTTTCTTCTTGAGGTACGCCGAGAGCGCCTTCTTGTAGAGGTCGTCGGTGAGCAGCCACAGCGCGTTGCGCAGCGCTGCCGGGTCGTCGTCGAGCGGCGCCTCGCGCCCCGCGCTGTAGCCCGAGTCCTGGCCGTCGAAGTCGAACATCTCCTGCGAGCCGGTGTTGTCGAACTCGTAGCTCCCCACCCGCACGTCGACCTGCAGCCGGCGCTCGCGCCGGGCGTGGTCGAGGAAGATGGCGCCGTACTTGGCGCCCACCTCGCGCGCCTCGATGCCGCGCACCGCGTAGGAGAGGAAGTACGGCGCCTCGTGCCCGCGCAGGCGCAGGTCCTTCTGCGAGCGGGACAGCTCGTCCACCAGGGCGGAAAGGACGCGCTCGCGCGGATCGCTCGGGGCAGGGGC
>DASWGQ010000329.1:0-5508 GCA_036393595.1 Myxococcales bacterium | reverse complement strand
ATCGGCGCTGCTGGGCCTGCTCGGAACGGGGCAGAACGCCGACCTGTTCGCGCACCTCTTCGGATTCGCCGCCGGCGGTGCGCTCGGGGCAGCCGCGGCGCCGCTGGCGAGGCGCCCGCCGCGCCGGACCGTGCTGCAGCCAGTGATCGCGCTGGCGGCGCTGGCTGCGCTCACGGCGTGCTGGAAGCTCGCCCTCCGCGGCGTCAGTTGAGCTCGGTCCGGGGCGGGGCGGGCGCCGCTTCGGGGCGGGCAGCGGGGCCGGCGTGGTGGTGCACCATGCGGAAGCGGCCGTCCTCGCGGACGAAGAAGTTGGTGGCGATGAGGGTCGCTCCGGGGAGCCGCTCGAGGCAGGTCACGAAGGCCGCCTCGCCGAGCAGGTGCGCCACCGCGCCGGCACAAGAAATGGGCGAGGCGCCGCCGCTGCGCAGGATGCGCCGCCAGCTCTCCATGACGCGGTCGCGGCCGACCAGGGCTTCCCATCCCGGATGCACGCAGGCGACGGGCGCGCTCCGCGCCCAGACCGCGTCCATCGCCTTCGCGTCAGACGCGGCGAACGCGGAGTAGAAGGCCGCGTTGGCGGCGAGCACCTCGTCTTCGTCCGTCATGCGGGCGCCAGCATAACAGGGCTACAATGCGGCGATGGATCGAAAGACGCTCGAGGGGCTGCACCAGGCGCACGTCGCGCGGCTGGCCGCCGACACCGCGCCGGCGCTGCGGCAGCACGGGTACGACGCGCTGGTGGTGCACTCCGGGTCGCCCCAGAAGCGCACCCAGGCCGACGACCAGTACTGGCCGTTGCGCGTCACGCCGGAGCTCCAGCACTGGCTGCCGCTTTTCGAGGCTGGCTGCGCGCTGGTGGTCGAGTCCGGGCGCAAGCCCCGCTTGCTGCGCCTTCAGGAGACCAACTTCTGGGAGGCGCCAGCCCCGCCCGACACGGACCACTTCTGGGGCGCGTTCGAGGTGGCGGAGGCGAGCTCTCCGGCGCAGATGCGCGATCTGCTCCCGCGCGGGCGCCTCGCCTTCATCGGAGACGAAGGGGCGGTCGCCGCGTCGTGGGGCATCGAAGACGTGAACCCGCCGCAGCTCGTCGCCGCGCTGGACCAGCTGCGGGTGCAGAAGACGCCCTACGAGGAGGAATGCGTGGCGGAGGCGAACCGCCGGGCGGCCGCCGGGCACCAGGAGCTGCGGCGGCTGTTCGCGAGCGGAGATCGCGCCGAGCTGGAGCTGCACCTCGCGTTCCTCGGCGCGACCAGGCAGGACGACGCGGAGACGCCGTACAAGAACATCGTCGCCCTTGGCCCCCACTCGGCCACGCTGCACCACGTGAGCTACTCCAAACGCGCCCAGCCGGCGCAGACCCTGCTGGTGGATGCCGGCGCGTGCTTTGCCGGCTACTGCTCGGACGTGACCCGCACCTGGGTGAAAGGCGGGGGCGCGGCGGCGTCTGGCTTCGCGGGGCTGGTCGCGCAGGTGGAGGCGATGCAGCAGCGGCTCTGCGCGCAGGCGCGCACGGGGTTGCCCTACGAGGCGCTGCACGACGAGTCGCACCGCCAGGTGGGCGGGATCCTGCGCGAGACGGGCTTGCTCAAGACGTCCGGCGAGGAGGCGGTCGCGGCCGGCGTGACGCGCGCCTTCTACCCGCACGGCCTGGGCCATTCGCTGGGCCTGCAGTGCCACGACGTGGGCTGCGCGACGGTGAAGCCCCGCCCGGACAACCCGTTCCTGCGCAACACGACGGTGATCTCCGAGCGGCAATGCTTCACCATCGAGCCGGGCATCTACTTCATCGACGCGTTGTTGCGGCCGCTGCGGGAAGGACCCCTCGCCCGGGCGGTCGATTGGAAGCTGGTCGACGCCCTCGCCCCGCTGGGCGGCATCCGCATCGAGGACGACGTGGTCGTCCACGAGAACGGCCTCCGCAACCTCACCCGCGAATCCCTTCCAATAGGCGGTGGAACGGTAGGCTGACAGGCCAAACCGATTACACCACGGAGGGCACGGAGATCGCGGAGATTTGGGGTTTGAAACAAACGACCTCCGTGCTCTCCGTGTGCTCCGTGGTGAAATCGTCTTGTCAGGGTCAATGCACTCCGGACATCAGTTTCTTGATGGGGCGGGTCAGCAAGGCGAGCAGCACCGAGGAGCCGATGGCGAACGCCGCGACGGAGAGGAAGAGGCCCGGGAGGGAGCCGTTGGGGTCGAAGTGGCCGGCGACCCAACCGCCGATCCGGTTCCCCACGGCGAGCGAGGTGAACCAGACGCCCATCATCAGGGAGGCGAAGCGGACCGGAGCGAGCTTGGTCACCGTCGAGAGGCCCACGGGGGAGAGGCACAGCTCGCCGATGGTGTGGCAGAGGTAGACGCCCACCAGCCACCAGGGGCTCACTCGCTGGCCGGCGCGCTGCGCGATGGCCGCCGAAGCGGCGACGAGCAGGAACCCGGCGCCCACCCAGAACAGGCCCCAGGCGAACTTCGCCGGGCTGGACGGCTCGCGGTCGCGGAGCCGCACCCACAGCCAGGCGAAGACCGGCGCGAGCGCGATGATGAAGATGGAGTTCACCGCCTGGTACCAGCTCGAGGGGAAGGCGTGGCCGAGGATGCGGGTGTCGGTGAGCCGGTCCGCGAAGAGGTTGAGGCTGGAGCCGGCCTGCTCGAACGAGCTCCAGAAGATGCAGGAGAAGAGGAAGAGGACGCCGATGGCGGCCATCCGCATCCAGTCCTCGCGCGCGAGCGGCGCGTGCTCTTTGGCCTGCTGCGCCGCGGCGCGCTCCCGCGGCCCGTCCGCGCTGGCCCCGAAGTCGCGCTGCCCGAGGACGTACTGCAAAAGGCCGAACACCATGCCGAACCCGGCCATGGCGAACCCGAAGTGCCATCCCAGGCGCGGGTCGACGCCGTGCCGCTCGAGCAAGCCGCGGAACATCTCGCTCTGCGCGAGGAACCCGCAGACGAGCGGGGCGAGCATCGCGCCGATGTTGATGCCCATGTAGAAGATGGAGAACCCCGCGTCCCGGCGCGGATCGTTCTCGCGGTACAGCCCGCCCACCATGGTGCTGATGTTCGGCTTGAGGAACCCGACGCCGACGATGACGAGCAAGAGGCCCAGGTAGAGGAAGGCGAGCCTCGGCACGGCCAGCGAGAAATGCCCCAGGGCGATGATCACCCCGCCGAGCAGGACCGAGCGCCGCTGCCCGAGGAACCGGTCTGCGATCCAGCCGCCCGGGAGCGCGGCCAGGTACACGCCCATCGTGTACCAGCCGTAGATCCCGGTCGCCTTCTCGATGGAGAAGCCGACGCCGCCCTGCGCGACGGTCGCGGTCAGGTACAGCACGAGCAGGGCGCGCATCCCGTAGTAGCTGAAGCGCTCCCACATCTCGGTGAAGAACAGCGTGCGCAGACCTCGCGGGTGTCCCCCGAAGGTCGTCGCCTGCAGAGGGTCTCCGGCCCGCAGCGCTTCTGCGGTCGCGCTCACCAGCCGCACCTCTGGCCCGCGTTCTGCTCGCCGAGCCATTTCTGCAGCGGCGCGAAATACTCGAGCAGCGCCGTTGCGTCCATCCGCCTCTGGCCGGTGAGCGCCTCCAGCGCGTCGGGCCAGGGCTTGCTCGCGCCCAAGGACAGCATCGCCCAGAGCTTCTGGCCCGCCTCCTTGCTGCCGCGGATGGAGCATTCGTGCAAAGGTCCGCTCTGGCCCGCCGCCTTGCACAGCGCGCGGGCGTAGGTGTTCTTGATCCACGAGGCCGTCTGCGACTTGACCCCGAGCTCCTTCAGGTCCTCGTTCACCTTCGCGGCGAACTCTTTCGCGCCCGCGGGGTCCGGCGGCGAGGCCGGCCGGGGCGGCGTGGCGGGCGCGGCCGAGCAGGCGGCGAGCAGCAGGGCGGGGAGGGCGATTTTCATGGCCGCGCAGAGTATGCGACCTCGGTCGCCGCCGATAGGGCGGCGCTGCGCTCTTTCAGAGGGCGGACGTCACGGATGCGCTCAGTGAGGACGCCGCTTGGCTCGCGGCAGCTCGGGCTGGGTGTCGCGGATCTGCGTGACCTCGTCGCCGGCCTCGTCGGCGTAGGCGGTGATGCGGACCGAGGCCCTGCGCAGCCGGCGGCACAGCTCGCGGTTGATGTTTTGCAGCACCAGCACGTACGACTTCACGTCTTCCTGGTAGAGCTTGTACAGGTCCGCGTTGGTCAGCTCGAGCAGCCTCGTCTCGTGCTCGACCACCACCGAGAAGGGCCGCGGCTGCATCTCGATCAGAGTGGTCTCGCCGAAGAAGTCGCCCGGCTTGAGGTGCATCAGCCGGACCGCCCGGCCGGAGTCGCCGCTCTTGAGCGCCACCAGCTCGCCCGACTCGACCACGTACATCGAGCGGCCCTGCTCGCCCTCGCGGAAGACGGCGGTCCCGCGCGGGAAGATGCGCTCGTTGGTCATGGCGACCACGTGCCGCAGCGCGATGTCGTCCAGCCCGCCGAAGAACGGCGTGCGCGAGAGGAACCTGGCTAGCCCGGCGCGGTCGCGCGGCATGGGGGCATTGTACTGCCCGGAACGTCCGCGTCGAAAAACGCGGCGGTTCCCCAGGCGGCCCGGGTACTCTTGTGGGATGGAAGAGGAGAAGGTAGGACTCGGTGCGGCTGCTGCGGCGCTCGAGGCGGAGCTGCGCCGCTTCGAGCAGGTCGCGGAGCTCGCCGCGCGGCTCGAGCTCAAGTCGCAGAAGAACCTGGAGCGCGCCGCGCGCGCGGCGCAGGACGCCGCCGAGGTGCAGGCGCGGGTAGCGGCGCGGGTGCGCGCGCTGGTGGAGCAGATCGCGGGCGCTCGGCAGCGGCAGGAGGCCCAGGCGGCGCAGCTCGAGGAGCGCGCCCGGGAGATCCAGTCCCGGCGCGAGCTGCTCGACGCGCTGCTCACCCGGTTCGCCCACCTGGGCGACGAGGCGGCCGAGGTCAATTCGCTGCTCAAGCAGGGAGGGGGCGTCGACGAGGCGGAGGAGCGGCTCGGGCGAGTGGCAGCATCCGCGGAGGAGCTTCTCCGGGACGCCGAGCGAGACGGGTTCGAGGACGCGGTCCGGCAGGCCGAATCCGTCCGCCAGCAGTCGCTGTCCGCGCGGAACAAGCTCAAGCTGCTCCGCGAGAAGAAAAGCTAAATGCGCGACCTGCTCGCCTCGCCCTTGCCGAGGACGAACTTCCCTCCGGAGTCCCCCGATGGAGACATTCCTAATCGACTGACTGTACGTCGCGCGGCCGGGTGCTCGAGCTCACGGATCGCGAATTCGACGCGCTTGCAAGAGAGATCGACGTTACACAGCAATGTAGTTGCGTCACATCCCGCTCGCGCGCGACTCGGACGAGCAAGGTTCATTTCTTTCTCGGATCGTCTGCCGGGTTAGCATATTTTATGTCCCATGGGCCAACTCCATGGAGCTGGATAATTGTCTCTTCTGAAGCCCATCCAAAATGATGGATCACTGCAGGCATCGTCGTGACGCTTCCAGCCGGCAACGCCTTCCCTTTTGTCTGATCTAACTCATCT
>DASWGQ010000328.1:0-2606 GCA_036393595.1 Myxococcales bacterium | reverse complement strand
GGCAGGTCGGTGTACGTCGTGTTCCCGCTGCTCGGCGCCGCCGCGGTGCTCGGGTGGCTGACCGCGGAGCGGGCATGATCGCGCTCCTCCTCGCCGCCGCCGCCGCCGCGCACCAGCGCTACGACTCGGCCGAGGCGCCTCGCGCCGCCGAGATGCTCGCGCAGGCCATCCGATTCGCCACCGTCGCGGGGAACGATGCAGCGCACGCCGCGCAGAAGCAGTGGCTGCTGCGCACGGCCGGCGCGCTCGGACTGGCCGCCCGGGATGCCGGGACCGTGACCGAGATCGAGCTGCCGGGACCGCCCGGGGCGCCGGTGCTCGGCCTGGTGGTGCACGGCGACGTCCAGCCCGTCGACGAGAAGGCCTGGACGGTGCCGCCGTTCGCCGGCGTGGCGCGCGGCGGTCGCGTGTGGGGGCGCGGCGCGGCGGACGACAAGGGGCCGATGGTGCAGGCGCTGCTCGCGATGGCGGCGCTGAAGGAGGCCGGGCCTCCGCGGACGCACACGCTGCGCCTGCTGGTCGGAAGCGACGAGGAGAGCGGGAGCAACGACGTGAAGTCGTACCTCCAGACGCACGCCCCGCCCGACCTGAGCCTGGTGCTCGACTCCGAGTTCCCCGTGGTGGTGGGCGAGAAGGCCTGGGACGGCTTGACCGTCAGCGCGGATCCGGTCGAGCGCGAGGCCGCCAAGCCCTGGACGGTCGCTTCTCTCGAGGCGGGGTTGGCGCCGAGCATCGTCCCCGACCGCGCCCGGCTGGTGCTCCGGTGGCGCGGCGGGGAACCGGGGTGGAAGGAGCTGGTCGACCGGCTCGTCGCGCGGACACCTCCGCCCGGCACGCGGCTGGAGGTGACGCCGAACGGCGCGGAGCTCGAGGTGCTGGCGCGCGGGCGCGCGGCCCACGCGGGCGTGAACCTCCAGGGCGGCCGCAACGCGCTCGTCGCGCTCGCGCGCACGGTCGAGGGCGAGTTGCCTGCCGGCGGCGCCGACGACCTGCTCGCCTTCGCCCGCCTCGCCGGGCAGGACGTGCGCGGCGCCGCGCTCGGCCTGCCGCAAGATCGCTGGGGCGGGTACGCGGTGAACGTGGCCACGCTGGGCACGCACACCGGGCTCGCCCCCGCCGAGGAGGGCAAGCTCACGCTGGTCATCAACCTGCGCCGCCCGCCGCCGCTCACCGGCCCGCAAGCGCGCGATCGGCTCTTCGCGGTGGTCGCCGACTTCGCCGCCCGGCGCGGCGCCACGCTGCGGGCAGGCGGCTACTTCCAGGACGAGCCGCTCGCCTTCGATCCCGAGGCGAAGATCGTCCGGCGCCTGATGGCGGCGTACCGCCGCGCGACCGGCGAGGACGCGCCGCCCGCCATCTCCGGCGGCGGCACCTACGCGAAGCGGCTGCCTCGCTCCATCGCCTTCGGCATGTGGTTCCCGGGCACGCCCTATCCCGGGCACGACAGCGACGAGCAGATCCCCGTCGCCGACCTCCACCGCGGAGCGCACGTCCTGATCGAGGCGCTGCTGGATCTCGCCTCGGCGCCGCCGCTGCTCGATCCGTTCGCGCGGTAGCGTGCTAGAGGAGCCGTGGCGACGATGCGACGCTCTCCGCTCCTGCCGATCTTCCTCATCGTGGTGGTCGACGTGCTCGGCCTCACGATCATGCTGCCCGTCCTGCCGTTCTACGCGGAGCATTTCGGCGCCAGCCCCGCGCTGGTCGGCCTGCTCGTCTCGACGTACGCGCTGTGCCAGCTCGTCGCCGGGCCCGCACTCGGCTCGCTCTCGGATCAGCTGGGCCGCAAGCCCGTACTGATCGTGTCGCAGGTGGGCACCTTCCTGGGGTTCCTCCTGCTCTGGAGGGCGAACTCGCTGTGGATGGTCTTCGCCTCGCGGGTGATCGACGGGCTCACCGCCGGCAACCTCTCCATCGCGCAGGCGTACATCGCGGACGTGACCACGCCGAAGGAGCGCGCCCGCTCGTTCGCGGTCATCGGCATCGCCTTCGGCATTGGCTTTCTAGTCGGACCGGGCCTCTCCGGCTACCTCTCGGCGCGCTACGACTTCCACGTGCCGATCCTCTGCGCGGCGGGCCTCTCCCTGACGAGCATCCTGGGGACGACGTTCCTGCTCCCCAGCGTGCCGCCCCGGCCCGAAGGCGAGCAGCTCGCGGCGCCGATCGGGCCGCAACAGGGGGAGGAAGCGCCGGCGGCGCCCGGAGGCAAGCGGCTGCGCCTCCTGGACTGGGGCGCCTACGTGCAGTATTTCCGGCGGCCCGTGCTGGGCGGCCTGCTTTGGGAGTTCTTCCTCTTCACCTTCGCGTTCGCGTCGTTCACCGGTGGATTCGCGCTCTTCGCCGAACGGCGGTTCTCTTGGCATGGAATGCGATTCGGCGCCAAGGAGGTCGGGTACATCTTCACCTATTCGGGCCTGCTGGGGATCGTGGTGCAGGGCTCGCTGCGCTCCGGCTGGCCGGTGCGCCTCTTCGGCGAGGTGCGGCTCGTCACCTTCGGCTTCGCCGCCGCCGCGGTCGGCTACACGATTCTCGGGCTGAGCCACGCCATCCCGACGCTGCTCCTGGCCGCGACGTTCTCGTCCTTGGGCAACGGGCTCATCCGGCCCGCG
>DASWGQ010000327.1:0-1837 GCA_036393595.1 Myxococcales bacterium | reverse complement strand
GCAGTACGAGAAGGACTTGATCCTCGATGCGCTGAAGAGCGCGCGCGGCAACCGGGCGCGGGCCGCTCGCCTGCTGAGCAGCACCGAGCGCGTGGTCAACTACAAGGTGCGGAAGTACCGGATCGACTGGCAGCGGTTCCGGGACCGCACCGCCGGACCGGGCGGCACAGGCCGCGCCTGAGCGTATCCCAGAACGTCCGCGCTCTGAAAAGCGTAGCGCCGCCCTATCGGCGGCGGCTAGACGCGGCCGTCGTTCTTTCCTTCCAGGTCGCTCTCGAGGTCCCCGGCGCCGTGCGAACGCCCTGACTTCTCCGCCCGCTCGTATTCGTCGCGGTAGTTCTCCACCTCGCGCTCCGCCTCGATCCCCTTCTGCAGGGTGTCGGTGCGCTTGGCGAAGTCGGTGGCGCCCTGGCGATACTGCTTGTCGGCCCTCTTGCTCCCCTCGCCCTCGTTGAGGCTGCCCTGCGGCTGCTTCTTGTCGTCGCCCATCGCTGCGTCTCCTCTGTCGCAAAGGTGACGATGAAGCAGCGCGTCTTCAACTTCGCGCCGGCGCAGGCTCGCCAGGTTGCCCGGACAAGGAGCGGCGATTTGGTGCCCAGGGTGAGATTCGAACTCACACGCCTTACGGCGCCGCCCCCTCAAGACGGTGTGTCTACCAGTTCCACCACCTGGGCAAGAAGCGTGGGAGCGGGCTTCTAGCAAACCGCTCCGGTTGGTGCAAGACGGCTACTTCCGGGTCGGGCCGGGCTTCGCCGGCGGCGGCGGCTTGGTCGCGCCGCCCTTGGCGGGCTGCTGCGCGGGCGGTGGGCCTTGCTTCTCCACCGCCTCCTGGGCGGCGATGTTGCGCCGCGCGCGCAGCACCGAGTCGGTGTGCGAGGAGCGATATGCGAGCGTGAGCGAGGTGATCATGAAGATGGCCGCGCACACCTCGGTCACCTTGGCGAGGAACGTGACCGAGCCGCGACCGCCGAACACGCTGCTCGCGCCGCCGCCGCCGCCGAACGCGGCCATGCCGTCGGCCCGCCCCGGCTGGAGCAGGATGACGAAGATCAGGAACAGGCTCACGAGCACGTGAACCGCGATGATGACTCCGTACATGGGGCGCGAACCGTACACGCCCGGGGCGACGCGGCGCAAGCCGTTTTCGCCCGGCGCCCTCCCGGCCGCTTCCCGGCCAGGCGCGCGCATGGTAAAATGAATGTGCCCGCCGGAAGGAGCATCGAAGAATGCCCGCCGCCGCCCGCCTCGGAGACAAGGCGCAGGTCGACCAGGACGCCCACGGCTGCCCCGCCTGCCCGCACCCCGGCGTGGGACCCATCGTGGCCGCCTCCAGCAACGTGCTCGTCAACGACCGCGGCGCCGCGCGGCAGGACGACATCGGCATCCACGCCGCCTGCTGCGGCCCCAACACCTTCAAGGTCGCCAAGGGATCGCCGACCGTCTACGTCAACGGCAAGCCGTTCGCGCGGATGAACGACAAGACGCAGCACTGCGGCGGCTCGGGGCCGATCATCGACGGCTCGCCCGACGTCTTCATCGACGACGGCGCGGACGCCCAGGGCCTGGGCAGCTACATCATCAACGCGCTGAAGATCCTGATCGAGCAGGCGGTCGTGGTGGCCAAGAAGGAGGCCGAGAAGGGGTCGGACTCGCACGAGGCCCAGAAGTCCGAGAAGGGCAAGCAGGACCTGGCCAAGGACACCGCCAAGGACGAGAAGGCGCCCAGCATCTCCGCCGCGCGCTGGACCCTGCAGCGCGCGCTGAACGGCCAGGAGGTCGAGCTGCAGATCGAGTGCAAGAACCCGAAGGGGTCCCTCAAGGTCGAGATCTGGGCGCA
>DASWGQ010000326.1:0-1659 GCA_036393595.1 Myxococcales bacterium | reverse complement strand
CGCGCCCAGGCCCGCTACGTGATGGCCGGGATGCCGCCGCGCTGGCCTATCTACCGCCTGGATGGGGATGCCGCGGCGGTGACGCGACTCAAGGCGCGGGCCGGGCTCGACCCGCGGGAGCGGGAACTGCCGTGCGATCCCGGCGCCGCTGAGAAGCTGACCGCCGAGGTCTTCGGCCACGGCCGCGCCGACGACCTGGCCCACTGCCGGGCCGACGGCGGCGCGGCGGTGGCGATCGAGCGCGGGGGCGAGGTCGCCGCCTTCGCCTACCGGCGGGGGGAACGGATCGGGCCAGCGGCAGGGCGCGACGAGACGGCTCTCCTCCAGGCGGTGGCGGCCGCAGCGGCGGCAGGTGCGGGCGGCGGGGGAAGCGTGACGATGCGCGTCCCCGGCGCCTGCACTTCCCTGCTCGAGGCGCTGGTCAGCTGCGGCTTCCGCATCGGCGCCCCGACGCTGTTCATGGCCTCGCGGCTGTTCGGCCGACCCGAGCTCTACCTCCCCTCGGGGCCCATCCTCTATTAGGTGCGGCTTCGATCTCGTCGAAGGTGAACTGGGCTACGTGAAGCATTTCTAGTTCAAGGGAAGCGGCGCGCGAAGCTCCGCGCCATGATGGGAGCGTGAGCATGGCGGCGAACGGGATCGTGCGGGAAGTGCTGGGCGACCTGGACGCGCGGCTCGACCACTGGAGGCAGACGCTGGTGGACCTCTGCCGCATCCCCAGCATGTCCGCCGCCGGCTTTCCCCCGGAGGAGGTGCGCCGCTCCGCGCAGGCGATGGCGCAGGCGCTCCGCGACGCGGGCGTGGAGCACGTCGAGGCGCTGGAGATTCCCGGCGTGCATCCCTACGTGTACGGGGACTGGCTGCACCGGCCGGGCGCGCCCACCGTGCTCCTCTACGGGCATCACGACGTGATGCCCCCCGGCCGCGCGGAGAAGTGGCTCTCGCCCGCCTTCGAGCCCACCGAGCGCGGCGGCCGTCTCTACGGCAGGGGCACCGCCGACGACAAGGGCGGGGTCATGGCCCACGTGGCCGCCGTCGGCTCGTACCTGAGGGCGGCCAAGACGCTCCCGCTGAACGTGAAGTTCATCATCGAGGGCGAGGAGGAGATCGGATCGAGGAACCTGGGCCGCTTCCTCGAGCAATACCGGACGAAGATGGCCGCGGACTTCATCGTGCTCACCGACACCCGCAACTACGACGTCGGCCACCCCGCGCTCACCTATCAGCTCCGCGGCATCTGCCAGGTGGACGTGGAGGTGCAGGGCCTCCACCAGCCGCTGCACAGCGGCCTCAGCGGGCCCGTGCCCGACTCCGTGCAGATCCTCTGCGCCATCATCGCCGACCTCCGCAAGCCGAACGGCGCCCTGAACGTGCCCGGCCTCTACGCCAGGGTGGCGCGCCCCAGCGCGAAGCAACTCGCGCGCATCCGGAAGCTGCCGCTGTCGGAGGCCAAATTCAAGAAGGACTCCGGCATGCTCCCCGGCGTGCGGCTGTGGGGCGAGAGCCAGTTCTCGCTGTTCGAGCGCATGTGGACGCGGCCGGCGCTCACCGTGATCGCGCTGGAGGCGCGCCCGTTCCTCGGCTCGTCCAACCAGATCATCGAGGCGGCCCGCGCGCGGCTCTCGCTCCGCACCGTCCCGGGTATGGACGCGCGCGAGG
>DASWGQ010000325.1:0-7829 GCA_036393595.1 Myxococcales bacterium | reverse complement strand
TTCCACCGCTCGCGATCCGCGCAGAGCCAGGCGGTCGCGCTCGCGACGGGAAGCGCCTACACGCACATGGGTGTGGTGCTCGTTTCCAACGGGCGGCTGGTCGTGCTCGAGGCCGTCCAGCCGGTGAAGTTGACGCCGCTTCCGGTCTGGATCGCGCGCGGGGAGAAAGGGCGGGTGGTCGTCAAGCGGCTCCGCGACGCGCAACGCGTGCTGACGCCCTCGGTAACGCAGCGGATGCGCCGGCTCGCGAGCAGCTGGCTCGGCAGGCCTTACGATCTGCAGTTCCGCTGGGACGACGAGCGACTCTACTGCTCCGAGTTGGTCTACAAGCTGTACGAGCGCGCGGCCGGCATCCGGATCGGAGCTCTGCAAAAGGCGAAGGACCTCAACCTCCGAAATGGCGAGGTCCAGCGGCTGCTGGCGCGCCGCTTCGGCGGGACGAAGCCGCCGTTCGACCCCGAGGAGACGGTGATCTCGCCGCAGGCGATGTTCGACGATCCGAGGCTCGTTACCGTCTTCGAGAACTGAACAACCGGGCACACGGTGATTTGGATCAGGCATTCGCTCTCGGAGCGCTGCGGTAGAGAAGCGCCAGGTCAGAGCACATCGGTGCCTGTGCCCTTTTGACGCGCCGCGTCCCGTCCCTTCTCGCCTCGTCTACGCGGCCTGGTTCGAGCACAGCAATGCGCCGGGCCTCGTCGCTCCGAGCACGACCGAACTGAATCTCGGTTGCTTTTCAAGGGCAGCGGCGATGAAACGACATCTCGGAGTGACGCCGCGTGCACGCAGTGACGCACCGCGTCCCGTCCCGGGGCGGATAACCTCCACTCACCCTGACGGAGTTCCGGGACCAGTTGCAAGCCGGTCGACCGATGCGCGGGCTCGTTCCATGAAGGCGCGACCGTACATCTTCTCCGCGGCATGTTGGTTGTGCGCACGGCAGAGCAGGCGGATCCGATCCGCTCTGTGGAGATGCGTTCGCGCGAACCCGTCCTGATGATCGAATTCCAGGGCGCCAGTCTCCGCGCACCTCCGGCCATGCTCGTCGGTGAAGGTGCAGCGGCCGCCGTCGCGCTCGAAAACCTCGCGTTTGATGGCGTCCGGTACGTGACGCGAAGACGCTGCCTCCACGTCTTCGGCCGGAGCCTGTCGCGCCTTCCGACCCGTCGCGAATCGCTCCTTCTTTACGTGCTCGATGGTCAAGTCGAGCGCAGTTTCGAAGATCGTCGCCAGGTCTCCGTCGGGGATGCGGTGCCGGAGCAGGTCCTGCAATTGGCGGAACTTGTCACGGCACGCGCGACTCGCGGTGAATTGGAACTTGAAGGTGTCCTCGGCGAGGGGAGCAACCACGGCGCGGCGTTCATCGCGTCGCGGCGGCGGGGCGGGTGGCGGCGCGAACGCGAGAGCGGGCGGCGACTCCGGCGGCGCCACCGGGGCGGCAGTGCCGAACGAGAATGCGGGTGAAGCCTCGGGCGGGGGGTTGGGGCGGCCGGGAAGCTTGCGCACCACAGTGGGAACCGGCGGCTGCGGCGAAAGACGCGCGACCAGCTCTTCGATCTGGCGCTTCGACTTGCCGGCGGCCTCCGCCAACACCCTCTCCTGGTTCTCGGCGGTCAGGTGCGGCGCGAGCAAGCGCAGTCCGGCCAGGTGCACTTGCCCGGACCGGAGGGCCTCCAGGATCACCGGCATGCGTCGTGCGGCGCGGGCGAGGTCGATCCGGTTGCAGGCGACGTCCTCGGAGAAACCGAGCTCGCCGACGCAGAAGGCGAACATCGAGGAGAACGCCCAGTCGAGGTAGAGCTTCCGCTCGTCGATCTCGCCGAGATGGACGAGAAGCGCCGCGTCGAGGCCGTGTGATGTCCGCACCAACTCCCGCGTAGCCGAACGGAGGTCCGAGGAGCTGAGCGATTCGACAACGATTGGTGAGTTCATCATGTGTGCGGTGGTAGCACGGGGTTTTTCGGAGTCCTCCGGAGGCCGCACACGAGCGCTAGGCGGCGGGCCGTCACGCGAGGAGAACGTGGGCCTGACGGCCGCTTTCCACGCATCTAAAGCAGCTACACGGCCGTTGTTGCGAAGGCTCGCAGCCGTTTGCGAAGTGAAGGCTCCAAACCTGTCAATCGCAAACGACCGGCATACGTAACTTGTCCGATGCGGCACGACGCGCCCCGCGGATCATCTATCCGCCCCGGGGCGGAGCGCAGCGCGTTAGATGGCACCGGTATCAGGCTTGGCGTTCGTGGCCGCGCCTGCGCTCGAAACTCCTTCCGAAGGCAACGGAGATCAGGGTGGTCTCCTCGGAGGTGGGAGGCGCAGGCGCACGATCCTTTGAGGGCGCGCGTGCACCCCCGGCACTCACCCTGAAAAGCAACGGAGACCCACTGCGAATTTGTCCTCGGACGCGGGATACCCGACCTCGTCCTCCTCGAACTCGGCTAATACTTGTAGAACCCTTCCCCGCTCTTCTTCCCCAGCTTCCCGGCGCGCACCATGCGGCGCAGCAGCTGGGGAGGGCGGAAGCGTTCGCCCAGCTCTGCGTTCAGGTGCTCCGCGATGGAGAGGCGCACGTCGAGGCCGACGTGGTCGGTCAGCTTGAGCGGGCCCATCGGGTGCCCGTAGCCCAGCTCGATGGCGCGGTCGATCTCCTCCGCCGAGGCGACGCCCTCCTCGACCATGCGGATCGCCTCGAGCGCCAGCGCGATGCCCAGCCGCGAGGTGGCGAACCCGGGCGCGTCCCGGACCACCACCACTTCCTTGCCCAGCCGCGCTCCGACGGCGCGGCAGGCGGTGACCACCATCGGGTCGGTGCGCTCGCCCTGGACGATCTCCAAGAGCTTCATCGCCGGCACCGGATTGAAGAAGTGGAGGCCGATGACGCGCCCCGGGTGCTTGGCGGCGGACGCCAGCGCGGTGACCGGCAGCGACGACGTGTTGGACGCCAGGATGGCCTCGGGCCGCGCGGCCCGCGACAGCCGCGCGAACAGGTCCTGCTTGAGCCGCAGGTCCTCCGGGGCGGCCTCGATGACGAGGTCGGCGGCGCCCGCCGCCGCCTCCAGATCGCTCGCCACCGCCAGGCGCCCCAGCGCGTCGCTGCGCTCCTGCGCCGCGCAACGGCCTTTCTCCACCGCGCGGCCGAGCGACTCGGCGATCCGTTCGAGCGCGCGCTGCGCGGCGCCCGGGGCCACGTCGAACAGCTCGGTCCGGTACCCGGCGCGCGCGGCGACCTGCGCGATCCCGGTGCCCATCGTCCCCGCGCCGACCACCACCACGCGCTGCACGTCCAGCTCGCGCAGCGCCATCACACGTTCCCGAAGTAGACGCCGCGGCGCTCCTTGGCCGCGTTCTCCAGCACCTTGTCCAGCTGGTCGAGGACCTGCGCCCAGACGTCGGCCACCGTCGGCTCGCGGCCGACCCGGGAACGCGCGCCCGCGATCATCGAGTCGAGGTCGTCGGAGCTGGCGAACGGCGAGGTTTTCGCGGCGTCCGCGAGCAACGAGGCGGGCTTCTGCCCCAGCTCTTCGCGCGCGGCCTGAAGCGCCGCTTTGAGCTCCTGGGCCTGCTCCGTGCTCAGCGGCCTCTCGTTGACCAGCTGCTCCAGGAGCGGCTCGATCAGCTTCTTCCCCCGCTCGGCGTGCTGGCGCAGCTGGTAGAGGAAGATGGCCCAGTCTCCCCGCGAGCAGACGCGCTCGGCTGCTTCCCACGGGTGCTCGCGGAGCCACCGGTCCCAGTCCGCGTCGCCCCAGCGGGTGAACCCGTCGGGCGGCGCAACGCTGAGGTAGACGGACATCGACCGTCTCCTACCATGCCGCCGCGCCGGTGGTCACTGCGCGGGGAGCCGGCAGTTGCTCAGCCCTCCCTCGCGCACCCGGATCAGGCGCGTCTGGTTGCCGGGCAGCACCAGCGGCCAGTCGCCCTCCGGGAGCGAGGGGAGGGTGCAGCGCACGATGCGCTGCAGGCACAGGTTGGTGTCGCAGGAGATGGAGCCGTCGTTGCAGAGCTGCGCGTGCAGGTCGAGTTGCACCGCGCCGTCGATCAGCGTCGTTTCGCACTGCGGCTGCGTGGAGCACAGGCCGCAGGACTCGCGCACCTCGATCACGGACGTCTGGCCCGCCTGCACGGTCGCGGGCAGGCACAGACTTCCCACGTCGGAGTTCCGGTCCATGCAGGTGGTGTTGTCGCAGCGCGCCGACGCCAGGGCCAGCGCGGCGAGCGCAAGGGCGAAGGCGGCGCGGCCGAGGGACATCGCCGCTCCTCTACACCTGAGCGAGCAACCGGGAAAGGTAGAAGGCCACGTCCAGGGCCACGAGCGAGAGGGCGGCGCCGGTGAGCACCGCCACCGGACGCGCCGGGCGTCGAGAAGTCCACGCCACGGCCGCGGCGCAGAGGCCGGCGGCGCAGGCCCAGAGCAGGTCGCCGTAGTAGCGCATCGCGACGCCGCTCACCTGGGCGGTGAAGCCGATGGTGCGCGCGATTGGATCGTACGACAAGGTGGGCAGCCGGAGCGTTCCGGGCAGGAGATAGCCCAGGGCGAAGGCCGACACTCCCCACAGCGCCGCCCGCAGCTCCCTCACGGCGCGCCCACCGGGTGGCGGGCGGTCACGTAGAGGCCGATCAGCGCCGCCGCCCAGACCAGCGCGGCGCCGCAGCCGGACAGGGCGGCCACCGCCCGCGATTCCGCGGCCGGAGCATCCGGCTGCAGCGCGCGGCCGGCGAACGAGGCGCCCAGGACGAGCGCCAGCGCGAGCGCCGAGAGGTGCTCTTTCAGGTCGAAGAGCTGCACCACGGCCGGCGCGCTGCGCTCGAGATCGGCGAAGCGGACCCGCACCCGGTACACCGGATACAGCGCCAGGCCGAAGAGCGCCTGCGCGACGATCGAGGCGGACGCCATCCAGCCGAAGCGCTGGAGCTGGCGCTGCACCGAGCGGCCACGCGCGGCCAGGAAGGCGGAGACCGCGTGGTGCGTCGTCGCGAACACCGCGGTGAACCCGAGCACCGCATGGACGAGCAGCAGCGCCCGCGCGCCGCCCTCGAACACGACGGTCACCCGCGCACCACCGGAAGCGCGAAGGAGCCGGCCTCGCGGGGGACCTGGCGCTCCGAGGCGCTCCGGGCGCTCCATTCCTGCACGCGCGGGCATCCCGGATCGGGAGCGGAGAACGCGCCGTGCGCGCCCGCGACGGCGCGGCAGCCGCCGCGGCACAGGCGGAGGTACTCGCAGCTCGCGCAGGGCTCCGGCGCGGCGCGGACGAAGCCGCGGAAGGAGGAGAACCCCTCGGGCCACGCCGCCCGGACGGCGCCCGGCACGCGCGCATCCGCCTCGGCCGGCCCGGCGAAGGAGCAGCCCATGAGGTGACCCTCGGGCGCGACCGCGGCGAGGACGTCGCCCGCCACGCACCCCTGCACTCCCCAGAACGCCGCGGCGCGCGCGGACGGCCGGTGCCAGAAGACCATCGGGGCGAAGGAGCAGTCGAGCTTCACCCGGATGCGGTGGCGCAGCATCAGGCGGCGCGCGAGGGGGTAGATGCGCCTGGCCTGATCGGGGGTGAGCTCCTCGTCCAGGCGCGCGCCGCGGCCCACCGGCTTGAACCGGAGCAGCTCCAGCTCGTTCAGGCGGAGCCTGCGCACCAGGCGGGCCACGTCCGGCAGGCCGTCGAAGCTGCTGCGGCTCACCACGCAGTTGACGCCCACTTCCTCCTTCACCGCGCGCAACAGGCGGAGGGCGCGCTCGGCGTGGGCGAAGCCGTCGAATCCGCGGGCCCGGCGGTAACCTTCGCCGACGCCGTCGACGCTCACGTTGATCTGGCCGAACACGCGGCACCGCTCCGCGTCGCCAGGCGCGAGCCCCAGCCCGCTGGTGGTCAGGTTCGGCGTGATGCCGACCGCGCGGGCGTGGGCGGCGACCTCGAACAGGTAGTCGAGCTCCAGCGCTTCGCCGCCGCCGAGCGCGACGTGGAAGACGCCCATGGCGGCCAGCTCGTCGAGGACGCTGCGCGCCTCCTCGAGCGAGAGCGCCGGGCCGTGCGGCGTCGCGTCGACGTAGCAGCCGGTGCAGCCGGCGGCGCACCGGCGGGAGAGCACCACGTGGACCTCGGTGGGGGCGACCAGCGGCGCATCGCTCCCGGCCGGCGAGTCCCACAGCGGCGACTCGGGCTGGCCCAGCTCGCGCATCATCTCGCGGTCGACGTGCAGCAGCGCGCGCGGGCGGGCGACCTCGACGATGCCGCCGAAGCGCTCGGCGCGCGCGCGGACCACCTCGAGCTTCATGGGGCGCGCGGCCGGCGCAAGAGCGCGCCGAGGACCAGCGCCAGCGCGCTGGCGAACGTCGCGCCGAAGAGCAGGAACGTCACGTCCACGCCGAGCGAGCTGGAGTTCGGGTTGCAGCCGAACGTGGCGCGCAGCACGCGGCCCTTCCGCCAGAGCATGCGCGCATCCTACCCGAAGTCTCCAGCCTCTTCTCGAGGCACCTGCGCGCGTGATTCACGGCCTGGCCGTGCAGGAGATCAGCGGCGGCCGTGTCCGCCGGAAGCGCGAGCGCCTCCGGACTGGCCGCCGCCCGAGCGGGCACTGCCTCCGCCCTGGCCGCCGCCCGAGCGGGCACCGCCTCCGCCCTGCGGGGCGGCCGACGCGCGCGGAGCGGACGGAGCCGCGCGGATCGCTCCGCCGGACGGCGCTCCTCGCACCCCGCCGGCGGCAGGAGCGCTGCCCCAGCGGGCGCCCGACCAGGCTCGCGCTCCGCCCCAGCCGCCCACCGCGGTCCGCGCCCGGCTGGTTCCCGGCGACTGCGACCAGGTCCGCGTCGAGCCGCCGCTCCTCGCCGGTTGCGAGGGCTGGGCGCGCGGCGACTGCATCGGCGACTGGGCGCGAGGCGACTGCGCCGCTGGGCCTGAGGCGCGCGCGCCGGCCGACGCCGCGCCGGACTCGCGGCTCCGGACCCATTGCGGCCGGGGACCCACCACGCTTCGGGCGCTCACCGGGCGCAGGGTCTGGCCGGTGGCCGAGGCGACCTGCGCGACGGGCGGTCCGAAGGCGCCGCCGCGAGAAGGCGCCGCGCGCGGACCGGCGAGCGGCGAAGCGCGCTGCACGATGACGCTCGTCTGCTGGACCGCGACGACGTGCACGGAGATCGGCTGCGTGAAGTGCTCGGCGCGCACCGCCACCCAGGCCGGATGGTGGAAGCCCCAGCCGACGAATCCGCGCGGGCCGATCGGCGCCCACGTGCAGAACCCGAAGCCCCAGCGCCAGGTGACCCATGCCGGCGCCCAGATCCGTCCGGGCACCCAGAACCAGCCGACTCCGACCGTGAAGCCCCAGCTGCCGTAGTGATACGCCGCCCAGGCCCATGGGTCGTCCGAGACCCAGGTCCAGCCCCAGTCGGTCAGCACCCACCGGCCGTAGACGTACGGCCGCCAGCCCGTCGCGACCGCGGGTACCCAGACGCGCCCGTACTCAGGGACCCATTCCCAGTGCCCGTACGGCGCGAGGCGCTCGTAGAAGACCTGCTCGTCGGCGACGTCCTGGCCCGCCGGGGGGATGTCGGAGTCGGCCTGGGCGGACGCGGGCGGCGGGCCGCCGTCTTCGTCCGGCGGTGGAGGCGGTCGGGACGAGTACGGAGGCGGCGCCGCCTGCGCGACCGGGGGAGGTTCGCGGACGACCTCGCGCTGGTAGATGCAGCCGCTGCCCGCGACTGCCGCGAGCGCGCCGATCGAGAGGAGCTTTCCTGGCGTCATCATGGCGAAGATCTCCGCTCCCTTGCTTGGACGCCCGGATCCTTGAAGCAATTCACGCGCCGGGCACCTGCCTGGCCAGCCGCCGTCGCTAGGATGCGCCGG
>DASWGQ010000324.1:0-3994 GCA_036393595.1 Myxococcales bacterium | reverse complement strand
CCTCTCGGTGAGCGACGTGGGCGCGCAGATGGCCGCGTTCGCGACCAGCGGCCGCATCCGCAGGCCGCTCATCACGGTCGCGGGCTCCATGGACGGCCTGCTCCCCATCGACCGGCACGCCCGCGCTTACGCGCGCAAGGTGCTGGAGGCGCAGGCGGACCGCGGCGACGACGACGGGGACGACAAGCCGGCGTACCGCCTGTACGAGGTGCAGAACGGGAACCACATCGAGACCTTCAAGAACACCTTCGCCCAGCTGGAGTTCATCCAGCCGCACGCGCAGCGGGCGTTCGATCTGCTGGTGAAGTCGGTCGAGGAACGAGCTGCGCTGCCGCCGTCGCAGTGCATCCCGCACGGCGGGCAGATCCAGGCCAGCCCGGCGCAGCCCGGCCACTGCGCCAACCTGTTCGTGCCCTGAGCAGGGGCCAGGCGGATCGGCTCCGCTAAGGAGGGGACACCATGTTCTTATGGTGTCCCCTAGTGGCTCAGGCCGATCCGCTGCACCAGCCAGGTCAGGCCGAGGCAGCCGACCGCGAGTGAGCAGACCCGGACTCCGACGGTCTCGAACCAGCGCGTCCTGCGCAGCGCCACCAGGAGCGGCACCGCGAGCGCCACGATGCAGACCTGCCCCACCTCGACGCCCAGGTTGAACGTCACGAGCGCCGCGGCCAGCCCGGAGCGAGGCAGGTGCAGCTCGCGCAGCACGCTGGCGAAGCCGAACCCGTGCACCAGGCCGAAGGCGAAGGTGAGCATCCAGCGGTGCCGCAAGGTGGCCGCGCGCGTCCCCCGGCGCAGCGCCCACAGGTTCTCCGCGGCGACGTAGACGATGCTCGCCGCGATGAGCGGCTCCACCAAGCGTGGCGTGGGATTCACCACCGCCAGCGTGGCGAGCGCGAGCGTGATCGAGTGCGCCACCGTGAACGCAGTGACGATCTGCACCAGCTCCTTGAAGCTCCCTCCCAGCAGCAGGAGACCGATGAGGAACGCGACGTGGTCGTAGCCGGTGAAGATGTGCTCGATCCCCAGCCGCAGGAACCGCTCCGCGGCGGTCCAGAAGCCGGCGCGACGCTCGACGTCGAACCGCGGCGAGTCGGCCTGCACCACGCGCTGCGAGACCTGCCCGTCGGCGAACGACACCTTGGCCAGGTGCGCGTGACCCGGCGGCAGGACCTCGAGGAACCCCGCGCGCACGCGCAGCGCCTCGACCTCCCTGGCGCAGGTCCACGCTCCCTCCACGACGATGCCGTCGCCGCCCTCCACCTCGGCGCGCCCGCCGGCGTCCCGCCGGCAGGGACCCTCGGGTGTCGCCACCGCGTACTCGTCGAGCGTCAGGTGCAGGAGCGCCGGCAGCACCGCGTCCACGCCCTGCTGCGTGTACGTGCCGTCGGGACCCTGCGAAAGCCGCAGGAGCGCGGCGAGGTCCGCGCCCGCGAAGCGCAGCCGCGCCGAGACGCGCTCGCCGCGCACGCCCAGCTCCCCTACCGAGACGCTCTGCTGGTGCGCCCCCGCCGGCAGCGCCGCGCAGGCGAGCAGGACGGCCCAGGCGCGCTTCATCGGCCCGCCGGCAGGACGCCGGCGAGCAGGCGGTCCTTGCCGTCGTCGCGCCCGCGCCCCGGGGAGTCGAGGTGCAGCCGGTTTTCACCTTGCGTGTAGAACCCGACGTAGAAGCGGAGCGGATTGGTCCCCGGCGTGAACACGATCGGGTCGGCGATCAGATCGCCGGGCCGCCACGCGTCGGTCGGGTAGCGGCCGCCGACGGGATCGTGCTCGGCGTGGATGCGGCTGCCCGCGCTGTCATCCAGGTGGACGAAGATGCGCCAGGTATCCATCTCGGCGCGGCAGCGCCAGACCAGCGTCAGTCGCGCGCGCTGCCCGGGGACCAGCGCCGCGGGCTCGAGCCTGTACCCGACCAGCTCGGCAGAGCCACCGAACACGGCGCCCACGGGCGTCAGCCCCGGCGGGACCGCGGTCAGCAGCACGTCGGAGAGCGCGCCGCGGTCGACGTCGCGTTTCTGCGGCGCGTCCTGCCAGGGCCTCTCGATGCAGCCGCACAGCGCAAGGAGCGCGAGGAGCGGAGGGCGCACGGCGCGGATCCATACCACGAGGCGCGGGCTGCATCGCCCGGTCCAAAGATGCGCTATGACCGCTCCCGTGGAGCCGCTCGGGAGCTACGCACGCCGGCTGCCTCCCGGCGCCGGCATTGCCGTCGGCGCGGTCGCGGTCCTGCTGGGAGCGGGGTTGTTCGAGCTGTCACGCACGCTGGCCGAGGTGGCGCGGGGCCGGTGGTACGCGGGAAACGGGCGCGACGTCTTCCATGCCGCCGCGGTCGCGGCGCTCGGGGCCGCGTACTTCCTCAACGGGCTCCCGCCTGCGCTCGCGTTCGCGATGGCGGCGACCGTGTCCATCCCGCCCCTGCTGCTCATCGACGAGGTGGCGGACCGGGGCCGCCGCGTCGCGCTGTTCCTCGCTGTGCTGGCTCTCGGGTCCGCGCCCACGCTGATCGACGCGCCCCGGATCGTCGCCGCCAGCAATGCGCTCGCGCGGACGTTGTTCTACTGAGCCTGCTGGAGCATCCCGTCCAGCTTGCCTTCCTGCTCCAGCGCGTGGAGGTCGTCCGATCCGCCCACGTGCGCCTCCCCGATGAAGATCTGCGGCACGGTGCGGCGGCCGGTGCGCTCGGCGAGGTCGATGCGCGCCTGGTCGTCCTCCGCCACGTCGATCTCCTCGTACGCGACGCCCTTGCGCTCGAGCAGGCGCTTGGCGCGCACGCAATAGGGGCAGTATGGGGTGGTGTAGATTTTCACGCTCTTCACACCGGATGGGATGCATGGCCGGGTCAAAAGGAGCGCGACTGACCCCCGTCGACCACGACGCAGGCGCCCGCGATCCAGCTCGCCCGCGGGCTGCAGAGGAAGGCGATGGTGTCGCCGACCTCCTCGGCGGTGCCGAACCTGCCGGCCGGGATCTCGCGTCGGACGAGCTCCGCCGTGCCTTGCGGGTCGCCGCGCAGCCGGCGCTCCCAGGAGCCGCCCGGGTGCAGCACGCTTCCCGGCGCGAGCGACAGCACCCGCACTCCGCGCGGCAAAAGCTCGCGCGCCTGCTCGTGCGCCAGGCTGATGAGCGCCGCCTTGGCAGCGTTGTAGCTCATCGAGCCGCCGCCCTCGCGCCCCCAGATGCTGGCGACGTGCAGGACGACGCTCTGCTGGCGGCTGCCCGGCGCGTCGACCGACGCCGGTGGCAGGGCGCCCCGTTCGCGCGCCGAGGCCTCGAGCAGCGGGAGGGCCAGGCGGGTGGCGCGGATCGCCGGCCAGAGGTTCCGGTCGAGCGCCGAAGCCCAGCTTGCGTCGTCCATCTCTGCTCCGCCAGGCTGGCTGCCGCCGACCAGCGTCACCAGCACGTCGAGGCCGCCGAGCCCGGCGGCGGCATCGTGGACGGCGCGCTCGAGCTGCGCCGGATCCGTCGCGTCCGCGGCGATGGCGAGGGCCTGCGGCGCTCCTGCCTCACGGCACAGCCGCGCGCGCTCTTCCACCGCGGCCCGGGTGCGCGCGACCAGCGCCACGGAGGCTCGTTCCCGCGCCAGGGCGACTGCCGCCGCGCCGCCCAGCCCCCGGCCCGCTCCGAGGAGAAGCGCGCGCCGGCCGGCGAGTTCCAAGTCCATCACGGGCAGTGTCGCACGTCGCGAGCGGGCGTGCCTCGCCCGGCCGGAGAGCGAAGCGCGAAGGCCCGCGGGATCGCTCCCGCGGGCCTCGCGAACTGCTCGGAGAGGCGGCCTGGCTACATCCCCATCCCGTGCGGGCCGGAGACGGAGGACTCCTTCTCTTCCTTCGGACGCTCGGCCACCATGGCCTCTGTCGTCAGCATGAGCGAGGCGACGCTGGACGCGTTCTGCAGGGCGAAGCGCGACACCTTGGTAGGGTCGATCACGCCCGCCGCCAGCAGATCTTCGTACTCGCCGCTGGCCGCGTTGAACCCGAACGCGCCCTTGCCCTCCTTG
>DASWGQ010000323.1:0-16317 GCA_036393595.1 Myxococcales bacterium | reverse complement strand
TCCCCCTGCGCGCTGCGGTTGCCCAGGAACGCGTCGGCCTCGTCGATGATCACCGCCACCGGCCACATCGCCTTGAGCAGGTTGAAGATCTTCTCGAGGTTTCCCTCGGTCACGCCTTGCCACTGCGAGCGGAAGTTGAGGAACTTCACGCAAGGGATGCCGATCTCGCCCGCGAAGCAGGTGGCGAGGAAGGTCTTGCCGGTCCCGATCGGCCCGGCGATGAGGAAGCCCATCGGCACCACGTCGCGCTTGCCGGTCTGGATGGCCTTGGCGGCCTGGCGCAGCAGCTGCTTCGCCTTCCCGTGGCCGGCCACCATGTCGATGGAGTGCTGCGGCTCGATGAACTCGAGCAGCCCGTGGACCTCCGCCTGGATGATCTCCTTCTTCTTCTCCTTCAGCCGCTCCGCGGTGAGCTTCGCGCCGCCCATCGCCTCGGTGAGCACGCGGTCGAGCGACACCCGGCTCATGCCCGCGGTCATCTGCGCCATGGCCTGTGCGTTGACCTCGCTCACCTCGCGCACGGGCCGGCCGCTCAGCTTCCATTCGATGTAGTCGAGCCGCTCCTTCTCGGTCGGGAGCGGGATCTCGATCTGCGAGGCGTACGGGTTGCGCCCGATGCGCGGGTTCAGCTCGGCCAGGTTCTCGGCCACCAGGCAGACGGAGAAGTCGGCGGCGAGGAACTGCGGGTCCTGCGCCCACTTCACCAGCGTCACCAGCACGTAGCGGTCCTCGCCGGGCATGAAGCTCAGGTCGCCGGCCGGCGCGACCGTCTCGGCGAAGTCGATCACGAAGGCGATGCTCTTTCCATCGGCGATGCGCACCCGGGCGTACGACTCCAGCAGCGGGAAGGCGCGCGCCGGGTCCTTGGGGACCGCCTTGGCGTACTCGGTGCCGAACAGCGAGTCGTAGCCCGCGACCGCCGCCATGAAGTCCTTCTGCATCTCCGGCGTGGCCAGCCGGATGCCGCTGGAGCGGTCGTAGAAGACCACCAGGTCCCGGGACCCGAACAGCTCGTCGGAGAGGAACGTCCGCAGCGGGACGAACTTGCGCCCGCCCTTTCCGTCGCCGGTGCTACGGCCTGCGGCCTCCGCCCGTCCGCCGGGGGACCCGGCGTCCTCCGTCGCGGGCTGCAGGTCTCTGACGGCGCCGTGCAGGATGAAGGTGGAGACGGTCTTGGTGTAGTACCGCTCGGCCAGCCGCCGCGCCCATTCGGGGAAGGTGGCGAGAGGATCCGGTTGCGATTTGCTGCGGCGAGGCATGAGGGGCTTGTGTATCCGGCCACCGGCGTGGGCGCAAATCCTCCCGGCGGAGGCGCCGGCGCCCATTTCCCCACGTCGCAAAGCGCGCCTCGCCGCGTCTAAGCTGCCGGCATGCGCTGGGGACTCCTCCTGCTCGCCGCGCTGCTCGTGGTCCTGGCGCTGGTGGGCGTCGGGTGGAGCCGGCGCGCCCGCCTGCGCGACCGCATCCTGGCGCGCCGCGCGCCGCGGCTGCGGCATCCGGTGATCCTCGCGCACGGGATGCTCGGATTCGACGAGATCGCGGTGGCCGGCCGGCGGCACCAGTATTTTCGCAAGATCACCGACGCGCTGAGCGGGCTGGACGCGAAGTTCCACACGCCGCGGGTGACCGCGGCGGCGCCGATCGCGGTCCGCGCCGAGCAGCTTCGCGCCCTGGTGGACGAGCTGCCGGGCGAACGGGTCAACGTCATCGCCCACAGCATGGGCGGGCTCGACGCGCGCTACGCCATCTCGCGCCTCGGCCTGCGCGACCGGGTGGCGTCGCTCGTGACCATCGGCACGCCCCACCAGGGAACGCCGGTGGCCGATCTGGGGGCCGGGATCGTCCCGGCCGGCGTGTCGCGCGCGCTGGCCAAGGTGCTCGACGTCCGCGCGCTGCACGATCTGACCACCGACGCGCTCGAGCGGTTCAACCGCGAAGTGCCCGACGCGCCGGGCGTCGCCTACTGCAGCGTCGTCGGTCGCAGCGCGCTCACCCAAACCAACCCGCTCCTGTGGCCGAGCCACGCCTACCTGAGCGCGCGGTCGGGAGCGAACGACGGCCTCGTCCCGTCTGCGTCCCAGGGCTGGGGCAAGGTGATCCGCGAAGTCGAGGCCGACCACTGGGCGCAGATCGGTTGGTCGCTCAGCTTCGACGCGGTCGAGCTCTACGAGGACATCCTGCGCGAGCTGGTCGGCCTTGGCTTCTGAGGGCGTCACCCCTCGGAAAGCGCGCGCGCCGGGTCCAGCGCCGCGGCCGCGCGGGCAGGGAGGAACGCGCCGGCGAGCGAGGCGGCGACCGCGATCAGGACGCCCAGCGCGACGTGGGTGGGGCGGAAGTCGAAGAACGTCTCCGGCTTGAAGGGGAATTGCGGCAGCCCGTTGCGGGCGAGTCGATCGACGAGCAAGCCGCCCACTCGCGCCAGCAGGATCCCCATCGCGCCGCCGAAGATGCCGGTGACGGCGGCCTCGGCGAGGATCAGCGTCGCCACGTCGCCGCGCGTCGCGCCCACCGCGCGCATCACGCCGATCTCGCGCGTGCGCTCGCGGACCTCGGCGTGGAACGCCTGCGCGATGTTGACGGCGGCGAGCGCCGTGATGAGCGCCGCCAGCAAGGACAGCGCGAGCGTGACCAGCTCGACGGCCGCGCCGATCTGCAGGGCGCGGCTGCGCTCGCTCTCGTCGAGGTCGAGGCCCATGCGCTTCACCGCGGAGGCGATCTCTCCCACCTGCTCGGAGCGCTGCGCGCGCAGCAGCACGCTGGAGTAGCCGGCCGTATCCTGCCCGAAGCGCGCGTTGATCCGGCGGACCGCTTGCAGCGGCATGGAGAGCCCGGCGAGCGTCGCGCGGTCGGAGAACCCGGCGAGCCGCAGCCGGGCGGAGTACGCCCCGGCGAGCGTCTTCTCGGCCACGTAGCTGCGGCCCAGCTCGATGGGGAACTCGAACCCGACCAGCATGCTCTCGGTCAGCGTCGGCAGCCCACGCTGGGGAGCGAACACCTTGTTGTAGATCTCCAGGAGCCGGCGGTTCACGACCACGGGGATGGGCACCCCCTCGCCCGGGTCGACGAAGGGCAGGCGCGCGTCGCCGCCGATCAGCTCGGACGGGATGCCGACGCCCACCACCTCGAGGCCCATGCGGATCTCGCGGCCGAAGAAGGGCCCGCTGTAGCGCGTGACCGCCGGGACCCGTAGCGCGAGCCGCGGGAATGCCTCCGCGACGCCCGGGATCTGCCGCAGGCGCGCGACCGCCGCGTCGTCCAGCCGCACGTCGCCGAACAACGAGCCGATGCCGACCTGCGGGAGCACGACCTCCAGCTCGCGCGCGGAGACGGGGAAGACGTCCCGCACGACGCGCTGCAGTCCGCGGCCCAGGGCGAGGAAGAACACCAGGCAGCCGATCCCGAGCGCCACGCCGCCCGCGCTGACCGCCAGCGCCGCCAGCTCGCGGGACAGGTTGGCGTTGGCGAGCTTCCACAGCCGCGCGGGCCTCACGCCGACCCCTCCATCCGCGGATCGGGGAAGAGGGCGCCTTCGCGCAGCACCAGGACGCGGCTCGCCGCCCGCGAAACGCGCACCTCGTGCGTGACCACCAGGAGCGTCATCCCCTCGCGGTGGAGCTCGCGGAACAGGTCGATGATGCCCTCGCCGGTGCGCGCGTCGAGGTTGCCGGTCGGCTCGTCGGCCAGCAGGAGCGGCGGGCGGGCGAGCAGCGCGCGCGCGATGGCGACCCGCTGCCGCTCGCCACCGGAGAGCGCGGTGGGCCGCGCCGAGGCCTTGTCGGCGAGACCGACCCGCTCGAGCCCTTCTCGCGCGCGACGCCCGGCCTCCGGCACGCCGTCGCCGAAGTAGTCGGGGAGCAGCACGTTCTCCAGCGCGGTCAGCTCGGCGAGGAGATTGAAGCTCTGGAAGATGAACCCGATGCGGGCATGACGCAGGGCCGCGAGCCGCGCGTCGGAGAGGGCGCGCAGCCGCTCGCCCAGCACGAGCACCTCGCCGTCGTACTCGCGGTCCAGCCCGCCCACCACGTGCAGCAGCGTGCTCTTGCCCGTCCCGCTCTGCCCCTCGACGGCCACGAACTCGCCTTCGTCCACGGTGAGGTCCAGGCCGCGCCACAGGTCCTGTGGGGCGCCGCCTGGTTCCCGCGGCGGATAGCGCTTCCGGAGCCCGCGCAGCTCGATGGCGCTCACGGCTTCCCCGGGGCGATGGCGAGGCCGATCTCCGAGTTCACGCCCTGCTCTCCAGGGAGCGCCGTCGCGGTGAGGCGCAGCGGGGCCAGAGGCTCCACCACCTGGCTCACCACGGAGCGCGCCACGTACGCCTGCGGCCCGGACCCGTAGGCGCTCTCGGGAAGCGCCCGAACCGACCCCGCGAGCTTGCCGAAATCGAGCAGCAGGGCGGCGCCGGCGTCCTGCTCCAGCACGGGGGCGCGCGGCTCGCCGGGCGCGAGGTGCTCGGCCGCGATCCCACCGCCGAGGAGATAGGCGACGGGGCTTCCACCCAGCTCGCGAACGCCGAACCGGGGACCCTCGCCGCCGGGATAGCGGACCTGCCAGCCGGATCCGCTGCGCGAGGCTTGCGCTCCGAGGGCGGGCAAGGCCCTGGCGGCCGCTTCGAAGGCGCGCTCGAGCCGGGCGCGGTCCCCCACCGGCGCCAGCGCCACCAGCTGGAAGGTCTCGAAGGGGCTGCGCCGGCGCCAGTCGAGCAGGGAGAAGTCGACCAGCACGCCGAGGTTCGCGCGCGGAGAGAGCGCCACGGAGACCGCGGCGCCCGGGCGCAGCGAGGCGGCGATCTCCTGCGCGAGGGGATCCCCCAGGCGAGCCAGGACCTGGGCCAGCTCGGGCACCCGCCGCGCTTCCCGGAGCACTTCGGCCGGCTGCAGCCCCGCGCGGACGACCAGCGGCGCATCGCGCGGCAGGAACCGCACCAGCGCTCCGGCGCCGCCCGGAAGCGCCGCCTGGATGCGCTTCGCTTCCGCCGCGGGCGCCTGGAAGAAGAGCTTGCTGGAGAGGCCACCCGAAGTCCCCGTCAGGCCGACGGCCAGATCTCCCGGGAGCGGGCGCGAGGTAATCCGCTGGAGCAGGCCCGATCCCGCCGGCGCGAAGATCGTCAGGTCCTGCCCGCCCAGCTGCTTGCGGGCGGCCGCGAGCCTCGCATCGTGCGCGAGCGACTGCTCCGGAGCGCGCTCGGCGGTCGCGGCGACGTCCGCGGCGGGGTCCGTGCCGCGCGCCAGCACCCCGTAGCCGCGCACCACGGCGAAAGCCACCCGGTCGGTCTCGCCCTCGCGCGAATAGACGGCGACGCGCGTCTTCCCGCGCGCCTCGTCGTGCCGCACGGCGAACGCGGCGCGCTCGCGCAGCAGGCGATCGACGGTCTGCGCGAACACGTCCTGCCTGGTGAGCGGCAGCGCGGCGACCCACCCCGGCCGGCCCGCCGCGGGCAAGAGGACCATCGCCGCGGCGCGGTCGGGGTCGAGCCCCGCCGCGAGCTGACCGTCGCGGGAGAGCGGATCGAAACCGAGCTGCGCGGACACCGAGCGCCGTCCGTCGCCGAGCTGCTCGCCTCCCGGCAGCTGTGCAGCGCGCTGCAGCAGCGCGGACGTGTCCTGGGCAAGGCCCGCTAGCGGGGCGGTCACCAGCGCGCCCTGGGCCGGCTCGGGAAGCAGCTCCTCGGCCGACCTGGCGCTCCGTTCGCGTGCGCAGGCTACCCCGAAGACCAGCAGGGCCGGCAACAGCCGCCGCATCCAGCCCGTCCCTAGAACCCGCCGCGGCGCGACCGCACCATCCGCTGGAAGCGCGGGCTCCGGCTCATCGACCACAGGTAGGCGCCCTCCAGCGCCGCGACGCCCAGCAGCAGCGGCCCGGTGAAGGGGAGCATCGCGGCCGCGACCACTCCGACGCCCAGCCCGACGAGGTTGGGCTTCATCAGGAAGGCTTCTTTGACGTAACCCTCGCCGGAACCCATGTCGCCTTACTGGACGCCGACCTTCTTGCCGATCGTCTTGTCGCCGCCGCCGGTCTCGGCCGGAGCCTCGAGGCCCATCTCCTGCTTGAACTGCTTGAGCAGCTCGCCGGCGCGGATCTTCTCCGCCTCTTCCTCGATCTTCAGCCCCTGGGTGTCGACGTTGGAGAGCGCCATGTCCATCCGCGCCTCGTTGACGGCGGTGGTCTCCTGGATCTTCTGCAGCATCTCGTCGTGGGTGGCGTCGATCCCCGCGACCTGGAAGCTCTCCATCGCGTCGGCAACCTTGCTCTGCCACTTCGCCCGGCGCGCGTCCCGCAGCGCCTGCATGGCGTCGTTGGTCTTGCGGTCCTTCTCGCGCATGAACGCTTGCTTGACCTGCATCGCCTTGTCGTAGGCCTGGCGGGCGGCCGAGAGCTGCTGCTCGTTGCGGAGCATTGCCCCCCGCAGCGTCTGCAGCTGGGTGGCGTAGGTGGTGGCGATGTCCTCGCGCCCCGCCTGCAGGGCCGCCTTGACCTTGCTGGTCAAGTCGACGCTGTCGTTCTTGTATTTCTGGTTCTCCTTCTCGAGCAGCGTCACGTTCGCCTTCACCATCGCGATCGACTCGTTCATCTTCGGGACCTGGTCGTTCAGGTCGCGGATGTTCTGCTCGAGGATCAGCTCGGGATCCTCGGCGGCGGAGATCATCCAGCCGAACATGGAACGCATTGCGCGCTTGAAACGCTGCCACATGGGAGCAACCTCGTTGTCTCGGAGGGCGCGAGACAGGTATCAAGACTTCCGATGGCTGGCAAGGACGCGCCCGCTCTGCAAACCGCCGTGGTTCCGCATGGCTGCGCGGCCCCCGGGGAGGCGTTCCCCGACTGGGCGCGCGACTTCGGCCGCGCGGCGCCGCTGGAGCTGGAGATCGGCCCGGGGCGGGGCGGATTCGCGCTGGGTCACGCCGCCGGGCACCTGGAGGTCGACCTCGTCTGCATCGAGACCCGGCGCAGCGACTGCGAGCTGATCCGCGGGCGCGCGGAGCGGCGCGGCCTTGCCAACCTCATCGTCCTCCAGGGCGACGCGAAGCTCCTCTTGCCGCGGCTCTTCGCTCCGGGGTCGCTGTCGGCGCTGCACGTCCAGTTCCCGGATCCGTGGTGGAAGAAGCGGCACGGCAAGCGGCGCATGGTCGACGTCGAGCTGGCGGCGCGGATGCGGGTCTTGCTGCGCGAAGGGGGCGCGGTCGACTTCCGCACCGACGTGCGCGCCTACGCCGAGGCGGCGGTCGCCACCTGGGAGGAGGCCGGCTTCGCCAATGCGGCCGGTCCGGGGCGGCTGTGGGGCGAGGCGCCGGAGGTGCTCTCCACGCGCGAGCAGAAGTACGCGCGCACGGGCCAGCCGGTGTACCGGGCGCGGTTCGTGAACCCGGGACCGCCGGCCGGGGAGCTGCGCCTGGATCCCGCCGGGCGGACCGGGCGCGAGTGGACGGACGTGCGCCGGAAGTGATTGCGTTACGCGCGGGCAACGGGTACTGCGCACCCGTGCGACGCGCGGCCCTGCTCCTCTGCCTCTTCGGCTGCAAGGCGGCCGCGCCGCCTCCTCCGGGCGCGGCCGGGCCGGTGGAGGCGGTGCAGGAATTCGCGGCGGCCCTCCAGCGCGGGGACGCGGCGGCCGCCTATGCGCTCCTCTCCACGCGCACGCAGCGCGAGGCGGACCGGATCGCCGCGCGGGCGCGAGCGGCGGGTGGGGACGCCGGCGGGGTGCCCGAATCGGGCCGCCAGATGCTGTTCGGCTCGGCGCTGCCGCAGGGCAAAGTCGAGGTCCGCGAGATCTCGCGGCAGGGTGACGTGGCGCAGGTCGAGGTGGTCGACCAGTCGCGACGCGCGCGCACCTTTCGCGTGGTGCGGGAGGACGGAGTGTGGAAGGTGGATCTCGACCTCCCGGGGGCGGACGGAGGCGGCTGAGGCGCAGGAGGCGCCGGCTTGTCGCGCGCACCGCGCGGGGCTATCTGTGCGTCCGGAGGGCGCGATGGCCGACCTGCTGCACCCCGAAGGAGCCGAGGAGGACGACGTGCAGGAAGCGCCCGAGGATCCAGGGGAGTTCGAGGTGGCCGGCACCGCCGCGGACGCGCTCGAGGCGGATCTCCTCTGGCGCGCGCTGGAGGACGCGGGAATCCCGGCGATCGTCCGCTCCCCCCGGGCCGATTTCGCAGGCAAGCTGGACGCGCCCGTCGATCTGTTCACCCTCCTGGTGCCGTCCCGCGACCTTCCCCAGGCGCGCTCCCTCCTCGAGGAACGCCGCGCCGCCCTGGAATCCGATCCCGACTCCGCCGCCCGCGCCGCCGAAGAAGCCGAAGCCGCCGAAGAAAACGCCGGCCACTGAGACGGCCATTGCGCGTCAAAAAGCGTTCACCGCGGAGAGCGCGGAGGACGCAGAGGTTGGTTGTTTGGTTTGGCGGCGGATCGGCGATTCGCGCCCAATCGGGCGAACCGAACAGCTTTCTCCGCGATCTCTGCGCCCTCTGCGGTGAACGCTTTTTGCCCGAGCCCGGCCGGAAGTGGCGGCTGGAACGTCAGCGGGAGGCGGTGAGGTGGGTGACGCGGGCCTGGGCGTCGAGGGGCAGGAGAAGGGCGATGCCCTGGACCGGCCATTTCTTGTACTCGCCCTGCTTGTCGAGGAACTGACCGAGCTCCAGGTCGATCACCCGGTGCTCCGACCCGAAGGAGGCGTGCCGCACGTACAGCCGCCCATCCTTGCGCACCACGAACCCCATGTGGGAGACGCGCACCACGCGCTTGGGATCGTGCTGCCGCACGACCAGCAGGACCGAGCCGGGCTCGATGCTGGCGGCGCGCTTCCTGGCCTGGTCGATCGTGAGGTAGTGGATGGGGAACTCCCCCTGCGGCACTTTCGCGGGCGACAGGCGGCGGAGCCCGGGCACCTTCTCCCATTGCTTGCGGCGCAGCGAGAGCGTCGTCGACTCGGCGCGCGGCTCGATGGTCCGGGTCTCCTCGCCCAGGTAGCCCTTCCCGGTGTTCGCCGGCAGCCACTGCGCCTCGGTGAAGTGGTTCCGGGTGGCGAAGCCCACCTTGGGCGGGTCGCCCGTGTAGCGGATGTCGTCGAGGATCGTCCGTGCGCGGTCGAGCGACTTCGCGTTGGCCATCGCCAGCACCGTCTCCACGAAGGTCTGGCAGTCCACCTTGTCGACGCGCCAGCGCGGCTGCGGCTCCACGCCGCTCCCCTCGCCGAGGGGGTAGTCGCCGTACGGCACGCCGACGAACAGCGCGGAAAGCCGTTCGACGCGCTCTCCGATGGCGGGCACCAGATGTGCGTCCGCGATGGCGCGGTCGAGCTGCTGCTCCGACATCTGCAGCACGGGGGCGGTGGCGAGCAGGACCGCGAGCGCGAGCATGCGAGCAGCCTAACCGCCCGGGCAGGCACCCGCCAATGCCAGCCGCCGCCGATAGGGCGGCGCTGCGCGTTTGATACCGCGGACGTCATGTCATGCGCTGTAGGCTCGCCGCGGCCGGTTCTTTGACAGAGGGGACCCGATGCTTTAGCGAAGTTGCAGTGCGCGCGATCTGCCGACCCGCCGGCTGCCTGCTCGTCCTGCTCGCGGCGGGGTGTGGACCCGTCCGCGCCACCTCGGTGATCAGCGACGCCGAGGCGGCGCTTGCCCAGGCGCGGGCCGCCGACGGCGAGCGGCTCGCTCCTTACCAGACGGTCTCGGCGCAGCTCTACCTGGCGAAGGCGCGCGAGCAGCAGGGACGCGCCCAGTACGGCGCCGCCGAGGACCTGGCCAAGCAGAGCGTCCGCTTCGCCCGCGAGGCCGTCGAGCGCGCCGGCGAGCAGCGCAGCCGCGGCGCGGCGGCGCCCGCGCCAGCCTCTCCCGCGACGGTCACACGGCCACAACCCGCCTCCGAGCAGCCCGCGCCGCCGCCGAGGAAGCCGTAGGATGCGGCGGGTCCTCCTCGTCCCGGCGCTCGCGGTTTGCTCCTGCGTCACCGGGGGTGCGGTGCGCGAACGGATGCGCGCCGTCGAGAACGACCTGGCGGTGGCACGCAAGCAGCGGGCCGACCAGTGCGCGCCCCGCGATCTCGCGTCCGCCGAGGCGAACCTCCGCTTCGCGGAGGTGGAGCTCTCGCAAGGCAACGGAGGCGGCGCCGACGAGCACGTCGCCGTCGCGCAGCGTGCCGCGCGCGCCGCCGTGTCCGGCTCGCAGCAGTGCGGCACCGTGAGCGTGCTGATCCGCGAGCAGCCGAAGCCGCAGACGGCCAAGGTGGCGATGGCCGATTCGGACGGCGACGGAGTGCCCGACGTCGAGGACTATTGCCCCGAGGTGCCCGGGCCTGCGTCCAATCACGGTTGCCCGCTCAGCGGCGATCGCGACCGCGACGGCATCACCGACGACATCGACCGTTGCCCGGACCAGCCCGGGCCGAAGGACAACTTCGGCTGCCCCTGGCCGGATCGCGACCGCGACGGCGTGGCCGACAAGGACGACCGCTGCCCCGACGAGCCCGGGCCCAAGGAGAACTTCGGCTGCCCGCGCAAGCAGACGCTCATCGTCGTGCGCAAGGACCGGATCGAGCTGAAGCAGCAGATCCACTTCGCGACCAGCAAGGCCGTCATCCTCAAGGACAGCTACCGGGTCCTGCGGCAGGTCGCCCGCGCCCTGAAGGACGCGCCGGGCGTCACCGTGCGCGTCGAGGGGCACACCGACAACGTCGGGTCGCGCGACCGGAATCTAAAACTGTCGCAGCGCCGGGCCGACGCGGTGAAGGAGTTCCTCGTCCGCCAGGGCGTGCTGCGCTCGCGCATCGTCTCGGAAGGGTTCGGCCCGACCCGGCCGATCGCGCCCAACACCAACCGCGCCGGGCGCGCCGCCAACCGGCGGGTGGAGTTCCGCATCGTCGAGCCTGCCCCGGCTCCTGCCGGCCCGCCGGGTCGAGCCGCTCCGCCGCAGGCTGCTCCGCCCGCGCAGACGGCGCCCCGCGCCCAGCCGGCGCCGCCTGCCGACGCCTCGCCACCTCCCCAGCCCGCGCCGCCCGACCAGACCGCTCCGCCCGAGCAGACCGCTCCGCCCAAGGCGCCCGGCAGCGGGCAGTGACCCCGCCGCTGCGCGTCGGCACCGCGGAGGCGCCCGACGGCGCGGTGCTGTGGTGGCGCGCCGAGGGCCAAGGCCCCGCGCTCCTCTGCTCGAACGGCATCGGCGTCTCGACCTTCTTCTGGCGCCGCCTCGCGGAGCATTTCGCCCCCACCCACACCGTCGTGACCTGGGACTACCGCGGGCACGGCCGCACGCCCGTCCCCGAGCATCCGGAAGGCGTGACCATCGCGCAGTGTGCACGCGATCTGTGGATCGTCGCGGAGCGGGCGGGCGTCGGCGAGGCCGTGCTCCTCGGGCATTCCATGGGCGTGCAGGTCTCGCTCGAGGCGTATCGCCTGCGCCCGGGCGGAGTGCGCGCCTTCGTGCCGGTGCTCGGCGCGGCCGGAGGCGTCTTCTCCAGCTTCCTGGGCGGCTCCGCGTTGACGCCCCTGCTGACGCTCCTCCTGGAGGTGGCGGCCCGGAACGCGTCCCTGGCGGAGAAGGCGCTGCGGACGGTGCTCCGGCTCCCCGGCGTGTGGGAGGCGGTCCGCGCGCTCGGCGTGGTGCATCCCGACCTGTGCCCGCGGGAGGAGTTCGAGCCGTACTTCCAGCACCTGCTGCAGCTCGACCTGCGCGCCTACTTCGCGCTGGCGCGCGATCTGCTCTCGCACGACGCGACCGCGCTGCTCTCGGAGGTGCGCGTCCCCACGCTCGTGATCGCGGGCGAGCGCGACCTGTTCACCCCGATGGCCCGCTCCCGCGAGCTGGCGGCGCAGATCCCCGGCGCCGAGTTGCTCGTCGTCCGGGGCGGCAGCCACGCCGCGCTCGTCGAGCAACCGGAGCTGATCGCGCTGGCGCTGGAGAAGTTCCTCCGCGTCCGCGGCATCGCCTGAGAGCGTCTTCAAGCGTTTCACGCGGAGTGCGCGGAGACGAAGAGAGAGCGCGCGGAGAATTCGTATTGAAAAAAGAGCTCCGCGCGCTCCGCTCCCTCGGCGCGCTCCGCGTGAAATGCAGTGGGCTTTACTTCTGCCTGTACGTAATGCGGCCGCGGGTCAGGTCGTACGGGGACAGCTCCAGCTTGACGCGGTCGCCAGGGAGGATGCGGATGCGGAACTTGCGCATCTTCCCGGAGGCGTAGGCCAGCACCGAATGCTTGTTGTCCAGCTCGACGCGGTAGTTTCCGCCGGCGAGCTCCTCGCGCACGGTCCCCTCGACCTCGATGCCTGCTTCTTTCTCCGACATGCCGCCCCGTCTTTACCCGAGCTTCGCCAATCCTGCCAAGATTCCGGACCCGTGGACGCGCCGCAGTACCATGCTCATCCCGGGCGGGCAACCGCAGCTTTCAAGGGCGGTCGAGGAGGACGGGCCCCGGGCCGACCCGGTCGAGCGCGAACGTCTCGACCCGATCGGCCAGGCCGCGGCCCGGCAGCTCCGGCAGGCCGGACGCCGCGCACAGACGGGCGACCACCTCGCCCGGGTCCCGGCCCGCCGCGCGAACCGCGGAGAGCGAGGCGGCCCGGTCGCGCTTCGAGAGGCGCTCGCCGGAGGCCGAGCCGACCAGGCCTGCGTGCGCCCAGCGCGGCTCGCGCAGGCCCAGCTGGCGATAGAGGAGGATCTGCCGCGCCGTGGACGGGAGCAGGTCCGCGCCGCGCAGCACTTGCGTCACGCCCATCGCCGCGTCGTCGACGGCGACCGCCAGCTGGTAGGCGAAGATGCCGTCCGCGCGGCGCAGCACGAAATCGCCGACGGTCGCCTGAGGATCGAACTCCTGCTCGCCTTGCAGCTCGTCGTGGAACCTCACCGGACCGGGCGGGACCCGCAGCCGCAGCGCCGGCGCCCGGGTGCGGCGGCGCTCGGCGCGCTGCGGGCCGGTGAGGCGCGCGCAGGTGCCCGGGTACCGGGGGCCGTCGTCCTGCGGACCGTGCGGCGCGCTGGCGGCGGCGATCTCGGCGCGCGAGCAGAAGCACTCGTAGACGTGCTCGCCCAGCCTCGCCAGCGCCTCCTCGTACTGCGCCGCGCGCGCGGACTGGCGGTAGGGACCGCGCCCGCCGAGATCGGCTCCGGTGCACGGGTCGGGCCCCTCGTCCCAGGTGAGCCCAAGCCAGGCCAGCTCTTCCAGCTGGCGCTCGGCCAATCCCGGGCGGACGCGGGGCCGGTCGAGGTCCTCGACGCGCAGGGTGAACCCGCCCCCCTCGGACCGGGCCCAGAGCCAGGCAAGGATGGCCGTCCGCGCGTTGCCCAGGTGTAGCTCTCCGGTAGGACTCGGAGCGAAGCGCCCGCGCTGGGTCATCGGGAGCATCCTCGTGAGCGAACGAACATCAACAAGGTCTGGCTTCCTGAATCCAGGGCGTCCGCGGCCGCGTCAGAACGCTCGAAACGCTCGGAGGCCGGCATGATGGACCCCCTGGTACACGGGAGCGAACCCGCCGTGAAGACCGACGTCTTGTCCACCAGGCAGGTCGCCCAGCTCCTGGGAGTGGGCGAGGCCACGGTGAAGCGGTGGGCTGACGCCGGCGAGATCGACTGCTTCCGCACTCCCGGCGGGCACCGCAAGTTCCGGCTGCGCGACGTGACCGCGTTCGTGCAGCGTCGGAACTTCCAGGTGGCGGAGACGCTGCCTGCGCAGCTGACGCCGGGCGAGGAGGCGGGAGGCGACGAGGCCGTCGCCGCGGTGGAGAAGAGCGCGCTGGCCGGCGACGCGTCGTCCCTCGTCGCGCAGATGGCCGCGCTGCGCCTTCGTGGTCATGACCTCGCGGCCATCTTCGACGACGTGGTCGCGCCCGCGTTGCAGCGCATCGGCGATCGCTGGGAAGCCTGCAAGCTGAGCGTGGCGGAGGAGCACGTCGCCACCCAGGCGGTGGTGGATGCCATCGCGCGCGCGCAGCCCCTGGCGGAGCCGCCCGGCGAGCCGAACCGCAGCGGCCGCGGGACGGCGGTGGTGGCGGCGGTCGCCGGCGAGCAGCACGACGTGGCCCCTCGCATGGCTGCGTGTCTGTTGCGGGCTCGCGGGTTCGAGGTGCTCGCGCCGCTGGCGGCCACGCCCGCCACCGACCTCGCCGACCTGGTGCAGCGCAGCCGCGCGCAGCTGGTCGCGCTCGCCTCCACCCTGCCGCCAGAAGGGCGCGCTCTCCAGGACCAGGTCGACCTGGCGGCCCGGGCCGCTCGCGGGGGCGGGGGCCGGGTGGTCGTCGGGGGGACGGGGATGGCGCGGATTCCGCTCCCCGAGGACGTGCAGCTCTTGCGGAGCATGCGCGAGCTGCAGCAGCAGATCGAGATGGTGGGGCGCCGCCGCGCCGCGCCCCGCCCCTGAACCAGGTCGCGAAAGGGCGCGGTCCAAAAGCACAGCGCCGCCGGACGGCCTCTCAAAAGCGCAGCGCCGCCTTCGGGGGCGGCGGCTGCAGGCGGCGACTGACACTGCCGTGGCGGGCGTGGTATGACGCCCGGCTCTCGCCTCCGGAAGCGATCAGCGCATGCCCGACAAGTCGAAGCCGCCGTCGTTCGACGACATCATGAAGGCCGCCTCGCGGCCGCCCGAGCCCGAGCGCAAGGAGCCGAAGAAGCCCGCCTCGCCGCCCGCCGAGCCTGCCCGGCGGAAGCCGGCCGCGCCGACGTTCGCGGAGATCATCGGGTCGATCGAGCTGCGCCCGGAGGATCGGGCCCCGCGGCCGCCGCCTCCGCGCCGGCCGCGCAAGGACGAGCGCAAGATGCCGGTGGTGGTGCGCAGGCCGGCCCTGGGAAAGCCCGAGGAACCGGCGCAGCCGCCCACGGCGCCCGGCGAAACGGCGGACGCTCCCGCCGGCGAGGCGGCGGCCGGTGCGGAGCAGCGCGCGGCGCGTCCCGTGACGGAGTCCGCTTTCGCGGAGCCGGGGGCCGACGAGGCCGGCGACTTCGGCGCCCTGTTCGCGGAGAGCGAGAAGTCGGCGCACAAACCGCAGAAGCTGCGGCTCGGCCAGAAGGTCCAGGCGCGCGTCGCGCACGTCGGCGCCGAGATCGGCTACCTCGACCTGGGAGGGAAGGGCGAGGCGATCATCGACCTGCGCGAGCTGCGCAACGACAAGGGCGAGCTCTCCGTGCAGCCCGGCGAAAGCATCGCCGCCTACGTGATCTCGCTGACCGACGGCACTCCGGTGATGACGCGGTCGGTGCCCAAGGGCGCCGGCCGCGAGGTGCTGCAGCAGGCGCTCGAGTCGAAGGTGCCCGTCGAAGGCACGGTGACCGCGCACAACAAGGGCGGGCTCGAGGTGGATCTGGGCGGGCTGCGCGCCTTCTGCCCGGCCTCGCAGATCGACGTGCGCTTCGTCGAGGACCCCGCGCAGTTCGTCGGCCAGAAACTGAAGTTCCGGGTGATGGAGATCCGCGGCGGGAACGCAATCCTCTCGCGGCGCGCGCTGCTCGAGGAGGAGCGCGCCGGGCTGGCCGCGGAGCTGCGCAAGAAGCTCGAGGTCGGGGCGGTGCTGGAGGGGACGGTCAGCTCGGTGCGCGACTTCGGCGCGTTCGTGGACCTGGGCGGCCTGGAAGGCCTGGTGCACGTCTCCGAGCTGTCGCACCAGCGCGTCGCGCACGCGCAGGACGTGGTGAAGCCCGGGCAGAACGTGCGGGTGCAGGTGCTCCGCGTCGAGAAGGACGAGAAGGGGCACGAGCGGATCGCGCTGTCCTTGCGCGCGCTCGAGCAGGACCCTTGGGACGCGGCGCGGCCGCAGCTCAAGGAGGGCGCGAAGCTGCAAGGGAAGGTGGTGCGCCTCCAGCCCTTCGGCGCCTTCGTCGAGCTGTTCCCCGGAGTCGACGGGCTGGTGCACGTCTCGGCGCTGGCCAACCGCCACGTGCAGCACCCGCGCGAGGTGGTCAAGGAGGGCGAGCCGATCTGGGTGCAGGTCGAGTCGGTGGACGACGCGCAGAAGCGCGTGGCGCTGCGGCGCATCTCCGACGACGAGGCCCAGGCTCCCGCCGCGCCCGAGAAGAAGGCGGGCGGCCGCCGCCCGCGCGTGGGCGACATGGTCGACGCGAAGGTCGATCGCGTCGAGGCCTACGGCGTGTTCGTCTCCTGGCCGGAAGGCAAGGGGCTGGTCCCGAACGCGGAGCTGGGCACGCCGCGCGGATCGGACAACCACAAGACCACGCCCGTGGGCACCCAGTTCAAGGCGCAGATCATCGACCTGGACGAGCGCGGCCGGTATCGCCTCTCCCGCACCTCCGCGGAACGCTCCGAAGGGCGCTCCGAGTACGAGGCCTACCGCCGCAAGGCCCCACCCCCCGGCAAGGGCTTCGGCACCCTCGGCGATCTCCTCCGCGCCAA
>DASWGQ010000322.1:0-1916 GCA_036393595.1 Myxococcales bacterium | reverse complement strand
AACGCTGTACGGGCCGGCGCTGGGAGCCTTGCTCCTGAGCGTTCTCGAGCACTTCGCGGAGCGCGCCACCGAGCACTGGAGCGCCGTGGTGGGGGCCGCGGTGGTCGCGGTCGTCCTCTTCCTTCCGCGCGGGGTCGCCGGGCTCCTCGAGGGCGGCCGTGGCTGAGGGGTTGCTCGAGACCGAGGGCCTCACGCGCCGGTTCGGCGCGCTGGCCGCCGTGGACGGCGTCTCGCTTCGCATCGAGCGCGGCACGGTGCACGCGATCATCGGTCCCAACGGCGCCGGCAAGTCCACGCTGCTCAACCTGCTCTCGGGCGAGCTGCGCGCCACCGCCGGCCGCGTGCGCTTCCGGGGGCAGGACGTGACCCGCGCGCCGCCGGACGTCCTCTCCCGCATGGGGATCGGCCGCAGCTACCAGACCGCGAACCTCTTTCCCGAGCTGACCTGCGCGGAGTCCGCCTGGCTGGCGGCGCATTCCCGGAATCCGGCGTCGTCCTTCCGGCGGGACGACCCGGAGGCAGCCGCGCGCGGCGAAGGCGCGCTGCGGGCGTGCGGGCTCGCGGGCCGGCGCCTGTCGCGCGCGGGCGAGCTGAGCTACGGCGAGCAGCGCCAGCTGGAGATCGCCCTGATGTTGGCCACCGATCCGGAGCTGCTGCTGGTCGACGAGCCGCTCGCCGGGCTCGGCCACGACGAGGCCCGGATGGTGCTCGCGCTCCTGCGCGAGGTGGCTCGAGAGCGAACGCTGGTGCTCATCGAGCACGACATGGACGCCGTGTTCGCCGTGGCCCAGACCGTGACCGTGCTGGTCAACGGGCGAATGCTGGAAACCGGCCCGCCCGGCGCGATCCACGAGAGCCCGCGCGTCCGCGAGGCGTACCTGGGCGAGGAGGAGCCGTGACCGCCCCGCTGCTCGAGGCGCGCGACCTGCACACCTTCTACGGGGCGAGCCACGTCCTGCACGGGGTGAGCCTCGCCGTCGCGCCCGGCGAGACGGTGACGCTGATGGGCCGCAACGGGATGGGCAAGACGACCACCATCCGCTCGGTGCTGGGGCTCACCGCGGCGCGCTCCGGCGAGGTGCTGGTCCGCGGGACGCCGGTGACCGGCTGGCCCGCGCACCGGATCGCGCGGCTGGGGGTCGCGCTGGTCCCGGAGGGGCGCGGCATCTTCCCTGCACTGTCGGTCCGCGAGCACCTGGTCATGGCGGCGCGGCCCGGGCGCTGGTCGCAGGAGCGCGCCCTGGAGCTGTTCCCGCGGCTGGGCGAGCGTCTCGGTCACCTGGGCTCGCAGCTCTCGGGCGGCGAGCAGCAGATGCTGGCCATCGCCCGCGCGCTCTTGACGAACCCCGAGCTGATCATCCTCGACGGCGCCACGGAAGGCCTGGCGCCCGTCGCCCGCCAGCAGATCTGGGCGGCGCTCCGCCGCCTGCGCTCCGAGGGCACCGCGGCGCTCATCGTGGACAAGGAGGTGCGCCGGCTGCTGGAGATCGGCGACCGCCACCTGATCCTGGTCAAGGGACAGGTCGCCTTCTCCGGGACCACGACGCAGTTCCGCGAACGCGCGGAGCAGAACCTGGCCCTGCTCCGCGCGTGAGGCCGCCGGACTAGAAGAGGAAGAACCCCGCAAAAAACAGGCGGGAGTTGTTCGCCAGCGGGCCTCCGACCTTGCGCTGCAGCGTCCGAGCGTATTCCAGGCCGAACCGCACGCCAGGCCAGGGGTCGACGATCAGGTTCGCGTCCCACCAGGTCTGCTGGTACCAGTTCGCGCCCGTGAAGAGTTGGACGTTGTCCGAGTACACGTTGCTGTAGTTGCCGGCCAGGATGAACTTCCCGTAGGAGATCTGGGCGTCGAGCAAGAGCGTGCGCCAGCTGACCGTCCGCAGGATCCCGCTGGTATCCCATCCCGCCATGCCGGG
>DASWGQ010000321.1:0-19555 GCA_036393595.1 Myxococcales bacterium | reverse complement strand
GCGGGGCACTCGATCGCGCTGCATCCCGTGGCCGTGGCGGGCTGGTTCGGGTTGCTGCTCACCGCCTTGAACCTCCTCCCGCTCGGCCAGCTCGACGGCGGGCACTGCCTGTACGCCGCCTCGCCGCGCCTGCACCGCTGGGTTTCGGCGCCGCTCTCCGCGTTCCTCCTCGCCCTCGGCGTGTTCACCCCTTTCCTCGGCTGGGCCGTCTGGGGCCTCATCACCGGGATCCTCCTCAACCAGCACCCGCCGGTGGCCGAGTCGGAGCCGCGCCTGTCCGCCGGCCGGCGCGCGGTGCTGGCCATCAGCCTGATCATCTTCATCCTCTCCTTCACGCCCGTGCCCCTGGCCCCCCTCGCGGGGTAGAACGGCGGGCGTGCCGTCGCTTTCCGATCTCCTCGAGGGCGAGCTCCGGCGCGCGCTGCCGGTCTTCGAGCCGCGGCCCTCGCAGCTCGCCATGGCCGAGCACGTCGAGCGCGCGCTCTCGCAGGGCCGGGCGCTGGTGGTCGAAGCGGGCACCGGGACCGGCAAGACGCTCGCGTACCTCCTGCCGGCGGCGCGCAGCGGCCTCAAGGTCGTCATCTCCACCGCCACCAAGACGCTGCAGGAGCAGCTCGCCGACAAGGACGTGCCGCTGGTGCAGGCGCTCGGGGTGAAGACGCGGTTCGCTTTCCTGAAAGGCCGGCAGAACTACCTGTGCCTCTTGCGCAAGGAGCACTTCGACCGCCAGCCGACCTTCGCCGCGCGCGAGGAAGCGGGGATGTACGGCCAGCTGCACGCCTGGGCGCAGGAGACGCGCACCGGCGACCGCGCCGAGCTCGCCGGCGTGCCGGACAGCTTCGCCACCTGGCGCGAGGTCAACTCCACCGCCGACACCTGCACCGGCCAGAAGTGCCCGCACTACGATGGGTGCTTCGTCTTCTCCATGCGGCGTCAGGCGGCGGACGCGGACGTGGTGATCGTCAACCACCACCTTTTCTTCGCCGACCTCGCGCTGCGCAGCTCGAGCGCGGGCGACGCCGGCGCGGCGGTGCTCCCCCGCTACGACGCCGTGATCTTCGACGAGGCGCACGCCGCGCCGGAGGTCGCCACCGAGAACTTCGGCGCGCAGCTGTCCAGCTTCCGGGTCGCGGAGCTCGCGCGCGACGTGCTCCGCGTCCCGGCCGCGCCGCAGCCCGCGAAGGACCTGGGGGAGCGGCTCCTGCGCGAGGGGTCGGCCTTCTTCGAGGCGGCGGCGCGCTGCCGGCCGCCGTCGGGCAAGTTTTCTCGCGATGTCGACCGGTGGTCACTGCCGCCCGGCTCGCTTTTGCCGGCCGAGCGCGAGCGGGAGGGCCTCACCGAGCTGTTGCGCGGGCTCGGCGCGGCTCTGTCCGGCAGCGGGAGCGACGAGGCGCAGCTGCTCGAGCGACGCTGCCTCGCGCTCTCGGCCGACCTGCTTCTCTTCGGCGCCTCCCAGGCCGTGAGCGGGCGGGGGGACATCGAGTACGACGAACCGCCCCCGCCCGATCCGCTCGTGCAGTGGGCCGAGCAGCGCTCCGGACACCTCTTCCTGAACGCCTCGCCGATCGACGTCGCCGGGATCTTCCAGGACCACCTCTACGACCGGGTGGGGCCCGTGGTGTTCACCTCGGCCACCCTGGCCGTCGGCGGGTCGCTCGACTACTTCGCGCGCCGGGTGGGGCTCAAGGACGCGCGCGGGCCGCTGTTCCCGCTGGACGAGGCGGTGCTTCCGTCCCCGTTCGACTACGAGGCCAACGCGGCCATCTACCTGCCGCAGCGCATGCCGGACCCGCAGGACGAGCGCTTCGCCGACGCCGTCGCCGACGAGCTGCGGGGCCTCCTGCCCATCACGGGCGGGCGCGCCTTCGCCCTCTTCACCTCGCTGCGCAACATGCGCCGCGTACACGAGCTGCTCGCGCCCGAGCTCCCCTGGCAGGTCCTGCTCCAAGGCGAGCGGCCCAAGGCCCAGCTCCTCAAGGCGTTCCGCGACAGGCCCAGCGTCCTCTTCGCCAGCCAGAGCTTCTGGGAGGGCGTCGACGTGCAGGGGGATGCGCTCAGCCTGGTGGTGATCGACAAGCTGCCCTTCGCCTCGCCGGGAGAACCGCTGGTGCAGGCGCGCATCGAGCAGCTGCGCGCGGCCGGCGAGGATCCGTTCTCCGCCTTCCAGCTGCCCGAGGCCGCTCTCGCCCTGAAACAGGGATTCGGCAGGCTGATCCGCTCCGCGCAGGACCGCGGCATCGTGGCCCTGCTCGATCCGCGCATCGCGGGCCGCGCTTACGGCCGGCGTTTCCTCTCGAGCCTCCCGCGCTGCCGGGTGGTCCGATCGGCCGAGGAGGCGCGAGGCTTCTGGACTGGCCTTCCGAAGCGGTAGAGTCGGTCCATGGCGGGGGGAGAAGACGCGGTCGGGCGCGAGCTCGACATTCCGGACGTGCTGCCCCTGTTGCCGGTGCGCGACGTGGTGGTGTTCCCGGCGATGGTGGTGCCGCTCTTCGTTTCGCGCGAGATCTCGCTGAACGCGGTCGAGCAGGCGCTGAAGGCCGCCCAGCGGGTGGTGTTCGCCGTCGCGCAGCGGGACGGGAACGACGACGCGCCGCGCGCGCCCGACGGCGTGTACCGGCTGGGCACCATCTGCCAGATCATCCGCCAGCGGAAGCTGCCCGACGGCCGGGTCAAGGTGCTCGTCCAGGGGCTCCTGAAAGCCACGCTGGAGGAGATCGTCGCCGACGAGCCCTGCACGCGCGCGCGGGTGACGAAGATCCACGAGCTGCCCTTCGCGGACGGCGGCGATCGTGCGCTGGAGGCCGAGGCGCTGGCGCGCAGCGTGAAGGGGAATCTTGAAAGGCTGATCGCCACCGGCAAGGGCATCTCGCCCGAGCAGCTGCTCCTGCTCTCGAGCGTGCAGGACCCGGGACGGCTGGCGGACCTCGTCGCCGCCAACCTCTCCATGAAGGTGCAGGACGCCCAGGAGCTGCTCGAGCTGATGGATCCCTTGCAGCGCCTCAAGGCCATCCACGAGCGGCTGGCGAAGGAGGCCCAGCTCCTGGCCATGCAGGCGCGCATCCAGAGCCAGGCCAAGGAGGAGATCAGCAAGACGCAGCGCGACTACTACCTGCGCGAGCAGCTCCGCCAGATCCAGCACGAGCTGGGCGAGCGCGACGAGAAGGCAGAGCTGGCCGCCGAGCTGAAACGGCGGATCGACTCGGCCCAGCTCCCCCGCGCCGCCCAGGACGAGGCGGACAAGGCGCTGCGCCGCCTCTCCGCCATGACGCTCGAGTCGGCCGAGGCCGCCGTGCTGCGCGCCCACCTCGAGTGGATCTGCGAGCTGCCCTGGACCCGGCGCAGCGCGGACTCGCTCGACATCTCTCGCGCGCGGCAGGCCCTGGAAGAGGACCACCACGGCCTCGCCAAGGCGAAGCAGCGCATCCTCGAGGCGCTCGGGGTGCGCAAGCTCAAGCCGGACGGCCGCGGCCCGATCCTCCTCTTCGTGGGTCCGCCCGGAGTGGGGAAGACCTCGCTCGCCCGGAGCATCGCTCGCGCCATGGGCCGGCAGCTGGTCCGCGTCTCGCTCGGCGGAGTCCGCGACGAGGCCGAGATCCGCGGGCACCGGCGCAGCTACGTGGGCGCGCTCCCGGGGAGGATCCTGCAGGGGATGAAGCACGCCGGGACCCTCAACCCCGTGTTCGTGCTCGACGAGATCGACAAGCTCGGCGCCGACTTCCGCGGCGACCCGTCCTCGGCGCTCCTGGAGGTGCTCGATCCCGAACAGAACCATGCCTTCCGGGACCACTACCTGGACCTGGAGTTCGACTTGAGCAACGTCCTCTTCATCGCCACCGCGAACGCGCTGGACCCCATCCCGCCGGCGCTGCGCGATCGCATGGAGCCGATCGGGATCCCCGGCTATTCGGAGGAGGAGAAGCTGCACATCGCCGAGCGCCACCTGCTCCCGCGCCTGCTCGCGGAGCACGGCCTGTGCGGGGGCCAGCTTGAGCTCCCCCGCCCGACGCTGCTCGCCGTCATCCGCGGCTACACGCGCGAGGCCGGCCTGCGCGAGCTGACGCGCGAGCTGGCCTCGGTGTGCCGGAAGACCGCGTTGCGAGTGGCCGAAGGAGGGCCGCAGAAGACGCGCATCCGCGTGCGCGAACTGCACGCGCTCCTCGGGGCGCCGCGGTACCTTCCCTACGCCGAGCAGGAACCGGAGACCATCGGCTGCGCGACGGGCCTCGCCTGGACGCCGTACGGCGGGGAGATCCTCCGCGTGGAGGTGGCCGCCATGGCCGGCCGCGGGCAGCGGGCGGGCGGGCTGATCCTCACCGGGCAGCTGGGGAGCGTCATGCAGGAGTCGGCGCAGGCGGCGCTCTCCTACCTCCGCAGCCGCGCACCCGACCTCGGCGTACCCGCGGACTGGTTCGAGACGCACGAGATCCACCTGCACGTCCCCGCCGGGGCAATCCCCAAGGACGGGCCGAGCGCGGGAGCGACCATGGCGTGTGCGCTCGCGTCGCTCCTGTGCAGGCGACCATGTAGGGCCGAGGTCGCCATGACCGGCGAGGTGACCCTGCGGGGCAGGGTCTTGGCGGTGGGCGGGCTTCGGGAGAAACTGTTGGCGGCAGCACGAGCGGGGGTGAGAATCGTCTGTATCCCGGAGGCGAACCGCCGGGACCTGCTCGAGCTGCCGCGGCCGCTGCGCCGCCGGATGCAGGTGGTGACGGTGAGCACGCTGGACGAATTGTTCGCGCACGCGCTCTCGGGCGGCGCGCCGCAGTCAGGCCGGCAGGCGCCGGTCGCGAAGGCATGAGGTGAGGAGATAAGTGCAGTTCAACACGGCCCAGCGGGAGCTGACGCTCAAGATCGTCTATTACGGCCCCGGGCTCTCCGGGAAGACGACCAACTTGCGCGCGCTCTACCAGCGCATCCAGCCGGCGTTGCGCGGGCACCTCATGACGCTCGACACGGCCGACGACCGCACCTTGTTCTTCGACACGCTGCCGCTGGTGTTCAAGAGCGGCAACCTGAAGGTGAAGCTGAAGCTGTTCACGGTCCCGGGCCAGGTGATGCACAACTCCACGCGCCGCATCGTGCTGCAGGGCGCGGACGCGATCGCCTTCGTGGCCGACAGCCAGCCCGCCAAGCGGCAGGAGAACTACAAGTACTGGATGAACATGGTGGAGAACCTCAAGATGAACGGTCTCTCCATCGAGTCGCTGCCCTGCGTGGTGCAGTGGAACAAGAAGGACCTGGGCGACGCGACCACCGCGGAGTCGGTGGCCAAGATGCGCGGGGAGAACAAGCAGCCCGTCTTCGAAGCGGTGGCGGTGCAGGGCGAGGGGGTGGTGGAGACGTTCCTCGCGCTCGTCGACCTGACCTTCGAGGCGATCGACAAGACCTACCTGCTCCGCGACAAGATCGGCCTCGACCGGCAGGCGTTCATCGAGGAGGTGCGGCGCTGCCTGGTCGACCCACCCCGCATCGAGGACCTCCTGCCGCCGCGCGGCGGCGGGAAGAACGGAAGCGGCGCAGGCGGTTCCGGTGTGGGAGGCGATCCGTCGTCGATGGCCGGCGGAGCGTAGGAACAAGTGGCCGAGAGCATCCTCCAGAAGAAGCTCGTCCTCGGCGAGCTGCTCGACCTGCCGACGTTCACGCAGGTGTGTAAGACGTTCGTCGATCTGTACAAGATCGGCCTCAAGGTCTTCGACGCGAACGGCACCAAGCTGGTCGACATCAAGATCGCCAGCGGCGATTTCTGCGCCTACATGTTCACCGGACCCAACGGGCGGCGGCTGTGCACCGAGACGGTGACGCACATCAAGATCAGGCCGCTGGAGGAGCCCCAGATCGCGGTGCGCAACTGCTTCAGCGGGCTGCGCTACCTCATGCTGCCCATCATCTACGAAGGCGACATGCTGGGCCGCATCATCTTCGGGCCGTTCTTCCCCGAGGACGTGGGCGACCTGGGAGGGGACCTCAAGTCGCTCGAGGGCGAGTTCGACCTCGCCAAGGCGCGCGACCTGATCGGCCGCATCCGCCGCGCTCCCGAGAGCACGGTGCGCAAGGTGCTGGACCATTTCGCCCGGCTGGTCGACGTGCTGGTCTTCACCTCGCACAAGGCGCTCATCACCTCGCAGCTGCACATCGAGAGCGTGACCGAGAGCTACCGGGAGGTGCAGGAGAAGAACAAGAAGCTCTCCGAGGCCCTGGAGCGGCTCCAGGAATTGAGCCGCCTCAAGTCGAACTTCCTCGCCACCGTCTCGCACGAGCTGCGCACGCCGCTGACCAGCGTGATCGGCTACAGCGAGATGCTGCTCGCGGGACTCGCGGGCGAGCTGAACGACGAGCAGAAGGACTATCTCAAGACCATCCTCGACAAGGGCGAGTCACTCTTGAGATTGATCTCCTCCATCCTCGACCTCTCGCGCATCGAGGCGCGCGGCGTGCAGCTCCAGCGCAACGTGGTGGACGTGAACGACGTCCTCCAGGCGGCGGTCGAGTCGGTGCTGCCGCAGAGCTTCAAGAAGAAGCTCACCGTCTCCACCGAGGTCTCGCCCAGCATCCAGAGGGTGCACGTCGACCCGGACAAGATCCGGCAGTGCGTGATCAACCTGCTCTCCAACGCGGTGAAGTTCACCCCCGCCGGAGGGCACATCGCGGTGCGCGCCGGGCCGGCGCAGCAGGCGCCGCAGAACGCGGGGCCGTTCGCGGGAGCGGGCTACTTCCAGATCCAGGTCGAGGACAACGGCATCGGGATCCCGAAGGAGCTGCAGTCGAAGGTGTTCGACACCTTCTTCCAGGCCGACTCCTCCGCCTCGCGGGAGTACGGTGGCGCCGGGCTGGGGCTGTCCATCGTGAAGAGCTACGTCGAGGCGCACGGCGGAGGGATCTCGGTGCGCAGCGAGCCGGGCAAGGGGAGCGTCTTCACCCTGGTGGTGCCCATCGAGCCGCCCGGCGCTCCGCTCGAGTCGTCCCTCCGCGGCGCCTGAAGCGCATCCCATAACGTCCGCGCTCTGAAAAGCGTAGCGCCGCCCTATCGGCGGCGACTAGCCGCCACGCTGCGCTTTTCACGGCACGGACGTCATGGCATGCACTCCCAAGTGGACGAGCTCCTGCTCATCGACGCCTTCCTCGCTCCCTTCGGACTCTCCCGCGACGCCCGCGCGGCCGGCCCGGGCGTGCTGTCCGGGCCGGGCGACGACTGCGCGGTGGTGCGTCCGTCCACCGGGCGGAAGCTGGTCCTGAAGGTCGACGAGCTGGTCGAGCGCGTCCACTTCGACTGGCGCTGGTTCGCGCCCGCGGACGTGGGGCACAAGGCGCTCGCCGCGGCGCTCAGCGATCTCGCCGCGGCCGCGGCGCGGCCGCGCTGGTTTCTCTGCGCCCTGGGCGTGCGCCCGGGACCGGACGCGCTGCGCACCGCGCGCGGCATGGGCCGCGGCATGGCGGCCCTGGCGCGGCGGCACGGATGCGCCCTCGTCGGGGGGAACGTCACCCGCGCCGGCGCGTGGTCGGTCTCGCTCTCCGCGCTCGGGGAGGCGACCCGGCCCCGCGGACGCGGCGCGGCGCGGCCGGGGGACGCGATCGTCCTGGTCGGCGAGCTGGGCAAGGCTGCCCTCGGCCTTCGCCTGCTGCGCGGACCCGGGAAGAAGTCTGCCTCGCGCGTCCTGACGGCGGCCATCCGCGCCCAGCTCAGGCCGGAGCCTCTGGTCGAGGCGGGTCTCGCGGCCGGCAGCCTGGCCAGCGCGGCGGTCGACGTGAGCGACGGTTTCCTGCGCGATCTGGGCCACGTCTGCTCCGCCAGCCGCTGCGGCGCGGAGGTCGACCTGGACTCGCTCCCGCTCGACCCCGCCGTCCGATCTGCCGGAGTCGGGCTCGCGCTGTCCGGGGGCGAGGACTACGCGCTGCTGTTCGCCGTCCGCCGGCGGAACGTGGCGCGCCTCCTCTCGCGCCTGCGCCGGATCGGAGCGCCGGCAGCCCTGGTCGGCCGTTTCGTGCCCGGACGCGGCATCCGCCTGCTCGAGGGAGGCAAGCCGCGCCCCCTGCCGAAGCGGCTCGGCTGGGACCACCTGGCGTGACGCGCGCCGGGCCGTCTTCGGCGCGACCCACGCACCGCTGCTCGGCTTGACTTGGCGGCCCCCGGGCCCTACTCCACGCCTTCCCGATGGAGTCGCTGAAGGCCGCGCTCGCGCCTCGCGCGGGGAGCCCGACCGCGCTGGCCGAGCTCCTTTCCTCGTTCCGGACCGGCCGACGTGCCCGCGCGACCGGCTTGCGCGGCGCTTCGCGCGGCTACGCCCTGGCCCACCTGGCGCGCGCGCTGAAGCGGCCCCTCGTCTGCGTGGAACCCGACGAGGAGGCCGCCGAGGCGCTCGAGCGGGACCTGCGCTTCTTCTGGCCGCCGTCCGACGCCGACAGGGCCATCGTCCGCCTCCCCGGCGACGAGGTGCTGCCGTACGAGGGGCTCACCCCGGACCCGCAGGCGGCGATGGCGCGACTTGCGGGTTTGTTCCACCTCCACCTCGGCAACGCGCGGGTAGTGGTGCTCTCCGTCCGCGGGCTCGCCCGCCGGGTGCTGCCGCGGGAAGCGCTCGATTCGCGCTCGCTCCAGCTCGCGGTGGAGGCGACGCAGGACCGGGACGAGCTGGCGGGGAAGCTCACCGCGGCGGGGTACGCGAAGGTGCCGCTGGTCGAGGACCCCGGCACCTTCGCGGTCCGCGGCGGCGTCTTCGACGTCTGGTCCCCGCTCGACCCGCAGCCCGTCCGCATCGAGTTCTTCGGCGATACGGTCGAGAGCCTGCGCGCCTTCGACCCGCAGACGCAGCGCTCGGTCAAGGAGCTGGCCGAGGTGTCCCTGTGCCCCGCGCGCGAGATCGTGCTCGACGAGGCCGGCCGGAAGGCCGCCATCGCGACCGTCCGCGCGGCCGCCGACGCGGTGGAGACGCCCACCCGGCGCCTGCGCGAGCTGATCGACGAGCTGCAGAGCCACTCGCAGGACGATGCGCTCTTCGCGGCCGGCCTGTCGGCCATCCTGCCCGGCTTCTATCCGGGCGGGCTGAAGCCGGTCACCGACTACCTCCCTGCGGAGGCGCTGTGGGTGCTCGACGACCCCCTCGAGCTGGAACGCCAGTGGGGCGAGCTGTGGACGGAGCTTTCGGCCTCGTTCTCCGCCGCGCGCGGCAAGGGCGAGCTGGCTTTGCCGCCCGACCAGCACTACCTGCACGAGCGCGACGTGCGTCCCACCCTGGAGGGCGCCGCGGTGCTCGAGCTGGGCGGCCTCGGGTTCGCCTCCGACGCGGCGGCGGGCGTGCCGGAGATCGACTTCGCCCTGAAGCCCACCGCGGAGCTGCGCGCGGAGATCGCCGGGCACCACGGGGAGGACGGAGCGCTGGCGCCCCTGGTGCGCCGGCTGGCGGACTTCCGGGATCGGGGCATCGCCGCGCTGGTGGCGTGCCATTCCTCCGCCCAGGCGGAGCGGGCGCGCCGGCTGCTGCTCGATCGCCAGCTGATGGCGCGCATCGTGCCGGAGCTGCCGCCCGAGCCGTCCTCGCTGTTCGACCCCGCGGTGCACGCGCATCTGCTCACGGGCGAGATCTCCGCGGGGTTCGTGGACGAGCACGACCGGTTCGCCCTCTATTCCGACGAGGACATCTTCGGCCCGCGCGCGCGGCCCCGAAAGGCCGCCCGCCGCCCGCGATATTTTGGAGAGGACGCCGCCGACTTCCGCGACCTCAAGGAAGGCGACCTGGTGGTGCACGTCGAGCACGGCATCGCGCGCTACGACGGCCTCACGCGGCTCGAGGTGCGCGGCTTCGCCGCCGATTTCATCCTGCTCCAGTTCGCCGGCAAGGACCGGCTGTACCTCCCGGTCAACCGGCTGCGCCAGATCCAGAAGTACGTCGGCGGCGACCCGGCGAAGACCAGGCTCGACTCGCTGAAGAGCCAGACCTTCTTGAAGCGCAAGGCGCGCGTCAAGGAGGAGCTGCTCAAGATGGCCGCCGAGCTGCTCGACATCTACGCGGCGCGGGCGGCGCACCAGGGGTACGCCTTCACTCCGCCGGACAACATGTACCGGACCTTCGAGGCCGACTTCGAGTTCGACGAGACGCCCGACCAGGCGAAGGCCATCGAGGACGTGCTCGCGGACATGCAGAAGCCCCGGCCGATGGACCGGCTGGTCTGCGGCGACGTGGGGTACGGCAAGACCGAGGTGGCCCTGCGCGCCGCCTTCAAGGCGGTGGAGGACAAGAAGCAGGTCGCGGTGCTGGTCCCCACCACCGTGCTCGCCTCGCAGCACCACCACACCTTCGCCAAGCGGTTCGCCGATTATCCGATCACGGTCGAGATGATCAGCCGGTTCCAGACTGCGAAGGAGGCGAAGGAGATCCTTTTGCGCACGCGCGAGGGCAAGGTCGACGTGCTGATCGGCACGCACCGGCTGCTCTCGCAGGACGTGTCGTTCAAGGACCTGGGGCTGGTGGTGATCGACGAGGAGCAGCGGTTCGGGGTCAAGCACAAGGAGCAGCTGAAGAAGCTGCGCAAGCTGGTCGACGTGGTCACGCTCACCGCGACCCCGATCCCGCGCACCCTGCACATGGCGATGATGGGGGTGCGCGACCTTTCCATCATCGGCACGCCGCCGGTGGACCGCCGCGCCATCCGCACCTTCGTGAGCAAGTTCGACGGCGCGACCATCAAGGAGGCGATCGAGCGGGAGCTTTCGCGCGGCGGGCAGGTCTTCTTCCTGCACAACCGGATCGAGTCGATCCGCGGGGTCTACGACTACCTGGCGAAGCTCGTGCCGCAGGCGGAGATCGCCGTGGCCCACGGCCAGATGGCGGAGGGCAAGCTGGAAGAGGTGATGACCGACTTCATCGATCGCAAGTCCGACGTGCTGCTGTGCACGGCGATCATCGAGTCGGGGCTCGACATCCCCAGCGCCAACACCATCCTGGTCGACCGCGCCGACCACTTCGGGCTCTCGCAGCTCTACCAGATCCGCGGCCGCGTCGGCCGCAGCCGCGAGCGCGCCTACGCCTACCTCCTGGTCCCGGCCCGCCGGCCGATGACGCGCGACGCGCAGAAGCGGCTCCAGGTCCTCCAGCAGTTCACCGAGCTGGGCGCCGGTTTCCAGATCGCCTCGCACGACCTGGAGATCCGCGGCGCGGGAAACCTCCTCGGGCCCGATCAGAGCGGCCAGATCGCGTCGGTGGGCTTCGACCTGTACACGCAGCTGATGGAGGAAGCGGTCGCGCAGCTCAAGGGCGAGGAGCCGCGGCAGGAGTTCGAGCCCGACGTCGAGCTGCCCGTGCCCGCGCTGATCCCGGAGGAGTACGTCCCGGACGTCCAGCAGCGGCTCTTCTTCTACAAGCGGTTCGCCTCGGCCGCGAACGAGGAGGAGCTCTACGAGGTGAAGGGCGAGGTCCGCGATACCTGCGGCGAGCCGCCCTCCGAAGTCGATGCGCTGGTCGAGGTGATGGACCTGCGCAACCAGCTGCGCGCGCTGCGCATGCGCGGCCTGAAATGGGGTCCGGGGCGCCTCATCGCGCAGCTCGGGCCCGACGCGGCGCTCGATTCCGGGAAGCTCGCCCAGCTGGTCGCCAAGGGCAAAGGCCGGTACCGCCTCACCCCGGGCATGGAGCTGGTGCAGGCGATCGAGCAGCCGCCCGCACCGCTGCCCGGCACGGCCCCGCCCCCTCCCCAGCCCGCCACGGTCCTCGAGGCGGCACGGACCTTGGTCCAGGAGCTGCGCCGCTGCGCGGCCTGAAGGATTAGCCCCTTCCCGTCAGCGGTTCAGAGGTGGTATCTCGCCCCTCTCTCGAGCAAAGGACCGTCCGCATGAAAACCAGGCACGCCTTGACCCTCGCCGCCTGCGCCCTGGGCGCGCTTGCGCCGCTTGCGTGCAAGAAGGCCTCTTCCGGGCCGGCGGTCGCGCACGTCGGCGACGAGGTGATCACCGCGGAGGAGTTCAAGCGGCGGATCGACGAGCAGAGCCCGTTCCTGCGCGCCCGCTACGGCACGCTGGAGCGCAAGAAGGAGCTGCTCGAGGCGCTCATCCGCAACGAGCTCCTCGCCCAGGAGGCGCAGCGCCAAGGCCTGGACAAGTCGCCCGCGGTGCGCGACGCGACCAAGCGGGCGATGATCCAGGAGCTCATCAAGAAGCAGCTCGACGAGAAGATGAGCGGTTCGGACATCCCCGAGGGCGAGCTCAGGGCTTTCTACGAGGCGCACCTCGACGACTACGTCAAGCCCGAGCGCGCGCGCGTCTATCACATCTTCCTCCCCGCCAAGGACGCCAAGGAGAAGGCGCACGCGAGGGCAAAAGCCTCCGCGCTGATCAAGGACATCCAGGCGCGCGAGAAGAAGGGCGAGGCGAACGCCTTCCAGGCGGCCGCGATCAAGGAGAGCAAGGACCCGCTCTCCGCTCCGATGGGCGGCGACCTGCGCTTCCTCAGCAAGGACGAGCTGACCAGGTCGCACGGCGCCGAGCTCGCCAACGCGGCCTTCGACCTGAAGAACCCGGGCGACGTCGCCGGCCCGCTGGAGACCGCGGCCGGGGTCGAGGTGGTGAAGCTGCAGGTCAAGACGGTCGCCCTCAACCGCACCTTCGACGAGTCGAAGGAGACGGTGCGGGGGCGCATGGCGCGCGAGCGGCGGAGCAAGCAGTACGACGAGTTCGTCAAGAAGCTGCGCGACGGCGGCAAGGTCTCGATCGACGAGGCGGAGCTCGCGAAGGTGAACGCCGAGACGGCCCCGGCGCCCGTCGCGAGCCCGCAAGCGTCGCCCGCTCCCGCGGCCGCGAAGATCGGCGGGAACTGATGCGGCTTGCGGCTGGCTGGCGCTGGGCGGCGGCCGCGCTGCTGATCCTGGCCTGCGCGCGCAAGAAGGCGCCGCCCGCCGCACCCGCGCCGACGGTCGCGGTGGTGGACGGGACCGCGATTCCGGTTTCCGCCCTGCAGCGCGAGCTGGATCGCGCCCGCCGGGGGGCCGGGTCGCAGGTGGTCGACGGCTTCCCCACCCCGTCGAAGATCGAGCCCAAGGACCTGCCCCGCCTGGCGCGCGCGCTGCTCGATCCGCTGATCGACCGCGCGCTCCTGGGACAGCGCGCCAGGGCCGCCGCGGTGGTGGTCACCGACGCCGAGGTGCAGTCCGCGATCGACGCCCTCGCGGAGTCGGCGCGCGGCTCGGGCGAGTCGTTCGCGGAACGGCTCGCGCAGGACGGCCAGACCGCCGAGCAGCTCGCGGAGGACATGCGCGAGCGCCTGCTCGCGGAGAAGTGGGTCGCGGAGCAGACGCGCGGGGAGAAACCTTCCACCGCCGAGGTGCGCGCGTGGTTCGACCAACACCGCTCCGAGCTGGACGTCAAGGAAGAGGTGCACGCGCAGCAGATCCTGGTGGCGACGGCCGAGGAGGCGAAGAGCCTGCTCGACCAGATCCGCGCCGGCGCCTCCTTCGAGCAGCTGGCCAAGTCGCACGGCCGCTCGCCGGACGCGCAGCGCGGCGGGGACCTGGGTTGGTTCGCGCGCGGCACCATGCCCAAGCCCTTCGACGAGGCGTGCTTCTCGCTCCGGCCCGGGCAGGTGTCGGGAGTGGTGCAGACGAGCTACGGATACCACCTGTTCAAGCTGCTCGGACGCCGCGGGCCGCGGAAGCGCGCCCTGAACGAGGTCAAGGAAGAGGTCGCCCGGCGCGCATTCGCCGAGAAGCAGGCCCAGGCCGAGCGGCAGCTGCTGGAGCAGGTGCGCAAGGGCGCCCGGATCGAGATCAACGAGGCGGCTTTCTCGCTGCTGAGATAGACTCCGCTCGATGAAGCGCGTCCTCCTCACCGTGCTCCTCTGCGCCGCGGCCGCCCGCGCGGAGATCAAGGAGCGCATCGCGGCGATCGTGAACGGCCAGCCCATCCTGCTCTCCGACGTCGAGGAGCGCATCGGGCCGGAGCTGACCCGGGTCATGCAGCAGGCCCCGGGAACGCACCGCGACAAGGAGCGCGCGGACCTGCTCCACCGGGGCCTCACCGAGCTGATCGACGAGAAGCTCATCGAGTCGGAAGCGAGCACCCTCGGGCTGACGGTGTCGGAGGAGGAGCTGCAGCGCGCCCTCGAGCAGCTCGCCCGGCAGCAGGGCATGGAGCTGGCCGACTTCCGCCAGGCGCTCGAGCAGCAGGGGATCGCCTGGGACACGGCGCGGGACACCGTGCGGCGGCAGACGATGATGGCGGAGGTGCTGCGCTTCAAGGTCAAGGCGCGCAAGGTGACGGACGAGGAGGTGCAGGCCGCCTACGCCACCGAGGCGCACAACGCGGAGTACGAGGTCCGCGCGCGCCACATCTTCGTGCCCGTGCCGCAAAACGCGAACCCCGCGCAGCAGGCGGCAGCGCTGGCGCGCGCGGAGCAGGCGCTGCGCAGGGTGAAGGCGGGCGAGACCTTCGCGCTGGTGGCGCGCGAGATGTCCGAGGGGCCGACGGCGAAACAGGGCGGCGATCTCGGCTACTTCCGCCGCGGGCTGATGCTTCCCGCCATCGAGCAAGCGGCGTTCGCGCTCAAGCCCGGCGAGGTGAGCCCCGTGATTCGCACGGGCTCCGGGTACCATCTCGTCCTGGTCGAGGACCGGCGCAACATCCCGCCGAAGCCGCTCGCCGACGTGAAGGAGGAGCTCCGCAGCCGCCTGGCCAACGACTCCGTCTTCAAGGAGCGGGGGAACTACCTCGCCACCCTCCGCAAGACGGCGCAGATCGACGAGAAGCTCTGACAAACGACGTCTTAGTTGTCTGGCTGTTCGCTGGACTGGGAAGCCGGGATGTTTCCCTGCTTGTCGAGGGCGGGCCCGATGTCCGGGTTCTCGACGGGCTGGTAGCTGCCGGCGGTGGTGGGGACCTCGATGACCGCCAGGGCCCAGGCGCTGCCCGGGGGATCGCCGGGGCGGACTCCGTCCTCGTCCACCCAGACCTGCTCGATGCGCGCGCCCTTCTGCACCAGCTCCCGGAAGGACTGCTCCGGATCCTCGGTGTGGCTGAACTCGTCTACCGAGAGCCCGGTCGCGTTCTGCACCAGCAGCTGGTAGGCCTGCACCCGGCTGCGGAGGGTGGCGGCGAGGTTGTCGATCGCCGCGTCCCCGGCGTAGTCGACCGCCTTTTCCGGACGGAACGTGGGCCCGCTATAGCCCGTCGCGTACACCTTGCCGGGAGAGCCGGGCAGCCGCTCGAGCCAGGGCGGCATCGCGTTCCCCTTCACCATCTTCCCCGCCGCCGCCTGCGCCGGGCGGCCCTGCGCGTCCAGGTCCAGCACGGCCAGCGCCCAGACCGAGCCCGGCTCGTCGCGGTCCCCCGCCTCGTCCACCCAGGTCGCCTCGATGCGGGCGTTCCGCAGCAGGACGTCGGTCGCTTCCTTGTCGATGTCCACCGCGCGCGCCGCGCGCCCGGACGCGTCGGCCGCGGCGCCGTAGCGCTCGACGTGCGCGGCGAGCTGCAGCGCGACCTTCCCCCGCGCGTCCTCGCGCGCGTTGCTCAGCGCATCCTGCGGCCAGAAGGTGGGCCCGCTGCGGCCGACCGCCACCACCCGCGTCCTGCTCGACTCCGGGAGCTTGTCGACCCAGTCCGGCACCGGCCGGGACGACAGCGGCTTGCCCCACCGGTTCAGCCTCGGCGCGGGCCTCTGCGGCGCGTTGCCGCCGCAGGCGCAGAGCGCGAGGAGCAGCGCGACCACCGGGCGCATGTGCTTACTGGCGCTTGGCCTCCTCGGCCGACAGCTCGTCGAACGCCTTGTCCGCGTTGGCGCGCACCGCGTCGCGGACCCTGGCGTTCAGCTCCTTCATCTTGTCCAGGTTGTTCTTGAAGGTATCCATGTCGAGCTGCGCCAGCGAGTACTCGGTCCCGTCGGTGTCGACCCAGTGATCCACGATCAGGACCCCCGACAGCTCCATCTGCGAGTACGTCTTCAGCGCCTGCTGGACGTGCTGCTCCTCGTTCGAGGCGCTCATGTCGCCGGCGGTGGTCGAGGCCTGGTAGTCCTTGTTGAGCACCGCCACGTAGGTATCGAGCGTCTTGGCGATCTCGCTGCGCGCGCGGGAGTCGGAGGTGGACCTTCGCAGCGCCGCGTTGCGGATGCCGCTCGCGATGCCCACGCCGTAGAAGATCTTGCCCTTCTCGCCGCCGAACGCGCCCGACCCGCGGTTGACCCAGTCGGGGCCGTTGGCGTGCAGGATCTGGTTCGACATGTCCGGCTTCTTCTCGCCGCCGCACGCGGCCAGCGCCGCGGCGACGACTGCCATCCCGATGACCTTCTTCACGTGCTTCCTCCGGTTAGTCGCCGCCGATAGGGCGGCGCTACGCTTTTCAGAGCGCGGACGTTGTGACATCCACTCCTGCCGCGGCCCGCCGAGGCCCGCGATGAACTTCAGAGACCTGCGTTCTCCTTCGCCACGAGCGCTGCCGCGAGATCGGTTCCGGCGGCGACGCCGGCCTCGTTGGCCGCCGCCTGCTGCGCCGCTTCCGGGGTGCGCCCCACCCCCTTGGTCTGCTTCACCGACGAGGCGACCACCGCGCCGCTCTGGCTCTCCAGAGCCCGGACGTCCAGCGAAGCGGTGGCGGCCACCTGGCTGAACACGCGTCCGCCCGGCACCGTGGTCCCTTTCACCACGATCACCCACGGCATTCCTTGCGCCCGAGCGGTATCGAGCGCCTGCCGCTCCGAGCCTTCCGGCTGGGTGATGGCGGTGAATCCCTTGGAGGACAGCGCCTGTGCGACCGAGCCGGCCGCCCAGTCCGGCGCCACCAGCACCGCCCGGCGCGCCCGGGCCTGCGCCTTGGCGGCGGCGTCCTCGGCCGCCTGCCGGAGCTGGCCCGAGGTGCGCAGCTGCGGGTCGGAGAGGTCGATCTGCTGGGGCAGGGCGCGGGTCTGCGCCACCGCGTCGCGGTAGCGCACCAGCGCGGCGAGCACGTTGCCCTGCCGCTCCTGCGCCTGCCCTTCGCGCAGGCGCGAGAGCGCCGCCAGGGCGGTGTGCTTCTGCTCCTCCTGCTGGCGCGCGCGCTCGCCGTCGAGCTCCGCGCGCGAGATCTTGATCAGCACCCACACGTCGAAGCGGTCGATGATGGTGGCGCCCGCCTTGCGCGAGAACTTCTCGTAGTACACGTCGGCGATGCGCGCGCTGCGGATGAGCGCGGTGGCGCGCCCCTGGACCGTGTCCTGCACCCGGTCCGACCCCAGGTCGGTGGACATCACGTCGTTGTGCTCGGAGGTGACGTCCACCCCGATGTATTCGGCCGCGTGGGCGCGGGCGACCTGCATCGCCGCGTCGGTGCCTTCCTCGAGCGAGGTGGCGCCCTCGCGCGCCCCGGAGAAGTACAGCGTCTCACCCTCCTGCGGCACCTTCACCAGCCAGCCCGGTGTCTTCGGCGACGAGGCCGTCTTGACCACCGCGGGCGCCTCGGCCGCGCAGGCGGCGAGCAGCATCATCGCGCCGAGCGCGGCGCGAGCTCCGCGGGTGGCGGTGCTACTGCGCACCACCCACCACCGAGGCGGCGGTCTGCTCGGAGACCCGCTTCGCCTCGTCCTGCAGGCGCCTGATGTTGTCCAGCTCGCGCAGCATGTCCTTGTCGTTCGACAGCTCGTACGCCTTCTGCACGGTGGCGGTGGCGCTATCGTAGTCGCCGGCGTACTCGTAGGCGAGGCCCAGGTTCCAGTACGCCTTGGCGAGCTGCTCGCTCTTGATCTTGGGGTTCTTCTGCCCGTCGGCGATCGCCTGGGAGAAGGTCGCCTGGGCCTTCTTCCACTCGCCGCGCTCCGCCCAGCCGATGCCGCCCTCGAGCTGCGGGATGTCGGAGTCCTTCTGGAAGCTCGCGGTCACGTATTCCTGGTGCGGAACGATGGCGCGCATGAAGCGCTCCAGCACCCCGCGCCGGGCCGAGCGCTCCAGCGCGTCGCGGTCGATCGGCTCGGGGCGTCTGTTGTACCCGGAGTTGGTGTCGTCGCGCCGCTCCTCGTACGTCTTGGCGATGATCAGCCGGCCGGTGGCCACGTCGACGATCTTGAAGGTCGCGCGCGTACGTGTCTCGCCGCGCAGCTTGTAGATGACGGTGATGGTGCCATCCTTGTTCTTGATGCGGTCCTCGGAGGGGACCTCGCGGTACTGCTCGTCCACGTCGCCGTAGATGAGAGCGCCCGCGGTCATCACCTTGCCGAGCTTCGCGGCCTTGCTCGGATCCGCCAGGTCGCTGGCGGAGAGGGACAACTCGCGCATGATCGAGCTCATGTGCTGCCGGTCGAGGACCTGGAAGCGGTTGGTGCCGAGCAGCGCCTCCTCCAGCGAGTCGCCCATGATGGTGTTGCCGCGGCCGCGCATCTCGCCCACCGCGACGCTCTGGTAGGCGACCATGTTGATCTCGGCGGGGCGCATGACCGGGACGCGCACCGGCACGGATCCACAGGCGCAGAGCAGGGCTACAGGGAGCGCGCTGATGGCGCGGGCACTGCGAACGGGCGAGGTCATGGCGTGTCTTTCCGGCGGCTTTCGAGTGCGTGGCACTATCCGCATCGATCGCTAGCACCGCGCCGGAACTACGGTCAACTTACTCGCAAGGCGGCCGGAAAGGGGCTCCTGGAGGGCGCCGGACGACCTTGTCCCACATCGGGTCGAGCGCGGTGGCCGCTTGCGGCGCACACGCCGTCCTGGGGTACCGTACCTGCACTCCGAGGTCCCGCGGGATCGACATGCACGATGCTCTGCGCCAGCGCGTCACCGTCTTCCTCTGCTGCGCCGCGCTCGCCGCCGCGGCCGAGCCTCCCAAGGATCGGACGCTGGCGATCGCGGCGGTCGAGGCGCGGGGAGGCGCCGCCCCGGAGCTGGCGAACGCCGCCGAGGATGCGCTGATCGCGCAGCTGGTGGCCGACGGCGCGCTGCGCGTGGTCGAGCGCCAGCAGCTCGCGCGGGTGATGAAGGAGCAGGCGCTGGCCCAGTCCGGCGCGATGAGCGACGAGGTGCAGATCGAGCTGGCCAGGCTGGTCGGCGCGCGCTGGATCGCGGTGGGCGCGGTGCAGACCACCTCGCGCGGATACAGCGTCTCGCTGCGCGCGATGGACTCGACCACCGCGCAGGTGGCGTTCGCGGACAGCGTGAAGGTCGGGGACGACGATCAGGTGGAAGCGGGCGCGCGCCAGCTCGCGCAGAGGCTGGAAGCGAAGCTGTCCGGCGGCGCGCTGCCGGACGGCGTCCAGGCGCTGGGCAACTTCGATCCGGGCGAGGTGAAGGACGGCGCGCGCGCTCTGGCCCGATCGCTCGCGATGCGCCTGCCGGGGTTGACCGGCCGCGTGACGCTGGCGCTGCCCAACGACACCCTCAACTGCGCGTTCGACGGCGGCGCCCCCTTCCAGGGGCAGTTCTTCGAGGTGCGCGGCAAGGACGAGGTGACCGAGAGCGAGGTGGTGAAGGGGTACTTCCTCTTGCGCACGGTCTCGCGGACCGGCTGCACCGGACGCGTCAAGCGGGAGCCGGGGGCGAACGTCGAGGAAGGCGACCAGCTCGTCTCGATGCCGCTCAAGATCGCCGTCGAGCCGATCGAGGCCGGCGCGGGCGCCGACGC
>DASWGQ010000320.1:0-5984 GCA_036393595.1 Myxococcales bacterium | reverse complement strand
CCACCTTCTTCATCACCGGCGGCACCTTCGCCGCGATGAGCGCCTACGGCACGCTGACCAAGAAGGACCTCACCGGCTGGGGCCAGTTCCTCATGATGGGCCTCATCGGCGTCCTCATCGCGCTGGTGGTCAACATCTTCCTCCGCTCGGACGCGCTGGGGTTCGTGCTGAGCTGCGCGGGCGTGGTGGTCTTCACCGGCCTGACCGCCTACGACGCGCAGAAGATCAAGGGATACGCGCACGCGGGCGACGAGCGGCTGGCGTTGCACGGCGCGCTCACGCTGTACCTCGACTTCATCAACCTGTTCCTCATGCTGCTCCGCCTGTTCGGCCGCCGGCGGTAGCGGCCGCCCCTGGGGCGGCCCTACGCTTTTCACAGCGCGGACGTTATGGCATACGCTCCAGCCGTGCAGGCCGAGGCCCGGCCGCAGGCGCGGTGGGACCGGGGCGCCTTCTTCGACGTGGACGGCACGCTGGTCAAGACCAACGTGGCGCACGCGTACGCCTACTACGTCTTCAACCGCGGAACGGTGCTCGGCGCGCTGGGGCGGATCGTCAAGGGCCTGGCGATGGCGCCGCTGTACAAGGCCGCCGATCTCTACAACCGCAAGGTCTTCAACGAGCTGTTCTACCGATCGTACCGGGGCCTCAGCGAGGACCGGCTGATCGAGCTGGCCGACCGGCTGTGCGAGGACGTGCTCGCGCCCGCGGTGTACCCCGGCGCGATGGACATCCTCGCCGAGGCGCGGCGGGGCGGCTGCAAGATCGTCCTCTGCACCGGCGCCATCGACATCACCATGCGCCCCCTGGTGCGGCTGCTCGGCGCGGACGACCTGATCGCCAACTCGCTCGAGTTCGTCGAGGGGTTCGCCACCGGCAAGGTGATCCCGCCCATCGTGGAGGGCGCGCACAAGGCGCGGCGCATCCGGGATTACTGCGTCGAGCACGGGCTGAAGCTGGATCTGTCCCACGCCTATTCCGACAGCCTTTCCGACTACCCGATGCTCGCCGTGGTCGGCCGGCCGACCGCCGTGAACCCGGACCCGCGCCTGCGGGCCCACGCCCGCGCGTACGAGTGGCCGATCCTGGATCTCCGGTAGGGCAAGGGCGTTCCACACTCGTTCGCCGCTTCACAAAGCCCCGTCGCCAGGCGGGGTTGCCGGCGGAGGGGCGAGCGCCCAGCTTCCGGCCATGCGGAACTGGTGCGCGGCGGCAGCGGTCTGTGCGTTCCTTGCGTGCTCGAAGAGCGGGGGCATCCAGCCGATCGACGGCGGCGTCGACGGCGGGCCCGGCGGCACCTATCCGCAGGACCGCCCGGCGGGGTACGTCAACCCGATCCCCGCGGAGAACGCGCTGCCCGGCGACCCGGGCTGGGCCCTCATCCGCGGCGACGGCGCTCCGTCCGGCTCGGGCGCCGCCAACCGGCCGGTGCACGTCGAGGCCTATGCGGATCGGGTCTCGGCCAAGGCAGGCGAGAGCCTCCAGGTGATGGCGAACATCCCCGCCACGGCGGGCGGCACCATGGGCGTGCGCTGGGCGCTCTACCGCCTGGGCTGGTACGGCGGCGCGGGCGCGCGCAAGCTGGCCGAGGGAGCGGCGAGCGCGGGACCGCAGCCGGCCTGCCCGCCCGACCCGGGCACGGGCCTGGTCCAGTGCCATTGGTCGCCGACGTTCACCGTCCAGGTGCCGGCCGACGCCGTCAGCGGCCTGTACCTCGTCCGCATCCTGCGCGACGAGCCCTTCCCCTACGGCACCTACGTCCCGCTGGTCGTCAAGGACGACCGGATGAGCGACCTCTACTTCCAGGCGAGCGTCACCACCTACCAGGCCTACAACCGCTGGATGGGCGAATCGCTCTACGACGACCAGCTCGGCCTCTCCAGCCGCTTCGCCGTGAAGGTCAGCTTCGACCGCCCCTACATCCACGACTACGGCGCCGGCCACGTGCTCCGCTACGAGGCGCACATGGCCAGCTTCCTGGAACGCAGCGGCTACGACGCCAGCTACACCACCAACCTGGACGTGACGCGCGAAGGCATGGGCTCCCTCCGGCGGCACGGCGCGTTCCTCAGCGTGGGGCACGACGAATACTGGGACGGCCGGCAGCGCGACGCGGTCGAGTCGGCGCGCGACGCCGGCACGCACTTCTTCTTCTTCGGCGCGAACGCCGCGTACTGGAAGGTGCGGCTGGAGAACCCGGGCGCCGACGGGAACGCGCGACTGATGACCTGCTACAAGGTGCGCCCGCAGACCGACCCGCTCGCCGGCGATCCGGTGCAGCGCACCGGCCGCTACCGCGACGCGCCGATCAACCGTGACGAGGAGGCGCTGGTCGGCACCATGTACGAGGAGCAGGTGCTCTTCGGACAGGCGTGGGTGGTGCAGGGCGCATCGAGCTTCGTCTACGAGGGCACCGGGTTCCACGACGGCGATCACGTGCCGGGGCTGGTCGGCTACGAGTACGACCGCCGGTTCGAGAACGACACGCCCGGCCCGGCGACGGTGGTGGCGACCTCGCCGGTGGTCGACATCTTCAACCGCCCCGGCGCCTCGGACGCAGTGGTCTACCGGGCGCCCAGCGGCGCGCTGGTGTTCGGCGCCGGCTCCATCTACTTCCCGCTCGGAGTGGACGACTTCGCCACCGGGCCGTACCACGGCAAGCGCGACCCGCGCATCGAGCGGATGGTCGCGAACCTGTTCAAGTCGGCGCTCGGTCTGTCCGTGCCGGCGCAGCTCTCGACGCCCCGCGCGCCGCTGTACGGCCAGCCGCTGGCCGCGTGGGCGGCGTCGGTGGCGACGCTGGCGAGCGCCCTGCCGGGTCCGAGCAGCCTCGCGCAGCTTCCCGACGGCTCGTTCGTCTACTCCGATCCGCGCGGCCACCAGATCCACCGCGTCGGTCAGAGCGCGCCGTACGCCGGCACGGGCATCCCCGGCTCCGATCGGCAACCCGTCTCCGGCGACAGCGCCCACTTCGCGAACCCCTCGTCGGTGTGGGCGGACGCCGCCGGCAACGTCTTCGTGGCGGACACGCTCAACAGCTGCGTCCGGAAGATCGGCGCCGACCCGGCGCGCACCGTGACCACCTTCGCGGGGAGCTGCACCCTGTACGGGTCGCAGGACGGGGTCGGGACCGCGGCGCGCTTCAGCTACCCGATGGGAATGTCGTTCAGCTCGAAGTGGGGGCTCCTGGTCGGCGACCAGCAGAACCACGTCGTGCGCGCGATCGATCCCGCCACGGGCGCGGTCAGCACGCTCGGCAATCCCGGAGGCGATCCGGACACCGACGGCCTCCCGGCGAGCCAGGCGCTGTTCCCGTTCCCGACCGCCGTGGCGGCCGCGGACGACGGCCGCATCTTCGTGATCTGCTCCAGCCCCGGCGTGCGGCAGGTGAAGATCAAGGTGATCGCCGCCGACGCGCAGCGCACCGTGACGACGCTGGCCGGCGGCCCCACCGACGGATATCAGGACGGCGCCGGCGCCTCCGCGCTCCTGCAGCCCCAAGGCGGCGCGGTGTGGGACGGGACGGGGCTGCTCTTCTCCGACCCCGGCAGCCACCGCATCCGCCGGCTGGTCCCCGGGATCGACGCGGCGACCTCCATCGTGCAGACGGTGGCGGGCAGCGGGAGCCCGGCCATGGCCGACGGCTCGGGCGGCTCCGCCGGCTTCGGCGTTCCCCTCGGCCTCTTCCGCGCCGCGGACAAGACGATCTACGTCGCTGACGGCGCCGGCGCGATCCGCGCCCTCCACCCCTGACCCGAGCCCGCTGCAGATCCCGACGCGGAACTGACGAAAAGCGTTTCTGGGGAGCGCGGAAGATCCGGAAGGGCGGAAGGTTTGGTTGCGCTCTCGATCGAACGCGCGCGCACGATCGGAGAAAAACCAAAATTCTTCCGCGCTTCCGTCCCTTCCGCACTCCTCTGAAACGCTTCTAGTCACGCACCGCGCCGTGCGCGGCCGCCAGGACAGGTTGACATCGGCATCGCGGCTCGTTTATTATTGGTCGTATGGTAAATAATGCGTGGCTGGTCGGGGCGGCGGTGCTGGCGGCGTGCAGCGGGCGCGGGAACGGCGCCGCGGAGCTGCAGGGGGTGGTCGAGCTGCACGAGAGGCAGCTCGGGTTCGACGTGCAGGGCCGGCTGGCGCAGCTGTACGTGCAGCGCGGGCAGCGCGTCGAGGCCGGCCAGCTCCTGGGGGCGCTGGACGACGCCCTGCAGCGGCCGGTGCGCGACGCGCGCGCGCAGGACGCCGAGGCCGCGCAGGCGCAGCTCGACCTGCTCCGCTCCGGCACGCGCGAGGAGGACGTGCTCGCCACCGAGGCGCAGCTCCGCGGCGCCAGGGCGGCCGAGACCACCTCCAACGAGCAGCTGCAGCGGGCCCGGCGGCTGCGGCAGACGGGCGTCGTCCCCCAGGCGCAGCTCGACGACGCCGAGGCGCAGGCGGCGCATGCGCGCTCGGAGCGCGAGTCGCTCGAGCAGCGCCTGGCCGCCCAGAAGAACGGAGCCCGCGCCTCCGAGCTGCGCCAGGCCAAGGCGCGCGTCGATTCCGCCCGCGCGGCGCTGGCCGCCGAGGAGGCGCGGCTCGCGCGCTCGGTGCTGCGCGCCCCCGCCGCGGGCGTGGTGCTCGACACCACCGCCGAGCCCGGCGAGGTGCTGGCCGCCGGGACGCCCGCGGTGATCCTGGGCGAGACCCGCCGCCCGTACCTCGACGTGTTCGTCGCCCAGCAAGATCTCGCCGGCGTCCGCGTGGGAGCGGCCGCGACGGTGCGCGTCGACGCGGCGCGCGAGACCTTCCGCGGGACAGTCTCCGACGTGGCGCGCACGACCGAGTTCACCCCCCGCTACCTCTTCAGCCCTCGCGAGCGCGCGAACCTGGTGGTGCGCGTCCGGATCGACGTGGAGGACCCGCGCGAGGAGCTGCACGCCGGCGTCCCGGCGCTCGCGCGCATCGAGCGCACGCCCCAGCCCAGCGAGGCCCGGCGATGAGCCCCGCCCAGCTTTCCACCGGAGCCGAGCCGATCATCGTGACCGAGCACCTCTCCCGCCGCTTCGGCGACTTCGTCGCGGTGAAGGACGTTTCGCTGCGGGTGAACCGCGGCGAGATCTTCGGAGTGTTGGGGCCGAACGGCGCCGGCAAGTCGACCACCATCCGCATGCTGTGCGGGATCCTCGACCCCAGCGGCGGCCGCGGGACGGTGGTGGGCCATGACGTGGCCACCGAGGCGGAGCGGATCAAGGAGCGCATCGGCTACATGACCCAGCGCTTCAGCCTCTACGAGGACCTCTCCGTGCACGAGAACCTGCGCTTCTACGCCGGGCTGTACGGCGTCACGCCTCGCGTCCGCGCCGCGCGCGTCGAGGAGGTGCTGCGCAAGATCGGGCTCGGCGGGCGCCGCGACCAGATCGCCGGCACCCTCTCCGGCGGCTGGAAGCAGCGGGTGGCGCTGGCCTGCGCCACCATCCACGAGCCCCCGCTCCTCTTCCTCGACGAGCCGACGGCGGGCGTGGACCCCGTCAGCCGCCGCGAGTTCTGGGAGCAGATCCACGACCTGTCCCGCGTCGGCACCACGATCCTGGTCACCACCCACTACATGGACGAGGCCGAGCGCTGCCACCGGCTCGCCTTCATCTTCCGCGGGTCCGTGCTCGACGTCGGCACTCCCGAAGAGGTGGTCGCGCGGCGCCGGCTGCGCTGCGCCGAGCTGGTGGTGGAGACGGCGGCGGAAGTGGCGCAGTCGCTCCGCCGGCTGCCCGAGGTCGACGAGGTGGCCCACTACGGGCACGTGCTGCGCCTGGCGACGGTGGGCGACTTTGATCCCGAGCAGGTGGCCGCCCAGGTCGCCCGCCGGCTGGGCGCGCGCGTGTCCCAGTCGCGGCCCGCGCGGGCCACCGTGGAGGACGCGTTCGTCTCGATGGTGCGCCGCGAGGCGGCGCGGGAAGGCAGGGCCGCATGAGCACCGCCGCCGCGGCCACGGCCGCCGCCGACGT
>DASWGQ010000319.1:0-7576 GCA_036393595.1 Myxococcales bacterium | reverse complement strand
ACCCAGGACGGATCCGCGCCAGGCCAGGACAAGGTGTAGTGCAGCCCGCGGCTCTCCCTCCGCTCCTGCGCGCAGGCGACGATCAGGCGCGCCACGTCGGCGAGGTTGCGCAGCTCGACGATGTCGCGGGTGACGAGGTAGCCCCAGTAGTACTCCTGGATCTCACCCACCAGGTTGTCGAGCCGGCGCTGCGCGCGGGCGAGGCGCTTGTCCGTGCGCACGATGCCGACGTAGTTCCACATCAGGCCGCGAATCTCGTCCCAGTTCTGCTTGACGATCACGCCCTCCTCGGGCGGCACCGCATGGCCCGGGTTCCAGTCCGGGACCCGCAATGCCGGGAGGTCCGCGGAGGCCAGCTCGGCGGCGCACTCCGCCGCGCGGTGACCGAAGACGAGGCCCTCGAGGAGCGAGTTCGAGGCGAGCCGGTTAGCGCCGTGCAGGCCGGTGCAGGCCACCTCGCCGACGGCGAGCAGGCCGGGGATGGTCGTCTGTCCGCGGAGGTCGGTGCAGACCCCTCCGCAGACGTAGTGCGCGGCGGGCACCACGGGGATCGGCACCTGCGCCATGTCGATCCCGAAGGCGAGGCAGGTCGTGTAGATGTGCGGGAAGTGCTCGACCACGAACGCCTTCCCCAGGTGGGTCATGTCGAGGAAGGCGCAGTCGTCGCCGCGGCGCTTCAGCTCGGAGTCGATGCTGCGCGCCACCACGTCCCGCGGGGCCAGCTCGCGGCGCGGGTCGTAGCGCTCCATGAACCGTTCGCCGGCCGAATTGCGCAGGATGCCCCCTTCGCCGCGCAGCGCCTCGGAGATGAGGAAGTTCTTCGCCTGCGGGTGGTAGAGGCAGGTGGGGTGGAACTGGATGAACTCCAGGTCCGCGATCGCGGCGCCCGCGCGGTGCGCCATGGCCAGGCCGTCGCCGGTCGCGACGTCGGGGTTGGTCGTGTACAGGTAGACCTTCCCTGCCCCTCCGGTGGCGAGGACCACCACCTTCGCGAGGTGGACGTGCACCTCGCCCGTGCGCGCGTCGAGCACGTAGGCGCCCAGCGCGCGATCGCGGCCGCCGGCCCCGAGCTTTCCGGCGGTGATGAGGTCGATCGCGACCTGCTCCTCGGCGATGCGGATGCCCGCGCGGTCGGCGGCCCCGAGTAGCGCGCGCTCCACCTCTCGGCCGGTCATGTCGGCCGCGTGCAGGACGCGCCGCTGCGAGTGGCCGCCCTCGCGCGTGAGGTGGTAGCCCAGCGGCGTCGCGTCGCGGGTGAACTCGGCGCCCAGCTCGATCAGCTCGCGCACGCGCGCCGGGCCTTCCTCCACAGCGACGCGGACGACCCCTTCGCGGCAGAGCCCGGCCCCGGCGATCAGGGTGTCCTGCACGTGCTGCTCGACGCTGTCCTGGGGCGAGAGCACCGCGGCGATGCCGCCCTGCGCGTGCGCGGTGTTCGACTCCGACCGCCCCCGCTTGGCGAGCACGGTGACGGACCCATGCCTGGCCGCCTGCAGGGCGAACGAGAGCCCGGCGATCCCGCTGCCCAGGACGAGGAAGTCGGATTGGTGACGCATCCTTGGGAGCTTAGCCGAGCGCTCGGGGGTGCGCGCGGGTAGGAGGTTCGACCAGTCCGGCGCAGGTCGCGAACCGGACGAGCGCCCGTGCGGGGATTTGCTTGCCGGCTCGCAGACTTGTTATCGTTTCCCTCGAAGATGTCGCGTTCCGTCCTCGCTGCAGCGTTCCTGCTGGCGGCCCCGGTGGCCGTGCGCGCCGGACCCTTGCACTCCTGGGTCGACGAGGACGGTGTCTACCACGTCGCCGACGCTCCGCCGCAGAAGGTCCGCAGGCCGCCCCGAAAGATTCAGCCGGCCGCGCCCCAGGCCTCGAGCCCGAAGCCGCAGGCCGCGCGCGAGAAGCGGCCTGCGCGCTGGTGGGAGCGCCGCAGCGACGCGCCGCCGGACGAGATCGACCGGGCGGCGAAGGTCTTCAACATCCCCGCGGAGCTGATCCGGGCGGTGATCGCCGTGGAGAGCGCCGGAGACACCTCGGCCATCTCCCACAAGGGCGCGGTGGGCCTGATGCAGCTCATGCCCGAGACGGCCGGGCAGATGTACGTCGAGGACCCCGTCGATCCCGCCCAGAACATCATGGGCGGGACCCGCTACCTGCGGCAGCTCGCGAACGAGTTCGCCGGCGACATGGTCCTGGTCCTGGCCGCGTACAACGCCGGACCTGACGCCGTCCGCAAGTACAAGGGCGTGCCGCCGTTCGAGGAGACGCGCCTGTACGTGAAGAAGGTGCTCGCCAACTATTACCAGCTCAAGCGCGCCGCAAGGCGGACCCAGGTGGCCGAGTCCGCGCCCGCACCCGCGGCGGCGCAGGGCGCTCCGTGATGGATGCGACCACGCCGCGCGCGCTGGACGAGGGCGGGCTCTTCGAAGACGACGCGGACCTGGCCGAGAACCAGGAATTCGACCGCACGGTGGCGGAGGCGTCCGATTCACTGCAGCGCGGCGACGCGGGCGGGGCGCGGCAGCTCCTGGAGAAGGCGCTGCGCTACAAGCCGCGCAACCAGCGGGCGCGCAACCTCCTCGGGCTCTCGCTCTTCAAGCTGGGCGAGCTGGAGAAGGCGGAGGCCATCTACCGCGGGCTGATCGAGGACCACCCGGCCGATCCGACGCTGCGGGTCAACCTGGGCCTCGTCTTCTTGAAGCTCGGCGCGGCCAACGACGCGGCCCGCTGCTTCGAGACCACGCTCGATCTCTCCCCCGATCACCGCAAGGCGCAGAACTACCTGGGGTTGGCGCTGGCGCAGACGGGCGAGGTGGGCCGGGCCCGCGAGTGCTTCCTCAAGGCGGGCAATTCGGCCATGGCGCAGCGGATGGAGCAGCAGCTGGCCGCGACGCCCTTGCGGGAGGTGGCGCAGGAGGCGCAGGACACGCTCGAGGAGGCGCGCCCGTTCCGTCCGGCCACCGAGGAGAAGCCCGCGCCGGCCGAGGAGCGCGCGCCGGCGAGCACATGGGTCGCGACGGCGCCCGCGGCGATCGGCCGCGTGGCCCTGGGCGCCTCGGCGGTCGGTTCGGGGCCGGCCGCGAACGAGTCGCCCGAGGTGGAGGAGCCCAGCGAGCTGGCGGCCTACACCACCACGCGCCGCCTCTCCATCCCGAACCGGGAGGGCGGGTTCGGCATCGGCTCGACCGAGGTGCTCGTGCAGGTTCGCGGCGAGATGCTGACGCGGCTCGACGGCCTGGTGGCCAGCTGGGGCCAGCTGTCGCTCAAGCCCGAGCTGAAGCGGTTCCGCGGGAGGCCGACCGACAAGCCGTTCGGCGAGGGCGCCCGGCGCATGCTGCGCGCGGTCGGAGAAGGCCGGTTCGTCATCTCGCGCGAGGGCCGCGTGTTCACCGCGCTCGAGCTGGGCGACGAGCCCGCCTACTTCCGCGAGGAAGTGCTGTTCGCCTTCGAGGAGTCGATCGTGTTCGAGAACGGGCGGGTGCCGTCGAAGACGGGCCACGATCTCCACCTCGTGCACGTGCGCGGCCGGGGGAAGCTCCTGCTCGTCACCGTGGGCGAGCCGAAGGCGGTGGAGCTGACGCGCGGCGAGCCCCTGCGCATTCCCATGGATCAGCTGGTCGGCTGGCACGGGCCGCTCATCCAGCCCCGCGTGGTGCCCATCGTCGAGGAGGCGCCCGAGCTGGGGGTGGCGCTGGAGCTCGCCGGCGAGGGCAGCGCGCTGGTCGACGCCCCGGACGGGAGATAGCTCGTGGAGGCGGTGCTCTCGGCCGCTCCTCCCCCGCAGCGGCGCAAGACCCGGCGCGAGCGGCTGCGCGAGGAGCTGCTCAACGCGCCGAATCTGATGACCCTGGGGCGCATCGCCTGCATCCCGGTGTTCCTCGCGCTGCTGTCCTACGAGAACCGGCGCAACAGCTTCCTCGCCGCGATGGTCTTCGCGGCGGCGGCGATCTCGGACTGGCTCGACGGGTGGCTGGCACGCGTGTCGAACAAGGTGACCACGCTGGGGAAGTTCCTCGACCCGCTGGCCGACAAGATCATCGTGCTCTCTGCGCTGGTGATGCTGGTGCGCCTGGGGCGCGTGCCGGTCTGGGTGGTGGTGATCATCCTCGCGCGGGAGCTGCTCATCAGCGGGCTGCGCACCATCGCGATGAGCGAGGGGCTGGTGATCGCGGCCTCGCGCGGGGGGAAGTGGAAGACCTCCCTGCAGCTCTCCGGGATCATCGCCCTGATGGTCCACTACCACTTCGCGATCGATTACCTGTTCGGCACCGTGGTGACGGACTTCCATACCGTGGGGCTCACGCTGCTGTATCTCTCCCTGATCCCCGGAATCGCCTCCGCGGTGGACTACGTCCGCGCCTTCTACACTTTGGAGACGGGCGAAGGCCGCTGAAGTTCCAGACCGATCAGTCAGTCCGGCTCGACGGGAAAGCGGAAGCGGATGTCCTCCGGGATCCTCTTCGGCCGCCCGCGGTCCAGGTCGAGGAAGGCCCAGTCCGTGGTGGCGCGGCACAGCTCCGCTCCGTCGGACGCGCGCCGGATGCGGGTGCGGCGGATGCTGCTGGCCGCGGCCATGCTGGCGACGCGCGTCTCGATCGCGAGGCGTTCGCCCGGCAGCGCGGGGCGCAAGTAGTGGATCTCGTGGCTGCGGACGACCCACACTTCGCGGCGCGCGAGGTAGGCGGCCTGGTCCAGCCCGACGGAGATGGAGTGGGCCAGCGCCGCCTCCAGCACCCAGCGCAGGTAGACCAGGTTGCCGGCGTGCCCCAGCTCGTCGACGTCTTCGCGCCGGACCTCGACCAGCAGCCGGTAGGGCACGCCTACTTCTTCGTGCCGAAGATGAGGACCATGTAGACCGTGTTCGGCCCCAGCGTCGGATTGTTTCCCTGCGCAAGGCCGAGGCCGACGAGCTTCTCCTTGGTGGTGAGGACCGTCTTCTCGTCGGCGATCTCCATGGGGTCCCCCTTGGGTCCCGAGAGCAGGTCGACCGTACGGAAGCTCCTGTACAGGGGCGACACCAGCTGGCTGTGGCGCGCATTGGACATGTCGCCGCTCGCCGCCGCCAGCTGCTCCGCGTACTCCTGCGCGACCTTCTCCAGCGTCGGATCGTCCTTGAAGGGGGGCGCTCCCGCGGCCGCACGGTTCTTGTCGATGGCTTCGCGCAGCTTGGGGCGCAGCGTCGCCAGGTCGATCGCGGCCAGCTCGCGCACGAAGATCTCGTTCACCACCGCCGCCGGCGTGTCCTGGATCGTGTAGTGGGCCACGCCCACCCCGCCGTGCGTCGCGTCGGTGCTCATGTAGTTCGCCCGGTGCACCGGGCTCATCGCGAAACGGTCATGCGCGTCCGCAGCGCTGACGCCCTGCCCCGGGTTTTGCAGGACGTGCGCGGACGAGACGCCCGCCTGCCGGATCCGCTGGCTCACCTCCTGCGAGGTGATGGCGCTCCCGCCCCCTCTTGCGGAGGCCTGCGCCTCGCTCTGCGCCGCGGCGCGCGCGACCTGGGCCACCCGATCGTCCCAGGTGAGCGCAGGCAGGCCGGCGCTGGTGCGTTCCTGGTTGATCCGGTCGAAGATCGCGTGCTCCTCCTGCGCCGGGTCCCCCGGCTGCGCGGAGGCCAGCTCCACCGAGGTCGGCGGATCTATCCCGCACATCACCGGAAGGTCGGCGAGCACCTTGGGCGATCCCTGGTCCTCGCCGCGGATCTCCACCACCATGCGGCCGGTCCGCCCCTCGCAAGCGATGGGCGCGCTGAACTGCTGGGTCTTCCGCTCCGGAGGCTGCAGCAGCTTTCCGCGCGTATCGCTGATCAGCACCTTGGCGTTCTGCAGCCCGCCGAGCAGCCTCCCCTTCACGACGGCCTGGCCGGTGGGCTCGAGCTTGCGAGGCAGCGGATCCAGCTCGACCGTCGCGTCCAGCATCACCAGGGCAGCCTTGGTCGACGCGGGCTGGGCGGTGCCGGACGCCATGGCAGACCTGTCGATCGGCCCTTGCCGGATCCGGGAGATGGCGAGGCCGTACTGCACGTTCGAGGCTACGCCCAGGTAATCCCGGATCGCTTCCGCGATCCTGTCGGCGGTGTCGTCCTCGCCCTGCGGAGGGAACGTGGTGACCAGCACGCGCGCCACCGGCTGGACGACCCCGAAGTGCTCCGCGAGGAACCGCCTGACCGCCTCCGGAACAGGCTGTTTGTCGTCCCAGGCCAGCAGCGATTCCGCGATCGCGCAGAGTCGCCCGTCGGCGCGGGGCGCCGGCTTGCGCGCGCTCGCGGCCGCCCCGGTGGCGGCCTCCTGGACGGCGTCGGAAATCCTCTTCGCTCCGCACTTGCGCGAAGGATCCGCGCCGTACGCCGCGGCGGGCGCCGCGGTCGGGGTGAACGTTCCGCCAGCGATGTTGGCGGCGCCGCCGCCTCGCTGGCTTGCTCCGACGCCCGCGCAACCAGCCAGGGCGGCGAACAGCAAGACGACCACTCCCGTGGCGGCGCCGCGGGACGGAGTGTGGCGAGCAGTCTCGTTCATCGGTCAAATCCTCGGGCCGCCGGCGCCGGCGGGAAGCGGCCGCGGCGGCGACGGTGGTCCTACTGAGGAAGCTCGAACCGGATGCGGAAGGTCAGGTCGATCTCCACGGGCTGGCCGTTGAGCAGGTAGGGCTTGTATCTCTGCTGCTCGAGAGCTGCGACAGTAGAGCGATCCAGGAACGGGAGCCCCTGCAGCACCCGGCACTCGCGGACGGCCCCGTCGATGGTGATCAGGCACTTGACCACCATGATTCCGTGCACTTCGTGCTCGAGCGCTTGCGGCGTGTAATCGGGGTCCCGTCCACTGACCCTCTGCAGCTTGATGATGCTGCTCTCCGCCTCGATGCGCTTGGGCGGGGGCCCGCTCCCCGTCCCTCCGATCGATCCGCCGACAACTCCCCCTTCGACGCCGCCTTCGACACCCTCGTCCTCGACCTCGGGCTCCTCGGGGAGGTCCTCGGGCGGTTTCCCCTCCATCTTCGGTAGCTCTTTGGGCTGGACGATCTGGGTCGGCGGGGTCTTGGGGATGATTTTCGGCGTCTGGCGAGGCGTTTTCGGCTTCCGCGCGGCCGGCGGAGGGGGAGGGGGAGGAGGAGGCGGCGGGGGACGGAAAACCACGTCGACCGGGGCCTCGGCCTTGGGCATGTGCGCCCTCACGTACGTGAAGGCGACGGCCAGGCCGATGGCCGCCCCGTGGAGCAGAATCGAAACCAGTGTCGAGCTGCCGCGCCGGACCTTCTGCGGGGCGGCAACGATGTTGTCGAACATGAACCCTCTGCGCGAAAAAGGGGCGAAGATTACAGACGGCCTTCCAAGCTGTCAACGCTCGATCCGGCGGGCGGATCTGGGCTGCAAGGAAGTCGGCCCGCTCGACGCGGAGCGGCACGGGCACACGGGGAATCCTTGACAGCCCCGAGCACAGGGCGCTAATCATCCGCTGCCTCGCGGAACTAGCTCAGCTGGTAGAGCGTCGCCTTGCCAAGGCGAAGGTCGCCGGTTCGAACCCGGTGTTCCGCTCCAGTACAAAGAGCCCGGTTTCCACGGATCTCCATGGGGCCGGGCTCTTCA
>DASWGQ010000318.1:0-9578 GCA_036393595.1 Myxococcales bacterium | reverse complement strand
TCAAGATCGTGCCCAAGGAGGTCGGCACGAACTTCAACCTTCCGGGCAAGGAGTTCCCCACCATCGGCGCGCTGGCGGCCGAGTTCCCCGAGGGACACGTCCAGTTCTTCAAGCTGGACGTGAAGAACAAGCGCGTCGAGTTCGCGCCCGGCATCGTGCTGCCCCTGCGGCCGTTCCCCGGGACGCTGGCGGTCGGCATCGATCCGGACGACCCATCGCCCCGCAAGGGCGGCGACAAGGACCCGATGGCGCCGGTCAGCACCATCCGCCCGTGGAAGAACGGCTCCAACATGGACATCAACGAGCTGGTCGAGGGCTCGACGGTCTTCATCCCCGTGTTCCTCAAGGGCGGGCTGATCTGGACGGGCGACTCGCACTGCCTGCAGGGGAACGGCGAGGTGAACCTCACCGCCTTGGAGTGCTCCTACAAGGAGATCCGGCTCCAGCCGATCGTGCGCAAGGACATGAAGCTCACCTGGCCGCGCATCGAGACCAAGACGCACTGGATCACCGTCGGCTTCGACGAGAGCCTGGACAAGGCGATGGTGAACGCCGTCCGCGAGGAGGTCGACTTCCTCAGCACCGTGAAGGGCCTCGAGCGGGAGAAGGCGTACAGCCTGGCGTCGATGGTGGGCGACTGCCGCGTGAGCCAGGTGGTGGACGGGCGCAAGGGCGTCCACTGCATGATCCCGAAGGACATCTTCCGAAAGCAGCAGGCCGCCTCGAAGTAGCGCGGTCGGCCGGGCCGCGCCTACCGGGGCGCCAGATGTGAGAATTTCGAGCCGAGCATCTGCTCGTAGTGGATCGCCATCTCCTTGGGGAATCCTTCCATGGGGGGTCGTTATGCCAGATTCCCGCGCCGAGGGCGTCTTACGCGAGCGCTGGTGCGGGCAGCCGCCCCGCTACCTCGAACTGCGCGCGCGGGAAAGCGTGCCGGCGCTCGGGGCCCAGCAGGGTCCGCGCGCGGAACTCCGCGCCCGAGCGATTCGCGGTGCAGCTCCACGGCTCCTCACGCAGCGGCCGGCCGGGGCGGAAGACGTTCTCGAAGACGGCAAGGTTGAGACGGCGGCCCTCGGCGCGCGCCGACACGTAGAGGCAGGCCTGCACGCCCGCGGCCCGCATGTCCGCCCCCAGGCGCTGGGAGGCGGCGTAGCGCGTCTTCGACGAGATCCGCGCTTCGTGCGCGCGGAACGGGGGCTGGGAGAGGTCGACGGCGCGCGGGGCGGCGATGCCGAACCAGAAGGCGGTCAGGTCGAGGCGCAGATCGCCGAGCTCGGCGCGGGTGCCGTCGAGGAAGACGAGGCGGTAGTAGGCGACCTCGGCGAAGGCGACGGGCAGCTCGCGCGCGCCGTACAGGATGCCGCGCTCCAGGCGGGCGCCGAAACGGGAGCCGTTGCGCAGCGGCGGGTGCCGGAACGGCGTGTACAGCAGGTAGTGCAGGTCCTCGAACCCGGCGGGCACCGGGAGCTTGGCGCGCCGGTCGATCAGCTCCTCCAGGACCTGCTGCTCGGCGTCGGAATCGACCAGCTTGCGGGTCGAGTTCCGGAACTGCGCCTCGACCACGCGGCAGAAGCGGCCGCGCAGGGGGCGGACCTCAGAGGGTCCCGCGCATGGCGTCCAGATACTCTGCGACACGGACCAGCCCCGGAGTGGAGGCGAGCAGCGCACGCGGCGGCCGGCCTGCGAGGTGCGCGTTGGGCGCCTCGAGCCAGCGGCGCGCCTTCACCTCGTCGCCCCCGACCAGCGTGTCCAGGCTGCGGAAGAGACGCAGGAAGAGCAGCGCGTGGCGCCCTTCCGCGGAGTCAGGGGCGATCGGACGCTCGCCGGCGAAAGTGCGCGACACGCTGGCCGCGCTGGTGCCGAGCACCCCGGCCACCTCCGCCTGCGACAGCCCGAGTCGCCGGGCCGCGCGCACCAGGGCCTTGGCGACCACCGCCTCCGCGCTGGGCTTCCGGGCCGGCTGGCTGAGCAACGTGGGCATCTCTCAATTGCAAGTATAGCGCCGCTGCTTTCTTCTGCAAGCGCGCGCCGGCCGGGCCGATCCGCCTAGAACCGGTAGGCGGCGCCCAGGGCCAGGATGCCCGTCCGGGAGATCGCCCCGCTCAGGTCCTCGTCGCGCTGGCCGGCAGCGCTGACCCACATCCGGAAGGTCCTGGAAAGCTTGTACTGCGCCTTGGCGCCGAGCGCCGCGGTGCCCTGCCCCGCTTCGGGCACGTACCGACCGGCCTGCACCCACCCCTTCACGGAGAAGGCGCCGAAGCGGTGCGTCACCTCGGGTCGGACCAGGTATCGCAGGGGTGCGATCGGCGCGCTGGTCCCGAATCGGCCCACCGTCGCCGTGGTGAACACCCCCACGCCGGCGGGATCGTCGAAGTAGCCATAGTAGTCCGCGCTCACCCCGACGTCGGTGTCGCCGCGGACGGTCGCCAGCGCGCCCGCGGAGGCGCGCGCGTAGCGCAGCACGTCGGAAAGCCCGTCGATGGCCGGCACCAGCGCGAGGCAACCCGAGCGGAGCGGCGCGCAGCTCGTCCGCAGGTCGGCGAGGCTGACGCTGGACCCGTCGTCGGCGTGCCGCGCGCCGGCGATGCGCTGAACCGTCTCGATGCGACTCACGCTCAAGCCGGCGGTGAAGAACCACTCGAGATCCGAGATGCCCGCGGTGTCGTACGTGGCGAGCATCTCCAGCGAATTGATCGAGGTCGTCGCCTGCAAGAGCACGTCGGTGGGGCGGTCCTGCACCCGCAGCCGGACATCGCTCCCGATCGTGCTCTCCGGCGAAATGTCCACCGTGACGCCGAGGGTCCAGTTGTCAGTCGCATCCCAGTCGGCGCTGGCGCTGAAATCGGTCACGGTACCGCCCCGGTCGGGGAAGGCGCCAGTGGGAGCGGGCGTCGGGACCTCCACCGTGATCCGGGCGCTCGCGTTCACCGTCCAGCTCTCGCCCAGGTCCACGCTGGCGCTGAGCAGGTCCGACACGTTCCCCGCCCGCGGGTTCTGCGGCGTGCTTTGCGTGCCGGCGATGCTGATCTCGTCGCTCACGCTGCTCGCGCGGGCCGAGGCGGCGACGAGCAACGCGCAGGCGCAAGGAGCGAGGCGCACGGGGCCCTTCGGCGGAGGAACGCCTACTCCCACTCGATGGTGGCGGGCGGCTTGGAGGACACGTCGTAGACGACCCGGTTGATGCCGCGCACCTCGTTGGTGATGCGCCCGGAGATCTTCGCCACCAGGTCGTACGGGAGGCGGGCCCAGTCCGCGGTCATCCCGTCGAGGCTCTCCACCGCGCGCAGCACGCAGGCCGACTCGTAGGTGCGCTCGTCGCCCATCACGCCCACGCTGCGGACCGGCAGGAGCACCGCGAACGCCTGCCAGAGCCGCTCCCGCAGGCCCGCGTTGGCCACCTCTTCCTGGACGATGGCGTCGGCCTTGCGAACGATCTGCAGCCGGTCCTCGGTGACCTCGCCGAGGACCCGGATGGCGAGGCCCGGCCCGGGGAAGGGCTGGCGCGCGACGATCGCCTCGGGCAGGCCCAGCTCGCGCCCGAGCGCGCGCACCTCGTCCTTGAACAGCTCGCGGAGCGGCTCGATCAGCTGCATGCGCATCCGCTCCGGCAGCCCGCCCACGTTGTGGTGGCTCTTGATCACCTGGCTGGGGCCCTTGAAGGAGACGCTCTCGATCACGTCCGGGTAGAGCGTCCCCTGGGCGAGGAACCGCGCGTCGCCGTGCTCGGCCCGATCGCGCTCCACCTCCTGCTCGAAGACGGCGATGAACTCGTTGCCGATGATCTTGCGCTTGCGCTCGGGATCGGTCACGCCGCGCAGCTTCGCCAGGAAGCGGGCCCGCGCGTCGACCGTGCGCAGCGGCAGGTGGAAGCGGCCGGCGAACGTCTGCTGCACCTGCTCGGCCTCGCCCTCGCGCAGCAGGCCGTTGTCGACGAAGATGCACTGGAGCTGCGGGCCGATGGCGCGGTGGAGGAGCAGCGCCACCACCGCGCTGTCCACTCCGCCGGAGAGGGCGCAGATGACCCGCTCCTTTCCCACCCGCTCGCGGATGCGGGCCGTCGCGTCTTCGATGAACGCGCCCATGCGGAAGTTGAAGCTGACGCCGCACTCCTCGAGGAACGCCTCGTACAGCTCGCGGCCGCGGGGGGTGTGGGCCACTTCGGGGTGGAACTGGATGGCGTACAGCCGCTTCTCCGGATTGGCGACCGCGCAGAAGGGCGAGTTCTCGCTGCGCCCGATGACGCGGAAGCCGCGCGGCGGGGAAGAGACCTTGTCTCCGTGGCTCATCCAGACGTCGAGGTGCTCCCCGGGGCGCATCTCGCGGAAGGGCCCCACCGGCTCGATCACCTCCACGCGCGCGTGTCCGTATTCGCGGTGGGCGGTGCGGTCGATGGCTCCGCCGAGCAGCTTGGCCATCAGCTGCAGGCCGTAGCAGACCCCCAGCACCGGGACGCCCATCTCGAAGACCGCGCGATCCACCAACGGGGCGCCGGGCTGCTCCACGCTGTACGGGCTGCCGGAGAGGATGATGCCCCGGGGCGCGAAGGCGCGGATCTGCTCGATGGGCATCGTGCAGGGGTGGATCTCGCAGTAGACGTGCAGCTCCCGCACGCGCCGGGCGATGAGCTGCGTGTACTGCGACCCGAAATCGAGGATGAGGATCTTCTCTGCGTGCAGGTCGGCCACGTGCGGCCCTCCAGCGCGGGCGGCGCACTGTAACGCGGCGCGCCTGGGTGCGCACGCGGAGATTACTTGGCGAGCGCCTTGAGCCCCGCTTCCGCGCAGTCGAGGTCCTGCTCGGGCTTGGCGCCCGAGACGCCGACCGCGCCGAGCACGGCTCCATCCCTCCGGACCAGCGCCGACCCGAGGCCCGGGATGATGGGGACGCGGACCATCTGGGCGACCGCGTTGAACAAACCGGGCCGCTCCTGGTGGACCTGCGCCAGCGAGGCCCCGTCCCGGTGCCAGACCGCCGCGCCCACCGCCTTGGCCTCCGCGATCTGCGACGAGAGGGGCGGCGCGCCGTCCATGCGCGCGAGCGCCTGCAGGAGGCCCCCCTCGTCGACCACCGCCACCGTGACGCGGATGCCGATCTGCCGGGCCCGGTCGTGTGCAGCGCCGACCAGCCGCAACGCTTCTTCGCAGGACAAGGCCATGGCCGGCAGTATAGATCGGCGGCGGAGGTTCGAATGGCCGAGGCGGCCCTGACCGGGATCCGGGTGCTCGAGGTGGGCAATTTCATGGCCGGCCCGTTCTGCACCCTGCAGCTCGCGGACCTCGGGGCGGACGTCGTCAAGATCGAGAACCCCGACGGCGGCGACCAGACGCGCGCCAGCGGCCCGTTCGTCGAGGGCGAGTCGTCGAGCTTCCTCCGGCTGAACCGGAACAAGCGCTCCGTCGCTCTCGATCTCAAGGCGCCGCGCGGGAAGGAGGTCTTCCGCGCGCTGGCCGCGCGCGCGGACGTCCTGGTCGAGAACCTCCGCCCCGGGACCATGAAGGACCTGGAGCTCGACTACCCTCGCCTCTCGGAGATCAACCCTCGCCTGGTCTACGTGGCCGCCTCCGGCTGGGGGCAGGACGGCCCGTACGCCCAGCGCCCCGGGCTGGACATCATGGCCCAGGGGATGAGCGGCCTGATGTCCATCACCGGCGAGGAGGGAGGCCGGAGCCCGGTCAAGGTGGGGGTGCCGGTGACCGATCTCACCTGCGCGCTGTACGCCGCGCTCGCCGCCCTGGCCGCCCTGCGCGTGCGGGAGCGCACCGGCCGGGGGCAGTTCATCGACGTGTGCCTGTTCGAGTCCGGCGTGTCGCTCGCCGTCTGGGAGGCCGGCCGGTATTTCGCCACCGGCGAGATCCCCAAGCCGCTCGGATCCGCGCACCAGACCTCCGCGCCATACCAGGCGCTGCGCGCTTCCGACGGGTTCTTCACGCTGGGCGCCACCACCGCGCGCAACTGGGAGGCGTGCTGCGACGTCTTCGGGCTCGCGGAGCTGAAGCAGGACCCCCGCTTCGGCAAGAACCACCTGCGCCACCAGAACCGGCGCGAGCTGATCCCGCTCCTCGAGGACGTGAGCGAGAAGCGGCCCGCGAAGCACTGGGTCGACGCGCTCACCCAGGCGGGCGTCCCTTGCGGGCTGCTGCAGACCTACGACCAGGTCTTCGACGACCCACACCTCGCATCGCGAGGGTTCTTTCCGGACGCGCCGCACTCGAAGCTCGGCCCGGTCAAGCAGATCGGATCCCCGATGCGCCTTTCCGACACGCCGCCGCGCATGGTGCGCGCGGGTCCGTTGCTCGGGGAGCACTCGGCCCAAGTGCTCGTAGAGCTGGGCTACTCGCAGGAGGAGATCCGCCGCCTGGCCACGGACGGCGTCATCCGCATGCCATGACCGCGACCGACGAGATCCTCTACGAGCTGACGGACGGCGGCATCGCCTGGCTCACCTTCAACCGCCCCGACGCCCGCAACGCGATGACGTTCGGCATGTACGACCGCTTGGGCGAGATCTGCAGGCAGATCAACTCCGACGATTCGGTGAGAGCGCTGGTGCTGCGCGGCGCCAGCGACAAGGCGTTCGTCTCCGGCACCGACATCTCGCAGTTCCGCGGGTTCTCGACCCCGCAACACTCCATCGACTACGAGGCGCGCATGGACCGCGTCTTCGACGCGCTGGAGGACGTGCGCGTGCCCACCGTCGCGGCCATCCAGGGCGCGTGCACCGGCGGTGGCGCGGGGATCGCCGCGGCGTGCGATCTGCGGGTCGGGGCGCCGAGCGCGAAGTTCGGCTTCCCCATCGCGCGGACGCTCGGGAACACGCTCTCGACCCGCAACTACGCGCGCCTGGCGGCGCTGATCGGGGTGGCCCGCACCAAGGACATCATCCTGCTGGCGCGGCTGATGGACGCGGAGGAGATGCGCGCGATCGGCCTCTTGAACGAGCTGGCCACCGAGGAAGGCGTGTACGCGCGGGCCGGGGAGATGGCGCGGACCGCCGCCTCTCACGCGCCGCTCACGGTGCGCACCGCCAAGCAGGAGCTGAACCGGATCGTGCGCCACTGGGCGCCGGCGGGGAGCCGCGAGCACGTCGTTCAGGCATACATGAGCGAGGACTTCCGCGAAGGGATCGAGGCGTTCCTGGCGAAGCGCAAGCCGCGCTGGAGGGGCAAGTGATGGCGCATCCGAGCGGACGGCATTTCCTGCAGATCCCCGGACCCACCAACGTGCCCGACCGGGTGCTGCGGGCGATCGACCGGCCCACCATCGATCACCGGGGACCGGAGTTCGCCAAGCTCGGCAAGGAGGTCCTCGCCGGCCTGCGCAAGGTGTTCCGCACCTCGCAGCCGGTGGTGATCTATCCCGCCTCCGGCACCGGCGCCTGGGAGGCGGCGCTGGTGAACACGCTCTCGCCGGGCGACCGCGTGCTGATGTTCGAGACGGGCCATTTCGCGACGCTCTGGCACGAGATGGCGCGGCGCCTCGACCTGCGGGCGGACTTCGTCCCCGGCGACTGGCGACGCGGCGTCGATCCGGCGGCCGTGGAGCAGAAGCTGCGGGGGGACGCGCAGCACGAGATCCGCGCGGTGTGCGTGGTGCACAACGAGACCTCGACCGGCGTGACCTCGCGCATCCCGGAGATCCGCGCCGCGATCGATCGCGCGAAGCATCCCGCGCTGTTCCTCGTGGACACCATCTCGTCACTGGGGTCCATGGACTACCGGCACGACGAGTGGAAGGTCGACGTCACCGTCGCGGGCTCCCAGAAGGGCCTGATGCTCCCGCCCGGCCTGTCCTTCAACGCCGTCTCGCAGAAGGCGCTGGACACCTCGGCCAATGCGAAGCTGCGCCGCTCCTACTGGGACTGGCAGCCGATGCTCCAGGCCAACGAGAGCGGCTTCTTTCCCTACACGCCCGCCACCAACCTGCTCTACGGCTTGCGCGAGGCCCTGCGCATGCTCGAGGAAGAGGGCCTTCCCAACGTGTTCCGGCGGCACGCCAGGCACGGCGAGGCGACGCGCCGCGCGGTGCGCGGCTGGGGGCTCGAGGTGAATTGCGCGGACGAGCGCGAGCACTCCAGCTCGCTCACCGCGATCCGGGTGCCCGACGGCCACGATGCGGACAAGCTGCGCGCGATCATCCTCGACCGCTTCGACATGTCCCTCGGCCAGGGCCTGGGAAAGCTGAAGGGCAAGCTGTTCCGGATCGGGCACCTCGGCTCGTTCAACGACCTCAGCCTGTGCGGCACGCTCGCCGGGGTGGAGATGGGGCTGCGCCTTTCCGGCGTCCCGTACCGGCCGGGCGGAATCGCCGCCGCGCTGGACTACCTCTCGCTACCCGACGGTCCGACCTGAAGCTCCGGGCACCCACCGGGCCCCCTCCGCCAGCCTTGCGCCCCTACCCCGGGCCCTTGCTACCTCCAGAGGTGGGAGGGTGGACCATGACGCACGAGGAGGAGATGCGTTCGCTCGCTCGGGGGGCGGTGATCGCGATCCTGGCCGTGATCGGGGCCCTGGTGCTGCACCTGCGCGCCGGCGACGCGCCGGCCGATCGCCGCGCGGTGGCCATGAAGTCGGCCAAGAAACCCGCGCCCCAGGTGGCCGAAGTGCCGCAGCCGTAGAACGGACCACGACGTCCGCGCTCTGAAGAGCGCAGCGCCGCCCGACCGGCCTCTCCAGAGCGCAGCGCCGCCCTAGGGGCGGCGACTGTCGGCTGCGACTGAGTCAGCCAGTCCGCCGCGAGCGCCATTTCAAGAGCGGCGGCGTCAGCAGGGTGGTGACCATCACCATGATCACCACGGCCGAGAACGTGGCCGAATCGATCATCGGCTCTCCGCGCACGCTCAGCTGCTGGCCGATGCTAGCCACCACCAGGCCCACCTCCCCGCGCGGGATCATGCCGAGCCCCACGAACACGCGGTCCAGTCCCTTCTCCAGCACGGCCAGGCCGCAGATCTGCTTCCCGACGAGCGCCGCCAAGGTGAGCGCGCCGGCGAGCCCGAGGAGCTGCGGGTTGGCCAGCGCGACCAGGTCCGTCCGGGCGCCCATCAGCACGAAGAAGATGGGCACCAGGAAGTGCGAGATGGGCTCGATGAGCTGATCCAGCGCGCGCTCGCCGCGTCCGGTGAACTCCCGCGAGTGGACCTCCTCCAGCACCAGCCCGGCGGCGAACGCGCCCACGATGGGGGCGAGCCCCACCTCGTCGGACAGCCAGGCGAGGACGAAGCAGAAGGACAGCCCGACCGCGACCAGCACGCCGCGGGCGCGCAGCCGGGCGGCGATGCGGAACAGGCGCGGCGAAAGCAGCCTGCCCAGCGCGATGGCGCCGACCACGAACACGACCGCCTTCGCCACCGTCACGCCGATGTCGATGCCGGACAGCGCCTTGCCCTTGTCGGCCGCGGTCGCTACCGCGGCGACGACGGCGAGCACCAGGAGCCCGAGCACGTCGTCGATCACGGCGGCGCCGAGCACGATGCGGGCCTCCGGCGTCTGGACGCGGCCCAGGTCCTTGAACACCCGCGCGGTGATGCCGACGCTGGTCGCGCACAGCACCGTCCCGATGAAGGCGTGCTCGTAGGCGGA
>DASWGQ010000317.1:0-21574 GCA_036393595.1 Myxococcales bacterium | reverse complement strand
AACGCCGAGAGGGCCGGCACCATCATGTACGCGCTCGGCTGGACGCAGCACTCGACCGGGGTGCAGATCATCCGCACCGCCGCGATGCTGCAGCTCCTCCTGGGAAACGTCGGGCGCCCCGGCGGTGGAGTGAACGCGCTGCGCGGGCACTCCAACATTCAGGGTGCCACCGACATGGCGGGCACCTTCGAGATCCTGCCCGGCTACCTGGCCACGCCTCGCGGCGAGCTGAAGGACCTGACGACGTACCTGGAGAAGGTCACTCCGACCACGCTCAACAAGCAGGCGTGGCCCACCATGAACTACTGGTCGAACTACCCGAAGTTCATGGTGAGCCTGCTCAAATCGATTTACGGCAAGGCGGCGACCAAGGAGAACGACTGGGGCTACGAGTGGCTGCCGAAGACCGACGGCAACTATTCGTGGATGTATATCTGCGACGACATGTACCGCGGGAGCTCCACGCGCGCCGGGGGCAAGGAACCCGGGCCCGAGGGCTTCATCTCCTTCGGCATGAACCCCGTGGGCATCGGTCCCAACTCTCCCAAGTGGGTGGCGGCGCTCTCCAAGCTCAAGTGGCTGGTGATGGTCGAGAACGTCGAGACGGAGACGGCCGCCTTCTGGAAGGCGCCCAAAGAATACGGCACGCCCGACGCCGCGCAGATCCCCACCGAGGTGTACCTCTTGCCCGCCTCCAGCTTCGCGGAGAAGGACGGCTGCTTCACCAACTCGGCGCGCTGGATCCAGTGGAAGTGGAAGGCCCTCGATCCCCCGGGTCAAGCGAAGGCCGACCAGGAGATCGTCAGCCGCATCTACCTGGCGGTCCGCGACCTCTACAAGAAAGAGGGCGGGGCGCTCCCCGAGCAGGTGACGAACGTCAACTGGAACTACACCAACCCGGTGAACCCCGATCTGGAAGAGGTCCTCAAGGAGATCAACGGCAAGGCGATCACCGACATCAAGGATCCCAAGGACCCGACCAAGATCCTCAAGGCCGCGGGCCAGCAGCTCGAGGGGTTCGGGCAGCTGCAGGACGACGGCTCGACGCTGTGCGGGAACTGGCTGCACTCGGGCGTCTACCCGGCGGCGGGCAACTTCGCCAAGCGGCGCAACACGGTGGATCCGACGGGCCTCGGCTTCTTCCACGAGTGGGCGTTCTCGTGGCCGGCCAACCGGCGCATCATGTACAACCGCGCCTCGGCGGACGCGCAGGGCCATCCGTGGGACCCGACGAGGCCCGGCATCGTCTGGAACGGCGAGAAGTGGGTAGGTGACGTGCCGGACTTCAAGCCCGACTCGCCGCCCGGCCAGTACGGCGCCTTCATCATGCTGCCCGAGGGCGTGGGCCGCCTGTACGCGCCGGCGCTCAACGACGGCCCCTTCCCCGAGCACTACGAGGCCATCGAGGCGCCCGTCGACAACTTGCTGCACGCCAAGGTGACCTCGAACCCCGTCTCGAAGAAGTTCACCACCGACAAGGACAAGTACGGCGACCGGAAGGAGTACCCCATCGTCTGCACTACCTACCGGCTCACCGAGCACTTCCACTATTGGACGCAGCACCAGCACAATGGCCGGCTCAACGAGGTGCAGCCGGGGTTCTTCTTCGAGATCCCCGAGCAGCTCGCCAAGGAGAGAGGGATCAAGGACGGAGAACGGGTGCGGGTCTCGAGCGCGCGTGGATCCATCGAGGGTCCCGCCGTGGTGACCAAGCGCCTCGCGCAAATGAAGATCGACGGAAAGCCGATGTGGCAGATCGGGCTGCCCATCCACTGGGGCTACGCGGGAGACAAGAACCACGTCGGGCCGCTCGCCAACATGCTGACCCCCTCGGCCATGGACGCCAACACTTGGACGCCCGAGTTCAAGGCCTTCCTGGTCAAGCTCGAGAAGGCGGCGGAGAAGGTGTCATGAACTCGCCCGGACTCCAGATCCGTCAGTCGTCGGCGCAGATGTGGGGCGGCGCGACCGGGCAGCGCAAGATGCCGGTCGTCTCCAAGTACATCGACACCTCCACCTGCATCGGTTGCAAGGCGTGCGAGGTCGCCTGCCAGGAGTGGAACGACCTCGGCAACGTCGCGACGGTCCAGGTCGGCAGCTACCAGACGGTGCCGACGCTCAACGCCGACCTGTGGAACCTGATCAAGTTCAACGAGCAGACCCTCCCCGAGGGCGGCTTCGCCTGGCTCATGCGCAAGGACCAGTGCATGCACTGCGCGGACCCGGGCTGCCTCAAGGCCTGCCCGGCGCCGGGCGCCATCGTGCAGTACGAGAACGGCATCGTGGACGTGAACCCCGAAGCCTGCATCGGCTGCAAGATGTGCGAGACCGGGTGCCCGTTCGACGTGCCCCGCTACGCGGCGCGCACCGACAAGATGGCGAAGTGCACGCTCTGCGTCGACCGCGTCGAGGTCGGGCTCGAGCCCGCCTGCGTGAAGGCGTGCCCGACGGGTTGCCTGCACTTCGGGACCAAGGACGACATGGTCGCGCTGGCCGACTCGCGCGTCGAGCAGCTCAGGGCCAACGGCTTCGCTCAGGCCTCCGTGTACAACCCCAAGGGCGTGGGCGGGACCAGCGTGATCACGGTGCTGTCGCACGGCGATCACCCCGAGTGGTACGGCCTCCCGAAGGATCCGCACGTACCCACGGGCGTGAGGTTCTGGAAGAACGTGCTGCGGCCGGTCGGCGTGATCGCCTTCGCGGCGGCGTTCTTCGCCATGGTCGGCCACTACCTGACCTTCGGCCCCAAGAAGCCGAAGGAGGGCGGCGAGAAGTCCCGAGGGGAGGGTCCGGTATGAGCGAGGTGGCGCTTCCCGGCCAGACCAAGCGGACGGGGGTGGGCGACGCGGCGGTCGTGCGGGCCCGCGAGGACGAAGACGTGGTCGTGGGCGGCGAGATCGTCCGCCACCGCCTTTCCTCCCGTGTGATCCACTGGACGGTGGCCCTGTTCTTCTTCGTCTGCCTCTTCACCGGCTTGCCCATCTGGACCCCGCTCTTCGGCTGGATGGCGACGCTGTTCGGTGGACTGTCGGTCTGCCGCTGGCTGCACCCCTGGACCGGCGTCGCGTTCTCGATCGCGACGGGGGTCATGTTCGTGCACTGGTTCTCGGAGATGAAGCTGACCGACAAGGACCGGGAGTTCCTCACGCCGGGCGGCCTGGTCCGCTACATGCGGTACCAAGGGGAGGACTCCGAGGTCGGCAAGTACAACGGCGGCCAGAAGCTGCTCTTCTGGGCGGCGGCCCTCGCCACCCTCGGCCTGCTCCTCTCCGGCATCGTGATGTGGTTCCCGGAGCCGTTCGGGAACGGGGTCCGCCAGCTCAGCTACGTGGTGCACGACATCGCGTTCATCCTCTTCTTCGCCATGATCATCGGGCACATCTACCTGGGCACCGCGGCGGAGCCGGGGACCTTCAGCGCCATCGTGCGGGGCACGGTCACCAAGGAGTGGGCGCGGCTGCACCACCCCAAGTGGTACCGGCAAGTGACGGGTGACGCCAAGAAGCGCTGACGTCCTGGAGGGCCTCTCGAAGCGCGCGGAGCGGGCCGAGCTGCTCGCTCCGCAGGCGGCTTCGGCCGAGGCGCCGCTGCGCTTCGCCGCGGGCCTGTACCGCGCGCAGCGCGAGCTGGCGCGCGCGCTCGCCGCGGGGCCCCTGAGCGCGGAGCTCGACGAGCAGGCCGGCGCGCTCCTCGCGAACGCCGAGCCGCTCCTGCGTCACGCGGTTTCGGGTCCGCCTCAGCTGGCAGAAGAGGCCCGCGCCCGCCTGCAGGACGACGCGCAGACGGCGCGCACCCGCCTCTTCGTCTACTGGTCCGGCGGTCCCGAGGCGCGCTCCGACTATCTTTCCCGCGCCCTGCTCAAGCCCTGGGTGGAGCTGCTCGCCGCCGAGCGGCGCCAGCCCGTGCGCGACCTCCGCGAAGGCAACTGCCCGTTCTGCGGGGGCCTGCCCTGGGTGTCCGCGCGCAAGATACTGCCCGAATCGCACGGCGCGCAGCGCCTCCTCCACTGCGCGCTCTGCGCGGGACAGTGGGACTTCCCGCGCATCCGCTGCGCCTCGTGCGGCGAGGCGGATCCGCACCTGTTGCCCTCGTTCCAGGACGAGAAGGACCCGACCGCGCGCATCGAGGCGTGCGACACTTGCAAGCGCTACCTCAAGTCGATCGACCTCTCCCTCGATGCGCGGCCGATCCCCGAGGTGGACGACCTCGTCTCGCTGGCGCTCGATCTGTGGGCCGCCGATCAGGGGTACCAGCGCATCGAGCCGGGCCTGGCGGGAATCTGACCGCGCCCGGACGAAAAGGCGACGATCGGATGCGCGCGTGGTACGACCCGCCCAGTCTTCGCCGCGCATCCCGCGTGGCCTTACGGAGGCACCATGAAAGCAGTGTTCGGGGGTCTTCTGCTCGCCGCCGTGCTCGCAGCGGCAGAGGCGAAGGCCGATCCCCTCCCGGATCCGGCACCGGCTCGCTCATCGACGTCGACGGCCACCTCCCGGTTCCACCCGGCCCAGCTCTGGGGAGGCATCGGCTTCTACAACACCAGCGTGAGCGTCTGCTTCTTCGGCGTCTGCGGGAGCGCCAGCTCGGGCCAGTTCGGGTTCAACGGCGGCGGCAGCTACGCGTTCCCGATCAACCCGGACCTCTCCTGGCTCGCCTTCGGCAACATCGCTCTGGCGTTCGGAAGCTTCACCAGCTTCCCGATCACCGCGGGCGGCGGCATCCGCGGCGAGCACATCGGACCGGTCCAACTCTCCGGTCTGGCCGGGCTCTCGATCGTCCCCATCAGCGGCGGCGGAGGGACCAAGGTGGGTCTCGCGCTCGGCGCGCAGGGAAACTACCCGATTCCGCACGTGATGCCGAACCTCGGTGTCCAGGGCGCGTTCATGTTCCACATCCTGAACGACAGCGTCACTGTGTGGACCATCAACGCCGGCGTGTCGTACAAGCTGCCGTACTGATCGATCCGGGCCGGGCCGCCTATCCGAGCTGCAGATGGTCCTCGCCGGGTCCTTGCGACGGCGGGAGCAGCGCGCGGTAGGCGGCCTCGAGCCGCTCCTGCGGCCAGCCCAGGAACACTCCCTCTCCCCGGTAGAACTTCTGCGCGCCGTGCTCCGCGAGCACGATGGTGCCCGCTCCGCGCGGCGCCTCGGCGGCGATGCGCCACCCGGACACCGTCACCGCGGACCCGCGCATGCGCAGCACCACCCGTTCCGGCTCTGAAGCGCGGACCTCGCCCAGCCCCTCGATCTGCATGAACCTGACCTACCACGGCGGCGGCCGGAGCGCATTCCATCCCGCGCCCCGTCGCGGCGGCTACAGCGAGAGCCGCTTGAACACCCGCTCGGGCAGGAGCCGGACCGCGAACAGCACCAGCCGCCACCACCACGGCGTGTAGACGACGTCGCGCCCGCGGTCGACGGCGCGCACGACGTCGCGCGCCACGCGGCCGGGCGAGCTGTAGAGCGGGTTTTTCCTCAGATGGGCGGTCATCGGCGTGTCCACCAGGCCCGGCTTGACCGTCACCACCCGCACGCCCGTGCGGTAGAGCCGGTTGCGCAGGCCGGAGAGGAACGTGGCCAGCCCCGCCTTCGAAGCGCCGTACACCGCGTTGCTCGCCCGCCCGCGGTCGCCCGCGACCGAGGAGAGCGCGACGATGCAGCCGCCCCGCTGGGCCTCGAGCCGCTGGGCCGCGCGGGTGAGCAGCGAGACGGGTCCGAGGAGGTTGGTCCGCAGCACCGCCTCCGCGGCCTCCGCGCTCCGTTCCGTCTCGCGCGCGTCGCCGAGGACGCCGTGCGCGAGGAAGACCACCTCGAGCGGCGCGGCGCGCGCGAGGAGGTCCTCGTGCCGCGCGGGATCGTCCAGGTCCGCGATCGCGGTGTCCACCGAGGCGCCTCGCACGCGCAGGTCGTCCGCCACCGCGGCCAGGCGCTCCTCGTTGCGCGCGACCAGGAACAGCGCCGCGCCGCGCGCCGCGTACAGTCGAGCGACCTGCTGCGCGATGGCCGAGGTCGCGCCGAGAACCAGGACGCGCGTCATGCGGGGCGGACCCGCCGCCAGAAAGAGGAGGAGAACGCCGGATCCACGTGGCGCTCGAACTCCCCCAGCCGCCGGTAACCCGACGCGAAGGCGGCCGGCGACATCCGCGCGTCCTTGGCCGGATAAAGGGCGCCCCCTGCTTCGCGCACGATGGCCTCGAGCGCCTCGAGGAGCACGAAGGTCTCGTCGCCTTCGTTGGGGAAGTCCAGCGCGAGCGTCGCTCCCGGGCGCGGGAAGGAGAGCATCCCGGGCGAGGGGACGTCGCCGAAGGTCTTCAGCACCCCGAGCGGGGAGACGACGCCCGACGAGGCGACGCGGTCGAGCAGCGCGCGGACGGCGCCGGGGTCCTGGACTACGCACTGGAACTGCAGCAGGCCGCGCCTCCCGTAGACCCGGTTCCACCGGCCCACGCCGTCGAGCGGGAAGAAGAACGGCGCGTAGCGGACCTGCTTGCGCCCCGACCGGAGGCGCCCGCGCGCGTAGTACAGGGCCTTGAGGGCGGCGACCGTGGGACCGCTGACGGCGAAGCCGGGCAGGTCGAGCGGGAACGGACCGGGCTCCCGTGGCCGCGGCACCTTCCCCGCGCGGGCCGAGTGGTCGCCGCGGAAGTACAGGCCCCGCAGCCCGCGCGGCCGCGGATCGATCCAGGCGACGGTGTATTCGAACCGCTCCGACGAGTCCGCGTCCAGGGCGAAGAACTCGTCGAGGCCGCGAAAGGGGACCGTCTCGCTCTCGATGAACGGACCCTGCACCGGCCGGAGCTGCAGCTCCGCCCAGGTGACGAGCCCGGTGAGGCCCAGTCCGGCGACGGTCGCCGCGAACAGCTCCGGGTTCTCGCGGGGCGAGCAGGCGGCGCGCTCGCCGGTCGAGCGGAGCAGCTCGAGGGCCCGCACGTGCCGGCCGAAGGTGCCCGCGCGGAAGTGGTTCTTGCCGTGGATGTCGTTCGCGATCGCGCCGCCCACCGAGACCAGCCGCGTGCCGGGCACCACCGGCAGGAACCAGCCGCGCGGCACGGTGAGCGCGAGGATGTCCGCGATCCGCACGCCGGCCTCGCAGCGCAAGACGCCGCGGCCCTGGTCGAGCTCGATGAAGCGGTCCAGCCGCGACGTCTCGAGCAAGGTGCCGCCGTCGTTGAGGCAGCAATCGCCGTAGCTGCGGCCTTGGCCGAAGGGCAGCAAGGTGCCGTGCACACGGGGGAGCGGGTCGCTCCGCCAGTGTACGGACACGGCCGCCTGGCGCGCCGGAGGGTAGCGGCCCCACGATTCGAGCGGCTGCATCGGCGCGGCATGCTACAGCCGCGTTACAATCGGCGCATGTTCCAGGTCACCCAGGAGCTGGCCTTCTGCTACGGCCACCGGCTGCTCGGCCACCCGGGCAAGTGCGGCCGGCTGCACGGGCACAACGCGCGCGCGTTCGTCACGCTCGTTGCCGAGTCGCTGGACGCGCAAGGCATGGTGGCGGACTTCGACTTGATCTCACGGCGCGTGCGCGCCTACGTGGACGAGCAGCTCGACCACCAGCTTCTGCTCCACCGCGACGATCCGCTGGTGGCGGCGCTGCGATCGCTGGGAGAGCCGTTCCGCGTCCTGGACGTTGCGCCCACCGCGGAGAACCTGGCGCGACTGATCTTCGAGCAGGCGGAGCGCGCGGGGCTTCCGGTCGCCGAGGTGCGGCTCGAGGAGCAGCCCGGCAGCGTGGCGACCTTCAGGCGGTGATCCCGCGCTCGGCGCGGTACTGCAGGCAGCGGGCGCTCCCCGCCTCGACTTTGCGGCACGCAGCAGGGCGATCCGCGTAGACCGCGCAGCGCACGCGCCGGCCCAGCGCTCCTTCGAGCGCCGCGCACCGCTCCTCCGGGCCGAACACTTTGAGATATCGCTCGCCGCGCGCGTTCAACGCGGTGTAGCGGCCGAGGAGCTGCAGCCTTCGCAGCAGGCGCGACCCGGGCTCGACCGGCACGTAGTCGCGATACCCTTCGGCGCGGTTCTCGGCGGGATTGCAGCAGCAGGCGCCGCAGCGCTGGCAGTCGAAGGTCACGCCGCCGAGCTTCGCTGCGCGACCGGCACCGCGCAAGCCGGATCGAGCCGCGGCGGGCGCTGCCTGCGGAGGGCGCCGTCCAGCGCGAGCCGGCCCAGCGCCTGCACCGGGCGCGCTCCGGGCTCGACGATGCGCAGCGCGAGGACCGCGGCGTAGAGCCGCAGCCCACCTCCCATGAGGAAGAGCAGCTGCGAGCCGACCAGCGTGCGCCCCAGGAACCCGACGTGCGCTGGCAGGACGTGCGCGAGCGCGCCGCCGGCGGCCGAGGCCAGCCCCGTCGCGATCCCCGCCGCGGCGGCGAAGGCGGCGAGATGGAACGGCCGGGTCCCGCGCGAGGAGAGGTTGAGCGGCAGCGAGAAGGACGCGAGCCCCTGGCCGGCGAGCAGGACGCCGCAGAGGATGGCGTCCAGCGCGAGCGGCCAGAGCACGTCTTCGCGAGGGAACAGCCAGAGGATGGGCGAGACGCTGAGCCCGAAGCAGCACGCCACCAGCACCGGGCGCGCTCCGACGCGATCGAGCGCGCGGCCCCACAAGGGCGCGGTCAGCATGCGCACCGCGGCGATGGCGCCGTTGTAGAGCGCCATGCGCGCGAACCCCATGCGCAAGTTGGCGATCATGTGGATGGGGTAGAAGGCGGCCGCCAGCCCGCACGCCGCCGCCCAGGCGATGTGGAAGGTGAGCGCGCTCCGCGCGGCCTGCTCGGTCCAGGGGCGCAGCGCGTCGGCGAGCGTCGGCTCCGGAGGGACGAGGTGCGCGCGCGGCTCGTGCTGCCGCCGGAGCAGCGCCACCGTGATCGCGCCGAACGCGCAGGAGGCGAGCGCGAGCAGCGAGAGCACCGCTCCGGCGCCGGCGCCCGGCCCGGCGTGGTCCAGGGCGAGCCCCGCCCCGAGCGCGCCCAGCGTGCTCCCCAGGGCGCAGAAGGCCGTGCGCCGTCCGAAGTAGCGGCCCCGGACGCGGTCCGGGACCAGCTCTCCCATCCAGGACGTCCAGGCGTTGTTCCCCGCCACCGCGAGCAGCGAGCTGGCCGCGGCCACCGCGAGCAGGATCGTGCGCTGCGCGGCCTCCGGCACGGGCAGCCAGGGAAGGACTACCAGCACCAGCGGGAGCTGCCGCGCGACCCCGATCGTCCACAACGCCGTCCGGCGGCTGCCGTGCACCCGCGTCAGCCATGCCGACGGGACCTGCACCACCTGCGCGGCGAACGGCAGCGCGCCGAGCACGCCCACCAGCACGGGGGTGAGGCCGAGGTACAGCGCCCAGCCGGTGATCGCGCCGCCGCTGGCGCAGGCGCCGACCAGCTCCGCGACCACTCCTTCGGCGGTGGAGATCCGCAGCGAGCGGCGGACGGCGTTCTGGTCGTCGGTACGCAAGCCAAGCGACCGTCGCACGCTCCCTCGGGTGGCACGCAAGGGCGTCGTGGTGTGGGCGTGAGCGCACCGGGCCGGGCCGGCGCCTGCTCGCACGAAAGGACGGCGGCGGTGTCCGCCCGTCCATTCCTGTGTGTAGGGGGCGCCCCTACCTTTGCTGGAAAAGGAGGCGGCTTATGCTCTGGACCATCACGGTCATCCTGCTCGTGCTCTGGGTGCTGGGCCTCGTGTCCGGCGCGCAGATCGGGGCGTGGGTCCACATCTTGTTGATCCTCGCCATCGTCAGCCTGATCTTCGCGGTCCTGCGGCGCGGCACGGGCGCGGCAGTCCCGTAGCTCGAAACGAGGGGAGCGCCCTGCTCCCCTCGCCTTTTTCACCGCAGGAGGGAAACGCGCGGCAGCTCCTGCTTCAGCTCGAGCAGTGGGGCTTGCCGAGGTTGACGAGGCGCAGCTGCCGCGAGCCGATGCGGACCTCGCGCACGTCGCGCGAGCTCATCCGCTACCGCTTCGATCTGGAAGCGGCCCTGCGCCGGCGGGCGGGAGCGCGCGACGTCCGCGCGGCGGCGCGCTCCGGCTCCGGACTGCGGCGCCGCTCGCCCGCCTGCGGCGCCTCGCCCTTGCGCGCGGCGGCGAGGCTCTTCGCCAGCGCGTCCATCAGATTGACCACCTTGCCGCGAGGCTCCTCCTCGGCGGGCTCGGCGACGATCTCCTGTCCCTCCGCCTTGCGCTCGAGCAGCGCCAGCACTTGCTCGCGGAAGGTGTCCTTGTACTTCTTCGGGTCGAAATCCGTCGCCAGCGATTGCACGAGCTGCTCGGCCATGTGCAGCTCCTTTTCCCGAGGCTTCGCCTCCGCTCCGGGGAGCCCTTCCAGCTCGCTCTGGTCGACGACCTCGTCGGCGTACAGCATGGTCGAGAGCGCCAGCGCCTTCCCCATCGGCCGGACCGCCGCCAGGTACTGCTTGGTCCGCAGCACGAACTGGCCGATCCCGACCTTCCCGGTGCTCTTCATCGCCTCGAGCAGGAGCGCGTACGGGCGCGCGGCGCCGCGATCGGGCACCAGGTAGTAGCTGTGGTCGTAATAGATGGGATCGATCTGGTGCAGGTCGACGAAATCCTCGATGTCGATGGAGCGTGTCGCCTTGGGACTGAAGGCTTCCAGCTCCTCCTTGGTGACCGTCACGTAGCGGCCCTTGGCGACCTCGAATCCCTTGACGATGTGCTCCCAGGGGACTTCCTCCCCGTCGATCGAGCAGACGCGCTTCTGCTGGATGCGCCCGCCGTCCTCGTCGTGGAGCATGTGGAAGCGCACCTCCTTGGGGGAGGTGGCGGAGAAGAGCTTCACCGGCACGTTGACCAACCCGAAGCTGATCGATCCGCTCCAGATCGGCCGGGCCATCTAGACCACCTCGCGCGCGAGCTCCGGGAAGGGCTCGATCCGGGGGGGCTCGCCCGGATGGGCGAGCTCTGCCACGTCCACGCCGAAGCACTTGAAGACGCGTTCCTGGTGCTGCCGGAGCCCGCGCAGCTGCACCCGCAGGCCGACGAGCCCGAGCAGGGCCTGCGACAGCACTGCGACGCCGTAGTCCTGGAACTCCTGGCAGCGGCTGAAGTCGAGGACGGCGTGGGGCAGGCGCTCCTCGGTCAGCCGAGCGGCCAGCTCCCAGGCAGAGACGCAATCGAACCGCCCGGACACGAGGTAGGTGGCGGTGTCGCCCCGCGCTTCGCGGATGACGCTGCAGGCCGGCATTGGAGAGGCTCCTTGGTCGAGTTGCGCATCGAGGGCCGCGACCGCAATGAGTGCGCACGGCTGGCGAGGCGGGCAAGCAGGCGGACGCGGGCTTGCCCGGGATCGGACGCGCTCCGTAGCCGACGGTAGGGCCAAATTTCACGGAGGCTCGGGCGGGAGCTCCTCGGGGGGAACGACGTCCTCCGTGGACGGCGGCGGCTCGATCGCCCGCCGGCCCTCGCGGCGGCGGAGCAGGCGCAGGTGCGACCTGCGAGCGGCCGTGCGCTCTTTCGAGGCGCCCGGCGATGCGGCGCTCGGCCTCGCCTCCGGGGGCGGCGGCGCCTGTCCGGGAGCGCGCGCCCCGGGCGCCTTTCCCTCGTGGGCCGCGTGCTCGAGGATGGCGTTGATCTCGCCGCCGAGGATGAAGATGAGCCCGGTGAGGTAGAGCCAGGTGAGCAGCACGATCATGCCGCCGATCGAGCCGTACATGACGTCGTACTTGCCGAAGTGCTCCACGTACTGGGTGAAGCCCCAGGTGGCGAGCAGCCACAGCGCGGTCCCGACCACGGACCCCGGCGTGATGAAGCGCCATTCCTGCTCCACGTCGGGCAGGAAGTAATAGAGCGTCGCGGCGACCAGCATGATGAGGAACATCGTGATCGGCCAGCGCAGGAACCCCCACACCATCGCGTACACCTGCTGGACGCCGAGCTGGCTGGCCAGCCACTCGCCGGCCTTCCCGCCCAGCGCGATCAGCGTGATGGAGACGAGCACCAGCAAGGCGCCGACGACGGTAATCCCGATGGCCATCGCCTGCGTCTTCCAGAACGGGCGAGACTCCTTGACGTCGTAGGCGAGATTGAGCGCGGTGCGGATCGCGTCCACGCCGCGCGAGGCGCTCCACAGCGCGAGGAGCAGGCTCACGGTCAGGAGCCTGGGACGCTGCACCGTGACGAGCTTCTGCAGCTGGTCCTGGAGGATGGCCATCGCCTCGTCGGGCATCACCTCGCCCACGCGCCCGAGCAGCTCCTGCACCGCGCCTTGCAGCGGCAGGTAGGCGGTCAGCGTGACCAGGAAGGAGAGGAAGGGGAACAGCGCGAAGACGAAGTAGTACGCGAGCTGCGCCGCGCGGTCGGTGAGGGCGTTGTCCGACCAGCGCCTGTAGAGCTTCTTCAGGAAGCCCCAGAAGCCCAGCTCGTGCAGTCCGGCGATGTGCACGCCTCGGAAGCTAGGAACTGCGGCGAGGCCGCAGCACCGGGCCAGGCGGACGGCCAGGGCGCAGCCGGTACGTGCGCGCTCCGAAAGGCGCAGCGCCGCCGAAATACGGCGGCGGCTGGCCCGCCAGCCCGTAGAGCGAACGGGGGAGCAGGCTCACAGGGCCGCGGCGGCTTGCGAGCGCGGCGGGGGCCGGCGCGGCGCCTGGGCGCGTGCGCTCAGGGTGCGCTCGTCGAACCAGAGGGCACGCGCCAGGCGCGCCAGCTGGTCCGGCTCGATCCGCACCTCCTCGGCCGCGTCCCACAGCCGGTTCTGCGCGTCCCACAGGTCGAGGTGCAGGCCGAGGCGCGCCGACAGCTCGAGGATGCCCGCGAGCTGCGGCGCTGCGTCGCGGGCCTCGCCCGCGAGGAGCCGCTCGACCAGGGTGTGCAGCAGGTCGGTTACGGGAGCCTGCACCGCGGCCGGGTCGATGCGGGCGCCGAGCCGCCGGGCCACCTGCGCGGTGGCGAGCAGCTCCGACTGCGCCGTCATGAGATCTACCTTGCCCTCCGCCAGCGCGCGGGCGCACTGCTGCGCCTGGTGGGTCAAGGCGACGTCGGTGGCGACCTGCAGCGGCCGCGGCACGGGTGAGTCGATCTCGCGCAGGAAGTCGATCAGCCGCCGGTTGGACTCGTAGATTTGAAGATAGTCGTCCTCGTAGCGGCGCATCGTCTCGTCGAGCAGCTGTCCCGCGAGGCGGCGGCGCTCGTCGAGGAAGAGGTCGCGCAGGGTGTAGTCGCGCCCGGGGAATTCGCGGTCGATCTCGCGCACCATCTGGGCGAGCGAGAGCCCGGCGAATCTCCCGAAGAGCCGCTTCTCCGCCTCGGCGTGCGCGTGCGCCTCGTACGGCCGCAGCCCCGAGCGGATGTCGGATCCGGAGAAGTGCAGGACGCAGGCGGAGAGGTCGCGCCGCTCGTGGGTCAAGCGGCTGCGGATCTCGAGCCGCGACATGGCCAGGGTGGCGCTGCCGCCCTTCTCGCGCCGGCGCCCGCGCAGGGCCACGTCGTAGCAGAACACCTGGTCCGCCTTGCCGTACTCGTCGAACAGGCCGGCGATGGCGTAGTGCGCCGCCACTCCTTCCAGCGACACCACCGAGGGCTTCACCAGGGTCTCGTAGACGCGCGCGCCGTCGTCCAGCTCGGGGAGGTTGGAGGGCGCCTTCGCCAGCGCTTCCGCGAACCCGGGCTCGAAATCGATCCCGCTCACTTCGCGCGCGAGCTGCAGCGCCCGCGCCGCGTACTTGAGGATCTGCACCGCTTCGATGCCGGAGATCTCGGCGAAGAACCAGCCGCAGCTGGTGTACATGAGCAGCGCCTGCCGCTGCATCTCGAGGAGCTTGAGCGCGGTGACCCGCTCGCCCTCGTCCAGCGCGCGCCCGGCCTGCCGCTCCACGAACTCGACCGCGCGCTTGCGCTCCGGATCGATCACCAGCTCGATCAGCTCGTCGCGGGCGCGCCACGGGTCGCGCAGGAGCGGGGCGGCCTCGCGCTCGTACAGCTCGGCGAGCCGGTCGCGCAACACGTCGAGGGCGGCGCGCAGCGGGCCCCGCCACTGCTGGTGCCACCCGGGCTGCCCGCCGGTGTGGCAGCCGCAGTCGCCGCGCCAGCGCTCCACGCCGTGCATGCAGCTCCACGAGGAGCCCTCGGCGATCTCCGCCTCGTGCTCCGGCGGGGAGAGGGCGAGCGCCTGCGCCAGGTTCACCAGCTCCAGGTCCTCGCGCTGCTGCAGGTGGCGCAGCGCCGCCGCCAGCACCTCGTCGCCGCCCTTCTTGTGGTGCCCGAACGTCTCGCCGTCGACGGCGACGGTCAGCACCTCGTCGTGGGCGCGGGCCTCGTTGAAGCCCTGCTCGAGCCGCTGCACCAGCTCCTCGCCGCTGGCCAGCCCCTCGCCGAAGGCGATGCCGCGCGCGATCGGCCCGTCGTAGAAAAAGACGGCGATGTGGCGCCCGTCGCGCAGGTCCACCTTGTAGGGCAGCGTCGGGTCGAACTGGGCGTTGCGCGCGTCCTCCCACTCGCCGCCGGGCGCGCGCACCCGCAGCGCCTGGTGGGGGGAGAGGACGGTGAACTGGATGCCCTCGTCGGCCAGCGCGCGCAGCGTGGCCAGGTCCGCGGCGGTCTCCGGGAGCCACATGCCTTCCGCCGGGCGGCCGAAGCGGCGGCGGAAGTCGTGCAGCCCCCAGCGGATCTGCGTGCGAAGGTCCCGCTCGTTCGAGAGCGGAAGGATGGAGTGCGCGTACGCCTGCGCGATGGCATTGCCGTGCCCCCGCCGCCGCACGCTCTCCGCGTCGGCCTCGAGCACGCGCCGGTACACCTCGGGAGCGCGCCGCTCCATCCAGGCCAGCAGCGTGGGCCCGAAGTTGAACGAGATGTGGCGGTAGTTGTTGACGATGTCCTTGATGTACCCGCCGCCGTTCTTCAGGCGCGCGGCCGCGTTGGGCCCGTAGCACTCGGCGGCGATGCGCTCGTTCCAATCGTGGAACGGCGCCGCGGTATCCTGCACCTCGACTTCCTCGATCCAGGGGTTCTCGCGCGGCGGCTGGTAGAAATGTCCGTGCAGGCACAACAGGCGCCTGTTCATGGGGGACAGATAGTCACCGACGGCCCACGGCGGCACAAGCGTCCGCCCGGGGTGCGGCCGTCCGGGCGCACGCACCGCGGTGCATCGCGTTGCTCCGGGGCCGACCGCTGTCCAGATTTGGACGGTCAGCAACCCTACCCAGACCGAGGAGCCGCCGTGAACGCGATCGATCTGCTCGAGCAACAGCACGAGGAAGCGAGGAAGCTGTTCCAGAAAATCGAGAAGGCCGCCCGCCCCGACGAGAAGGAACGTCTGTTCGACGAGCTCGCCGACGCGCTCGCCGTCCACGCGGCGATCGAGGAGCAGCACTTCTACCCGGCCACCAAGGACGCGCGCACGGAGGAGCTGCTCCAGGAAGCGGTCGAGGAGCACCTCTCGATGAAGCGGATCATCGCCGACCTGCTCGAGATGGAGCCCGACGACGCGCAGTTCGACGCGAAGATCAAGGTGCTGCGGGAGCAGGTGGAGCACCATGTCGAGGAGGAGGAGAACGAGCTGTTCCCCAAGGTGCGGAAGATCCACTCCAAGGACGAGCTGGAGGACCTCGGCATCCTCATGGAGCAGACCGCCGAGGAGCTGAAAGAACGCGGCGCCCCGCGCATGGAGGTGCCCAAGGAGACCGGAGCCGCCGCGCCCATCGACTGATCCAAGTCAAAGCGATTTCACCACGGAGCACACGGAGAGCACGGAGAATTCGTTTTCTCCGTGTCCTCCGTGACCTCTGTGGTGTATCGCTTTTCGTCCGTTCAGGCGGCGCGCTTGCGCTCGGCGATGCTGCCGAGCAGGCGCCCTAGCCGGACGAGAGATTCCCGCAGGCCCTCGAAGGCGCAGGGCTCCTTGCAGCACACCTCGACGGCGCCGGCGACGTCCTCGCCGTCGAAGAGCGGGAACACCAGGACGTACCGGACGGAGGCCGCGTGCGCGCGCGAGGCGAACTCCCGCGGCACCTCGGCCATCTCGAACGCGAAGGCGACCGGGCGCCCAACGGCGGCTACACGCGCCGCCCAGCTCGCACCCGCGCCCGCAGCGACCCACGCCTCGCGGAGCGGCTCCAGGCCGTCGCGCACGCTCCACACCTGCATCGGGGTTTCCGCCTCCATCCAGGTGAGGCGCGCCAGCGGCCATTCCGACTCGGCGCAGAGGACGGAGAGCCCGGCTCGCAGCGCTCCTTCCACGGTCGGATGGGCCTCGGCCGCGGCTTCGATACGTGCAGCATTGTCCATTCGCAGCAGAACATCCGATCCCCTCCGGCGGCGTCGCAAGGGACTGGATGTAGGCTGGGCTGAGGTGCTGTGGTGGAAGGGCTGCTCTCGGATGCGCGCGAAGGCCTGCGGTGCGCGGCAGGTGGCTTCCACCTCGATCCGCGCGAGCCCGTGCCGCTCGCGGTGGTGACGCACGCGCACGCGGACCACGCGGTCCCCGGGAGCGCGCGCTACCTGTGCGCCGGGCCGTCGGTGCCGCTCTTGCGACATCGCCTCGGGCCCGACGCGCCGATCGAAGGCTTCCCGTACGGCGAGCAGCGCGCGCTCGGCGAGACGCGCATCTCCTTCCACCCCGCGGGGCACGTGCTCGGCTCGGCCCAGGTGCGCATCGAGGGCGGAGGAGAGGTGTGGGTGGCCACGGGCGACTACAAGCGCGAGCCCGACCCCACTTGCGCGGCCTTCGAGCCCGTGCGCTGCGGCGTGCTGATCACCGAGGCGACGTATGCGCTGCCCATCTTCCGCTGGGACGACCCGCGCGAGGTCCTGCGCGAGGTGCATCGCTGGTGGCAGGGCAACGCCCGCCGTGCCTCGGTGCTGTTCTGCTACGTGCTGGGCAAGGCGCAGCGGATCCTCGCCGGCCTCGCCGAGCTGACCGACCGTCCCGTGTACGTGCACGGCGCCCTGGAGCCGATCACGCGCATCTACCGCGAGGCCGGCGTGCGCATGCTGCCGACGCTGCCCGTCGCCGAGACGGCGAAGGGCCGCTCCTTCGCGGGCGAGCTGGTGCTGGCGCCGATCACCGCCCGCGGCAGCCCGTGGATGCGCCGCTTCGGCGACCACGAGAGCGCCTTCGCCTCCGGCAGCATGCGCATCCGCGGGCAGCGCCGGCGGCGCTCGTTCGACCGCGGCTTCGCCCTCTCCGATCACGCCGACTGGCCCGGGATCCTGCGCACCATCGAGGAGAGCGGCGCGCGGCGGGTGCTGGCGACGCACGGGTACCGCGAGGCGCTGGTGCACTGGCTGCGCGACCGCGGCATGGACGCCGCGCCGGCGGGGCTCGCGCAGCCCACCGATCCGGAGGGCGACTGATGCAGAGGTTCGCCCGCCTCTACGAAGCGCTCGACGCGACCACCTCCACCAACCAGAAGGTCGCGGCGATGCAGGCGTACTTCGCGGAGGCGCCGCCCGCGGATGCCGCCTGGGCGGTGTTCTTCCTCACCGGCTCGCGCCTCAAGCGGCTGATCGCGCCGCGCCTCCTGGCGGCCTGGGGCATGGAGGCGACCGGGACGCCGGACTGGATGTTCGGCGAGGCCTGGTCGGCGGCGGGCGATCTGGCCGAGATCGTTTCCCTGCTGGTCGACGCGCAGCGGGGCGGCCCGCCGGTGGCGGGTTCCGGGCTCTCGCTCTCCGAGCTGATCGAGACGCGCCTGCTGCCGCTCCGCGAAGCGGACGAGGGAGGCAAGCGCGAGGCGGTGGTGGCGCTGTGGCGGTCGATGCCGCTGCGGGAGATCTTCCTCCTGAACAAGCTGCTCACCGGCGAGTTGCGCGTCGGCGTCTCGCGGACGCTGGCGGTGCGCGCGCTGGCGCAGCACGCGGGGCTCGACCCAGGCGTGGTCGCGCACCGCCTGATGGGGGCGTGGCAGCCGACCGCCGAAGGGTTCTCCCACCTGGTCGCGCGGGACGTGCGCGACGCCGACCTGTCGCGGCCCTACCCGTTCTTCCTCGCCTCGCCGCTCGAGGAGCCGCCCGCGTCGCTCGGCGATCGCGCGGCGTGGCAGGCCGAGTGGAAGTGGGACGGCATCCGCGCGCAGCTCGTCCGGCGCGGCGGCGGCGCCTGGCTGTGGTCGCGCGGGGAGGAGCTGATCACCGATCGGTTCCCGGACTTGCGCGAGGTCTCCGGGTCGCTGCCCGAGGGGACGGTGCTAGACGGCGAGGTGCTCGCCCACGCGGGCGGAGCGCCTCTGCCCTTCTCGGTGCTGCAGCGCCGGATCGGGCGCCAGAAGCTCACGCCCGCGATCCTCGCCGAGGCCCCCGCTGCCTTCGTCTCGTACGATCTGCTGGAGCTGGACGGCCGCGATCTGCGGGGAGCGCCGCTGGCCGAGCGCCGCGCGCGCCTCGCGCAGCTCGTGGCGGGCCGCAGCGGGCGCCTGCTGCTGTCGGAAGAGGTGGCTGCCGCGACCTGGGAGGACCTGGCGGCGCTGCGCACGGAGGCGCGCGAGCGCGGGGTGGAAGGCCTGATGCTCAAGCGCCGCGAGTCGCCGTACCGCAGCGGGCGGCCGCGCGGCGACTGGTGGAAGTGGAAGATCGATCCGTACAGCATCGACGCGGTGCTCGTGTACGCGCAGCCCGGCAACGGCCGGCGCGCCAACGTGCTCACCGACCTGACCTTCGCGGTCTGGGACGGCGGCGAGCTGCTCCCGGTGGCCAAGGCGTATTCGGGCCTGACCGACGAGGAGCTGGATCGCCTGGATCGCTGGATCCGGCAGCACACGCTGGCGCGCTTCGGCCCCGTGCGCCAGGTCGAGCCGCTGCACGTCTTCGAGCTGCACTTCGAGGGGATCGCCGAGTCGCCGCGCCACAAGAGCGGCATCGCGGTGCGGTTCCCGCGCATCGCGCGGTGGCGCACCGACAAGAAGCCGAGCGATGCGGACACGCTGCAGTCGCTCCGGGCGCTGCTCCGTTCGCCCCAGGCGGTGCGCGGCTGAGGCGTGCTAACGTCCGCCGCGCCGTCCGCCCGGGAGAGCTTCGTTGACACGAGCACTCGCTGCCTTCGCGGCGCTTTACCTCATGTCCCCCGCGGTCCTCGCGCAGGCGATCCCGTCCGCCCCTCCCGAGGAAATCGGCCTCTCCTCCGTTCGGCTGGCCCGGATCCGGCAAGTGCTGCGGGCCGAGGTCGACGAGAAGAAGCTGCCCGGCGCGGTGGCGCTGGTCGCGCGCAAGGGGCGGGTCGCGTACTTCGACGCGGTCGGCGCGCGTGACCCGGGCAGCGGCGCGCCGCTCGGCAAGGACGCGATCTTCCGCATCGACTCGATGACCAAGCCCTTCGTATCGGTCGCGGCCATGATGCTCGCCGAGGAAGGCCGCATCGTCCTCACCGACCCCGTCTCCAAGTACCTGCCCGCCTTCGCGAAGATGCAGGTGAGCGTCGCGAAGACGGACTCGGTGACCGGCAAGCCGGGGCACGAGATGGTCCCCGCCGCTTCGGCCCCCACCGTGTACGACCTGCTCCGGCACACCTCGGGCCTCGCGTACGCGTTCAGCACCTCCAACGCGCCGGTCAAGGACGCGTACACGAAGCGCGGTCTCGGCCGCCCGGACGCGCTCCACGCGTACCGCGACCTGACCGCGGCCGAGGAGGTGGACGCGGTGGCCGGGTCGCCGCTCGCTCACCAGCCCGGGCGCGTGTGGGAATACGGCCTCTCGACGGACGTGCTGGGCCGCATCGTCGAGGCCGCCTCCGGGAAGCGGCTGGGGGAGGTCCTCGAGGCGCGGATCTTCAAGCCGCTGCAGATGGCGGACACGGGGTTCTCCGTCCCCAAGGAGCGGGCGGGGCGCCTCGCGCAGGCCTTCGCCACCGATCCCGCGACGGGACAGCCGAGCAACCTGATCGACGTGCTCGCCCCGCCGAAGAACGACTCCGGCGGCACCGGCGCCGTCTCCACGGCGTCCGACTACCTCCGCTTCTGCGAGATGCTCCTCCACGGCGGCGAGCTGGACGGGGTGCGTCTGCTGAGCCGCGCAACCGTGATCCTGATGACCTCCGATCACCTCGGCAACCTGCTCGAGGCAGGCCCCACGCCCGGCGAGACGCTCCTCGGCGTGAAGGGCTACACCTTCGGCCTGGGATTCGCCGTGCGCCGCGAGGACGGCCTCGCCGCAGTGCCGGGACGCGCGGGCGAGGTCACCTGGGGCGGCGCGGCGGGGACGTACTTCTGGATCGATCCGCAGGAGGAGCTGGTCGGGATCCTCATGACCCAGGCCGGCGGCGCGCGGGTCTACTACCGCAAACTCTTCCGCCAGCTCGTCTACGCCGCGATCACCGACTGACGCTCTCTGCCCCCTCGGCGGGTGCAGTCGTTTGGTCTAGATGAGCCGGCCGAGCGGGCCGAGGTCAAGGTTCAGTTCTTCGGGCTTCAGGCCGAACTGGCGGGCGATCTGGTGGACCGTCTCCTCCAGCTTCATCAGGGCCTGGCCGATCCTCTCCGTCTCGTCGGCAGTCAGCGTGCCCGACTCCATCCGCCGGATGGCCTGGCGCTCGACTCCGGCGACGCTTCTTCTTCTGCGCTTCCGGCATCTATCCCTCCACCTTGGTTGCGTTCATCCCCGGTGTGGAGAGCATCTTCCGGATCTCGGCCACCAGCTGCTCCGGCAGGCACGGCTTGGCGACGAACGAGTCACAGCCCGCCTCCATGGCGCCCTTGGAATGGCTTTGCATGGCGTGGCCCGTCAGCGCGACCACCGGGATGCGGTGCGTCCGTTGATCGGCCTTGAGCCGTCGGGTCGCCTCCCACCCGTCCATCACCGGGAGCGAGAGGTCCATGATGATGATGTCCGGACGGTTGGCGAAGGCCTGGTCGAGCGCCTCCTTCCCGTTCGCCGCCTGGATCACCCGGAAACCCGAGAAGGCGAGGAACTCGGCGTACATCTCGCGGTTGTCCTGGAAGTCGTCGACCACCAGGACGAGCGGCCCTTGGATCATGGCCTTCTCCCTTGCCGGGGCACGTGCAGGGTGAACGTCGAGCCCGCGCCCAGCTTGCTGTCGACCGTGATGCGCCCCTCCAGCATGCTCGCGAGGCGCCGGCAGATGGAGAACCCGAGGCCCGCTCCGCCGTACTGGCGGGTGACGGGGTCGTCGGCCTGCCGGAAGTCCTCGAAGATCTTGCGCTGGTCCGTCTCCGCGATCGTGAGGAGCTCAACCTCGGCAAGCGACACCTTGATGTCGCCCGCGATGACGAGACCCTTGTCGAGGACGCGGTCGAGCACGTCCACCAGGCCGCTCGCCTGATTCCCCCCCAACTGAAGTTCAGTGGTCATCAAAACAACTTGTAGAACGACCCGCGCCCGTCCGCGCAAGGGGCCGCCCGGACGACCAGCGGCCGGGCAGGCCCACTAGTTCGCTGGCGAACAGTCGGGGCGCGTTTTCACTTCGAGTCCGTGTGCGCCCGCGCGCGTTTTCCACTTCCAGTCCGGGTACGCCGTACACAACCCATGCGACCACAGGGCCCGAGATCAACGCGGCGCGTCGCACAGGAAGGCGCACAGGCGAGCAGGCGCTCGCTGGTCGGCAGCCGGACGGCCCCGTCCAGGAACTTCGCGGGGCCGCTGGACCGGGTGCATCCTGAGGCCTCGCGACCCCATGCAGTCTCAAGCGCGAGAGCA
>DASWGQ010000316.1:0-16389 GCA_036393595.1 Myxococcales bacterium | reverse complement strand
ATGTCGTGCGACGTCGCGTTCGCAGTCTGCCCGGGGAACACATTGTAGTTGCCGAGGAACGCCTTGGGGGCGACGCCGCTGAGGCCGTTCACCGCGGCAGTGCTGGCGGTTGCCGGCGCATTCGTGCCGTTCACGCCCGCGATGGTGCCGGAGACGTGCGAGCCGTGGTCCTGGAGGGCTTGCGCCGTGAACGACCCCGGCTTCCCGGTGAAGTAGACGCGCGCGACGATCACCTTCCGGCTGGTGAACTGCTGATTGCCGGGATCGAACTTGGGGAACCCCGCCGGCGGCGTGAGCGTGCTGTCGGTGAGGAACGGGTGGGTCTGGTCGATGCCAGTGTCGAGCACGCCGACCTTGATGCCCGAGCCCGCGGTCGCCACTCCTCCTACCGCCGTCCAGGCGGCGGCGGCGCTGATAACGCCGACGGAGCGGTTCATGGTGGGCGCGTAGGTCAGGCTCGGCTCGACCGAGGTGACGCCGGGGCCGGCGCGCAGCGAATCGAAGCTTGCTCCGTTCAGCTGTACTCCGAAACCGTTCAAGACCGTGTCGTACTCGCGCAGCACCTTGGCGGGTGAATTGGTCGCCTTCAGCCACTGCTTGAAATCGTTGCGCGCGTGCGCGAGCGCCGCCTGGTACTGGCCGTTCGCGCCGCTGTTGAAGTCGATCTTGCCGTTCTTCGCGCGCGCGACGCCGGGCCAGGCGGCCAGAGGCGGATCCGCGAGGATCACTATCGCGTAGCCGTCAGCGATTCCCGTGGCGGGAAGGCGCCCGTCGGAGTTGTTTACGACGGCGTGTGCAGCCGCCGCGGCGAAAAGGACAGCGAGGAATGCGTTCACAGAACGCTGGCGCATTTGAAGGCCCCCTTGAGGTGTGGGTGCGGGGTTCTCCGACAAGGGGTGGGGTCTCGTCAAGTCGGACCACAGCGGCGAACGGGCACCGCCGCACTGGTCCGCAGGCGCTCGCTCGCTCGAGGACCGGAAGCAGACAAGGTCCGCGAGGAGTTCCGTGGACTTGTGTCGGCCGCCCCGCGGCCGATGCTACAGGCCGCGGAGCGCGGAGCGCGCGCGAGCGAGCGCGAGCCCGAATCGACCGTCCGGCGACTCGAACCAGCGCTCCGGCGAGAAGCCCGATTCGTCGAGCAGGTGGAGCACCTGGTCGCGGGCGAACCGGCGCGAGATCTCGGTGCGGATCCCCTCGCCGCGCTCGAGCTTCAGTCTCCCGCCCAGGCGCCCGAGGTCCACTTCGAGCGCGCGCCTCGCCACGAGCCACATCTCGATCCGCTGCCGCTCGACCACGTACGGCGCGTGATGATCGAACTCCTCCGGATCGAACCCGCTGCGCGCCAGCGCGTTCACGTTGCGCAGGATGTTGCGGTTGAACTCCGCGGTCACGCCCGCGGAATCGTTGTAGGCGGCGTGGATGACGTCCGGGTCGGTCACGAGATTGGCGCCGAGCAGCAGCAGGTCCCCCGGGGCGAGGTGGCTGCGCACGCGCTCCAGCAGCCTGATCGCGTCGGGGTCCTCGTCGTTGCCGATGGTGCCGCCCAGGAAGAGCGCCAGCCGCGGGCCGCCGCCGGGAGCGGGCGGCAGGCGCAGCTCCTGCGTGTAGTCGGCGAGCACCTCGTCCACGGGGATCTCGGGGCGCGCCTGGGCGAGCAGCTCGCGCGTGCGCGCCAGGGCGTGCGCGGAGATGTCCACGGCGACGTAGCGCGGGCGGCCGCCCAGCCGCAGCGCCGCCTCCAGCAGCGCCACCGTCTTCGAGGCGGCCCCGCTGCCCAGCTCCATCATCTCCGACAGCGCCGCGCCGCCGGCAGCCTCGACGATCGGGCGGGCCTGCTCCAGCAGCAAGGCGCGCTCGGTCCGGGTCGGGTAGTACTCCGGGAGCCGGGTGATCTGCTCGAACAGCGCCGAGCCCCGGTCGTCGTACAGGTACTTGCAGGGGACCTCGCGCGGGGTCCGCTGGAGCGCCTCGCGGAGCTCGTCGAGCGCGGCAGCCTCCGCATCGACGCTCACCAGCGTCGCCGTCCGGGCCGGCTGGCCTCCGCCGCCCTGCGCCTGCTCGAATCGCCGCATCTACAACCCTCCCGCGCAGCGCACGCCGGCAGGGATCTCCCGGAACCCCGGCTCGTACCAGTTGCGGAAGCTTGGACGCTTGAGGCGCAGATGCGTTGCCCAGCTGCCGCCGCGGATGATCGTGTGACTGCCGAACCAGGGCGTGGAATAGCCCTCGTACGGATAGGCGCGGAATCCCTGGTAGGGCTCGAACCAGCTCGAGGTCCACTCCCACACCTGCCCGCATCCGGGCAAGCCGGCGCGGCGCGCCGTCTCCCACTCGGCCTCGGTCGGCAGCCGCGCCCCGCGCCAGCGCGCGTACGCGTCCGCCTCGAACCAGGAGATGCAGCTCACCGGGTGATCGGGCGGGGCGTCGGGCCACCCCAGCGGCTTTTCGACCGCGTTCGTGGTGCGCCAGCGCCAGCCCTCCGGAGTCCAGTTGCGCTCCTCGCCATAGCCGCCCGCCTCGACGAAGTCGCCGAACTCGCGCACCGTGACCGGGACAGCGTCGATCCAGAACGGCTCCAGCCGGACCCGATGCGCCGGGCGCTCGTTGTCGTACGCTTCCGGGGCATCGTCGCTGCCGATGGACGCCGCCGCGCCGCCGGGGAACTGGAGCCGCGCGGGCTCGCGCACCTCGGCCAGCAGGGCTCCGCGCTGCAGGCGGCCGTGGAACAGCGCCGCGATGACCTGGACGTGCTCCGCGTGCTGCAGCTCGTGCTGCGCGAGGTGGCGGACGAGGAAGTCCGCCGGCAGGCCATCGATCACCGGCGCCGGCCGCGTGCGCAGCCGCTCCCGGACCCTCTCCAGCACCTCCGCGAGCCAGGCCCGCAGCTCTTCCGGCGTCGGAAGCTCCGCGCGGGCCGGCTTCGCCGTCTGCGTCGGATCGAAGAATCCCCCGAACCGCTCGCCCGCCGGTTCGCCCGGCAGCAACCATCGAGCCTGCATCGCCGCGACGTGCCCCAGGTGCCAGCCCACCGGGCTGTAGGCGGGCGACGGGCGCTCGGCCCACCGCTCGGGCGGCAGGCGGGCGGTTGCCTTGAGCAGGAACGCGCGCGCCTCCACGAGCTGGGCGGCCGGCCCCTCTCCTTTCGCACCCTGCGGAAAGCTCACGTCAAGGCCTCCACTCGCGGTTCGCTCCCCCTCAACGCCACGGCGAGGTGGCCCGCCGGGACCTCCCGGAAGCGTCCGATTCCCTGCCCGTCCGGCCAGAGAGGTTCCGACGCCATGCACCAACCTAGCTCGCGACCGCCGGACGGGCCACCCGCGGAATACAGAGTCGCGGGCGCCAGGCCGATCGCATGCCGTGCCCCGACCAGCACCTCGCCGTCACTGGCCAGGAGCGTCGCCACGGCCGTGGAGTTCGTTTGCGAACAGATGCGCTGCAGTCGCTGCAGCGCGGACCGAACGGCGTCCGGCAGCGAAGCCGCGCCCCGATCGAGCGCGTCGAGCACCAGCGCGAACAGCCCCTCCGAGTCGCTGCCGCCCTGCACCGCCTGGTACGCCGCGTCTCCGAGCCCCTCGCGAAGCAGGCGCGCGGGCCCGCGCTGCCAGCCGGTGACGAATCCATTGTGGAGGAAGGCGACGCGGCCCCGCGCGAACGGCTGCACGCAGCCCAGCTCGTAAGGGATCCCCGGCGTCGCGCTGCGGACCGCCGCGAGCGCGGCCGTGGCGTGCAGCCGCTCGCACACCAGCGGCAGATTGGGATCCGCCCAGATGGGCTGCGCGCTCCTGTACAGCGCCGGCTCGGGACGGCGGTCGCCGAGCCAGAGCGCCGCGCCCCAGCCGTCGGCGTTCACCGTCCCGCTCGTCATCTCGCGCGGCCGGTAGCTCTGCGCGTACAGCGAATGCGGCGTTTTCTGCACGAGCTCCGCCGGGGCCAGTGGCGGCCCGATGTATCCCACCATTCGGCACATGCCACGTCAGGCTGCCCCGAGGAGCGAGCGGGCGCAAGTCACTCGGGCGGAGCCGGCCGCAGCCAGGACACCGCGATGGCCACCGCCAGGATGCCCCCGATGATCGCCAGGGACGTGCCGGTGGGTAGGTGCACCCATCGGTAGAACAGCATTTTCAGCCCTACGAACAACAGGATGGCCGCCAGCCCGGGCTTGAGGTACCGCACCCGCGCCAGGGCGCCGCGCACCACGAAATAGAGCGCCCGGAGTCCGAGGAGGGCGCAGACGTTGCTGGAGAAGACCAGGAAGGAGTCGTCGGTCACCGCGAACACCGCCGGGATCGAGTCCAGCGCGAAGACGAGGTCAGCGGTCTCCGCGGCGACGAGCGCGAGGAGCAGCGGAGTCGCGTATCGCCGCCCGTCCTTGCGGACGAAGAAGTTGGGGCCTTCGATGGTGTCGATCATCGGCAGGTGCTTGCGCACGAACCAGACCACCGGGTTGTCCGCCGGGGAGCGCTCCTCCCCCTCCCGGTGGAGCGCGATCTTGGCCGCCGTGTAGACGAGGATGGCGCCAAAGATCGCGATGACCCAGCGGAAGCGGTGGACCAGCGCCACCCCGGCGAGGATCAGCCCGCCACGCAGGATCAGCGCGCCCAGCACCCCCCAGAACAGCACCCGGTGCTGGTACTCCGGCGGGATGGCGAAGCTCTGGAAGAGCAGCACGAACACGAAGAGATTGTCGACCGAGAGGGATTTCTCCAGCAGGTATCCGGCGAAGAACTCCAGGCCGGCCTCGCCGCCGTAGCGGCGCCACAGCCAGGCGCCGAAGGCGAGCGAGAGCACGATCCAGAAGACGCTCCAGCCGATCGCCTCGCGGAAGCGCTCCCCGTGGCCGCGCCGCGAGGAGAGGTAGAGATCCAAGCCGAGCAACACCAGCACGCCGGCGAGGAAGCCCACCCACAGCTCGGGTGAGTCGATGTTCACCGCTCCGCCGCCGAGGTGCTGCGGACTCACGCGCGCTCACCCCGACCGCGAGGAGTGGAGCGGCTCTTCTGGCGCAGGACGATGCGCACCGGGACGTGGAGCTGGAACCGTTCGCGGAACCGGTTCACCAGAAACCTCCGGTAGGACTCGTCCACCGCCTGCGGCCGGTTGCACTGGATGGCGATGCTGATCGGCCGGACGCCGACCTGCACCGCGTAGGAGAAGCGCACCGGGTATCCGCGCCAGAGCGGAGCGGGATGCTCGTCCTGCGTGCGCTGCACCCAGTCGTTCAGCTCGGGGGTCTTGAGGCGCGTCGCGGCCTCGTCGTGCAGCTCGGCGGCGAGGTCGAGGATGCGCTGCACGCGCGTGCCTTCCAGCGCGCTCACGAACAGGAGCGGGGCATAGCCGACGTGCTGCAAGTGCCGGGCGGCCTCCTCGCGCAGCCGCTTGGCCTCGCCTTGCTTGTCGCGCACCAGGTCCCACTTGTTCACCGCCAGGATCACCGCGCGGCCGCGCTCCTCCGCCTGCGCCGCGATGCGAGCGTCCTGCTCGACGCCCAGCTGGGTGGCGTCGGTGAGCACCACCACCACGTCGGCGCGCTCCACCGCGCGGAGCGCGCGCTGGGCGCTGAAGACCTCCACCTTGTCGGTCACGTGCCGCTTCTTGCGCAGGCCCGCGGTGTCCACCAGGACGAAGGTGCGGCCTCCGTGCTGGGTCGATTCCTCCGCCGCGTCGCGGGTGGTGCCGGGCATGGCGGAAGCGACGAAGCGCTCCTCGCCGAGCAGCCGGTTGAGCAGCGTGGACTTGCCCACGTTGGGGCGTCCGACGACCGCCAGGCGCACCGGGCCGCCGGGACGCGCTTCCGGCCGTTCCTCCGGCTGCGCGTCTTCCTCCTCCGAGCGCGGGGGCAGCTCCAGGGCCGCGGCGTCGAGCAGCTCCGACACGCCGCGGCCGTGCTCGGCGCTCAGGGGGAAGACGTCGAAGCCGAGCGAGTGCAGCTCGCCCAGGTCCAACGCGTCGGAGCGGCGGGTGGAATCGACCTTGTTGGCGGCGAGGAGCACGGGCTTGCCGCCTTTGCGGAGCAGCGCCGCCAGCTCCCGGTCGGCGCCGGCGAGCCCCTGCTCCGCGTCGACCACCAGCACCAGGACGTCGGCCTCGCGGATCGCGGCGTCGGCCTGCTCGCGGACCGCGCGCACAAGCTGCTCCTCGGCCTTGGGCGTGAACCCGCCCGTGTCCACCACGCGGAAGCGGCGGCCGGCATGATCGGCCTCGGCGTATTGCCGGTCGCGCGTCACTCCCGGCGTGTCCTCCACGATGGCGAGCCGGCGGCCCACGATGCGGTTGAAGAGCGTCGATTTGCCCACGTTGGGCCGTCCCACCAGGGCCAGGAGCGGGAGCATCCGCTTACGCGCTCACCACGGCGAGCCGCGTGCGCGGAGCGGGCGGCGCCGGGTGAGGGGTGGCGTCGATCACCGCGACCTCGGCGCCGACGAGCGCGACGAGCCCGGCCCGCTCGACGCGGACACGGACCAGGTCTCCCACCGCCGAGGCCCCGGCGAAGTGGACGGTCCAGTTCTCCCGGGATCGGCCGAAGCGCTCCCCCGGGACCCCCGGCTGCGTGCGGGCGCTCTCCACCAGCACCTCCACCTCGCCGCCCGTGCGCGACCGGTGGCGCAAAAGCGTGCGCGCCTGCTGGAGCCGCTGCACCTCCTCGAGGCGGCGGGTGGCGACGGGGCGCGGGACCTCCAGCCACTCCGGGCTGCGCTGCGCGGCCGCGCGCTCCTGGGAAAGCCGCAGCGCCGCCGCGGTGTGCGGGCGCTCGCTGAACACGAAACTGAAGAGGTTGTCGTAGGGGACGCGACGCAAGAGCGCGAGCGTCCGCCCGTGCTCCTCCTCGGTCTCGCCCGGGAAGCCGCAGATGATGTCGCTGGTCAGCGCCACGTGCGGGCAGGCGGCGAGCAGGCCCGCCACTCGGTCCTCGTACTCGGCGACCGTGTAGCGCCGCCGCATGCGCTCGAGCACCGTGTCCGCGCCGTGCTGCACCGGCAGGTGGAAGTGAGGCATGAGCTTCTCCACCTCGCGGAAGCAGCCGGCCAGCTCCGGCGAGAGGTCCATCGGATGGCTGGTGGTGAAGCGGATGCGCCGCAGGTCCGGCACCGCGGCGACGCGGCGGATCAGCTGCGCGAAGCTGCACCCGCCCGAGTAGGAATTGACGTTCTGCCCGATCAGGGTGACCTCGCGGACGCCCACCGCGGCCAGCGCCGCGACCTCGCGCACGATCTCGCCGTACGGCCGGGACACCTCGCGCCCGCGCGTGTGCGGCACCACGCAGAAGCTGCAGACGTTGTCGCAGCCCTTGGTGGCGGTGACGAACGCGGTGGCCTTGCCTCGCGCGCCCTCCGGGTCGGCCTGTGGAAACACGTACTCCTCGGACGGCACCCAGCCGGTCTCGACCCCACCCTGCTCCGCCAGCTCGGCGATGCGCGCGATCTGGTCCGGGCCGAGCACGAAGTCGACGTACGGAGCCCGCTCGAGGAGCCCCTCCTTCTCTTGCTGCGCCACGCAGCCGGCCACCCCGATGCGCGCGCCGCGCTGCGCCTTCACCATCCGGTACCGGCCCAGCGCGGAATAGAGCTTGTCCTCGGCCTTCTCGCGGATGGCGCAGGTGTTGAGCAGCACCAGGTCCGCGCGCTCGGCGGCGTCCGCCGGGAGCCAGCCGGCCCGGAGGAGGGACTCGCCCATTCGGGCGGAGTCGTGCTCGTTCATCTGGCAGCCGAAGGTGTGGATGAAGTAGCGCTTCTTCACGGCCGGAGGGGATATGTCAGAGGCACTTTGGCCCGTCAATGCAATCGGGCAGCGGTTGACGCGGCGCCCGTTCCTGGGCCACGCTGCGCCCCCGCTCGGGAGCAGCGCCCGCCCGCCGGAGGAGCCAAATGCGTTTTCTTCTCGCCGCCACTGCCTGCATCGCACTCGCTGCCCGCGCCGACGGCATCGACCGCGACAGCCTGCTCAGCGAGGCGCCGGCGGTGCCCACCAAAGGGACCGTGCGTCTCAGCGGGATCACGACCGGGACCAGCGACCAGGGCGGCGTGAACGGGACCCAGGGGCAAGCCAACATCGCGGGCAGCATCCTGTGGACGCCGGTCGAGAACCTCGCCGGCGACGTCGGCATGTACTGGCAGGTCGGCGCCAACGGGCCTTCCGCGCGGGTGCGTTACCAGATCCTCTCGCAAGCGCGCACAGGCATCGACCTCTCCGCGGGAGCGCGCTTCAAGACGGTCGGTTTCCATCCTGACGAAGGCGAGGTGGAGCTCCTGCTCCTCGCCGGCCGCCGCTTCGGGAACGTCGAGCTGGTGCTGAACGGCGTGTTCGGTTTCGAGACCGGGGGCGGGAACGGGAAGGACGTGGAGGCAAGGGCCTTCGCAGGCTACCGCTTCACCGAGGACGTGCGCGCGGGTCTGGACGGGCGGATCCAGGGCGAAGTGGCGGACGAGGAGACGCCGGCTCCGGGCACGCCGCCGAAGACGGGCCGCGATTACGACCTGACCGCGGGGCCGGCGGTGTCGTGGATCGTGGCGCGCAGCCTGGGCAGCCTCCTGCACAACTTCCAGGTGCAAGGCCTGGTCGGGGTCGCGCAGCCGAAGCGCACCGACACGACCGCCGCGGTCGGCATCGTCTCGGCCAGCATCGATTTCTAGAGCTTGGCGGCGGCGCGTCCGACGATGCGGCGGCGCTCGTCGTCGATCCCGCGCCGCGCCGCCGAGACGGATTGGACCAGCTCGGGATCGGCGGTGCGCGGCGAGCCGGCTCGAAACGGCGGTGCCGGGTCGTACTCCATCCCGAGCTGGATGGCCTGCGCCACCTTCTCTCCGCGCAGCTCGGCGGCCAGGCGCAGGCCGAAATCGATCCCGGCGGTCACGCCGCCGCCGGTCGCGCGGTTGCGGTCGATGACCACGCGCTCCTGGACCGGCGTGGCGCCGAACGCCGCCAGCAGATCCAAGCTGAGCCAGTGCGTGGTCGCGCGGTACCCGCGCAGGAGCCCGGCCGCGCCAAGCACCAGCGCCCCGGTGCACACGGACGTGACCCAGGCCGCGCGCTCCGCCTGCGCCCGCAAGAACCGGAGCAGCGCCTCGTCTTCCATCGCGGCGTTCACGCCGGGGCCTCCGGGCACGCAGACGACGTCGAGCTGGGGCGCATCGGAGGTCCCCACGTCGGGAGTCAGCCGCAGCCCGGTGTCGCTGCGCGCCTCGGCGCCGCCGACGAGGAGCACCTGCGCGTCCGGCAGCCGCGCGAACACCTCGTACGGTCCGGTCAGGTCGAGCTGGGTGAGGCGGGGAAAGAGCAAGAAGCCGATGCGCGTCGTCATCGCTCCTCCGGATAGCCGGCGCGGCGCAGGCCCCGCGAGGTCTGGGTCCAGTCCTTCTCCACCTTGACGTGCAATTGCAGGAACACCTTGCAGCCGAGGAGCTTCTCGATCTGCTTGCGCGCCTTGGTGCCGATCTCCTTGAGGCGCGCGCCGCCGCGACCGATCAGGATCGCCTTCTGGCTGTCGCGCTCGGCCAGCACCGTCGCCGAGATGCGGGTGAGCCCGCGCGGACCCATGGCGCGCTCGGACTCGTCGAACTCCTCGACCACCACCGCCGCGCTGTAGGGGACCTCCTGCTCGGTCTGGTGCAGGATCTGCTCGCGGACGAGCTCGGCTACCATTTCGCGCTCCGGCACGTCGGTCCACTGGTCCTCGGGGAACAGGGGCGGCCCTTCGGGCAGGTGGCGCGCCACCGCGTCGAGCAGCCCCTCCACGTTCTCGCCCGTGAGCGCCGACAGCGGGTACACCTCGGTCCAGTCGTGCTCGCGCCGCCAGCGGTCGATGAGCGGCAAGAGCTGCGCCCGCGGCAGCGCGTCGATCTTGTTGATCACCAGCAGCGTGGGCTTCTTGGCCGCCTTCACCTGATCGAGCGCCCTCCGGGTGGCCGCGTCGATGGCCGGGCTCCCCGCCTCGATGAGGAACATCGCCACGTCGGCCTCGTTCAGCGTCTGCAGCGCCTGCTGCACCATCCGAGCGTTCAGGCCCCCGCGCGCGGAGTGGAGTCCGGGGGTGTCGAGCAAGGCCACCTGCGCCCCGGGCCGCGTGACCACGCCCAGGATGCGCGAGCGCGTGGTCTGCGGCTTGGGCGAGACGATGGCCAGCTTCTGCCCGAGCAATCGGTTGAGCAGCGTGCTCTTGCCGACGTTCGGGCGGCCCACGATGGCCGCGAAGCCCGCTCGGTGCGGTCCCGGCGGCGCGGCCTGCGGCAACTCAGGGCGCCTTCTCGCTGCGCACGATCTCCACGTGCTGCAGCGCCACTTGCGCGTTCCCGCCGCGGGCGATCTTGGGCACCAGCTCGAACCCCTTCACCACCTCGCCGAAGATGGTGTGGCGGTTGTTGAGGTGCGGGGTCGGCACCTCGGTGATGAAGAACTGCGAGCCGTTGGTGTTCGGCCCCGAGTTCGCCATCGCCAACAGGCCCGGCTTGTCGAAGTGGCGCCCGCTCTGGAGCTCGTCCTTGAAGCGGTAGCCGGGATCTCCGGTGCCGGTGCCCAGCGGATCCCCGCCCTGGATCATGAAGTTGGGGATGACGCGGTGGAACACCGTCCCGTCGTACAGCTTCGCGTGGGTCTTGGCGCGCGTGCGCGGGTCGGTCCACTCCTTGGCGCCGGTCGCGAGGCCGACGAAGTTGGCGACGGTCTCCGGGGCGTCCTTCTCCAGGAGCCGGACGGTGATGTTGCCCTGGCTGGTCTGGAAGATGGCGTACAGGTCGCCCTTCCCCTGCGGCATGCCGCTGCTCGGATTGGCCATGGTGGTGCCCTGTGCTTTCCCTTCGGGTTGACCCACCGGCTTCACCGCCGCCGCGGTGGGCTGCTTCGGTTTCGGGGCGTTCGTCTCGGCTCTCGCGCTGTCCTTGCCACCTGCGAGGGCGAGGATGGCGAGCAGGGGCAGGATGGTTCGCATGCGCGTGTCGACTCCTGGCAAGGGCGCGGAGACTAAAACACCGGCAAGCCCGCGTCGAGCGCCGCTTTCGCGGCAGCCTGCTCGGCTTCCTTCTTGGTCCGCCCCGAGCCGAGGCCGAGGGCGGCGCCCTGGAACTGCACCTCGACCTCGAAGGTGCGCGCGTGCTGGGGACCGGGGGCATCGAGCACCTGGTACACGGGCCCGGCGCGGTGCACGCCTTGGAGCTTCTCCTGCAGCTCGGTCTTGTAATCGCGTCCGAGCAGGCCCGAGGTGGCCGCGTCGAACAGCGGAGCGAGCAGGTGGTCCAGCACCTCGAGCGCGCTCTGCAGGCCGCGCGACAGGTACACGGCAGCCACCACCGCCTCCAGCGCGTCGGCGAGCAGGCTCTGCTTCTCGCGTCCGCCGGTGCGCTCCTCCCCGCGGCCCAGGAGCAGGAGCTCCCCCAGGCCCAGCTCGCGCGCCACCTGCGCCAGCGACTCCGCCTTGACGATGCTCGCGCGCAGCCGGGTCAGGTCGCCCTCGGCCGAGAGCGGGTGCCGCTCGAAGCAGCGCATGGAGACCGCGAGCCCGAGGACCGCGTCGCCGAGGAACTCGAGACGCTCGTTCGATTCCATCACCTCGCCGGCGAGGCGGCGCTCGTGCACGAAGCTGCCGTGCCGCAGCGCCTCGAGAGCCACCTCTTGCCGCAGGCCGCCCTCGGGCAGGCCGAGCCGGGAGGTGAGCAGCGCCACTCGCTCGGGATCGGTCAGCTCGGCCATCCGGGGCGAGCCTATCCTCGCGCGGCCTCGTCCGCCACGCTGTACGGGTCCAGGTCGCGCCGCGCGATGCGCAGCGCCAGCTCGTCGATCTGCGCTCCCTGGGCGGAGAGCCGCTCCACGGCGGCGCGCAGCAGGCGGTCGCGCAGGATCTCGATCAGCTCGTAGCGCGCGCGCTGGGTCTCGCGCTGCAGCAGGCCCGGGCCGCCCTTGAGCAGGCGGTAGTGCGCCTCGATGCCGTCCCACAGCTCGCCGATCCCTTCTCCCTGGGTGGCGACGCACTTCACGATCGCCACCTCGCGATCCTTCGCCGACAACTCCATCATCTGGCGCAGGTCGCGGACGGTGCGGTCGGCGCCCTCGCGGTCGGCCTTGTTCACGCAGAAGAGGTCCGCCACCTCCAGGATGCCGGCCTTGATCGCCTGGATGTCGTCGCCCAGCCCGGGCACCACCACCACCACCGTGGTGTGCGCCAGCCGGCAGATCTCCACCTCGTCCTGGCCGACGCCCACGGTCTCGACGATCACCACGTCCTTCCCCATCGCATCGAGCACGCGCACGCAGTTGCCGGTGGCGCGCGACAGGCCGCCGAGTTGCCCCCGGGTGGCCAGCGAGCGGATGAACACGCCCGGGTCGAGCGCGTGGTCCTGCATGCGGATGCGGTCGCCGAGGATCGCGCCGCCGGTGAAGGGGCTGGTCGGGTCCACGGCGATCACGCCGACCGTCTTGCCCAGCCTGCGCAGGTGCGCGATCAGCCGGTCCACCAGCGTGCTCTTCCCCGCGCCCGGGTTGCCGGTGATGCCAATGAGCTGCGCCCGGCCGGTCGAGGGGAACAGGGCGCGCAGTTCCGCCTCGGCGGTGGGCTGCGCGTCGTCGATCAGGCGCATGAGGCGGGCGGCCGCCCGCACGTCGCCCTGCAGGACGCGGTCGGCGAGGGCGCCCATCAGGCCTTCAGGAGGTCCCGCGCGATCACGAGCCGCTGCACCTCGCTCGTACCCTCCCCGATGGTGCACAGCTTCACGTCGCGGTAGATGCGCTCCACCAGGAACTCCCGGGTGAAGCCGTACCCGCCGTGGATCTGCACGCCGTGGGCGGCGGCGCGGCAGGCGGCCTCGCTGGCGAAGAGCTTGCCCATCGAAGCCTCGGTCGTGTAGGGCCTCCCGGCGTCGCAGAGCGCCGCCGCGCGGTGCACGAGGAGGCGCGCGGCGTCCAGCTCGGTGGCCATGTCGGCCATCATCCAGCGCAGCGCCTGGAAGTCCGCGATCGGCTTGCCGAAGGCCTTGCGCTCCTTCGAATAGGCGACGGACTCCTCCAGCGCGCCGCGCCCGAGCCCGACGCTGAGCGCCCCGATGGTGATCCTGCCCTTGTCGAGGATCTGGAGCGTGTCGACGAACCCGTGGTCCACCTGGCCCACCCGGTTCTCGTCGGGGACGAATACGTCCTCGAGGATCAGCTCGGCGGTGTCGCTGGACCGCATGCCCAGCTTCCCGTGCAGCGGGCGCTGCGAGAAACCCTTCATCCCGCGGTCGAGCGCGAAGGCGGTGATGCCCTTCCGCCGCTTCTCGGGGCTGGTCAGGGCGAGCACCACGAAGACGTCGCCCACCGAGCCCTGGGTGATGAACATCTTGGCGCCGTTCAGCACCCAGCCGGCCCCCTTGCGGACGGCGCTGGTGCGCAGCCCGGCCGCGTCCGAGCCGCTGCCGGGCTCGGTGAGGCCCCAGGCGGCGAGCTTCTTCCCGGAGGCGATGTCGGGGATGTAGCGCCGGCGCAGCTCGTCGGTCCCGAACCGCAGGATGTGCGAGGTGCCGAGCCCGTTGTGGGACGCGACGGTCAGCGCGAGCGACCCGTCCCAGCGGGCGATCTCCTCCACCACCAGGGCGATGCTGACCGTGTCGAGCTGGGAGCCGCCCAGCTCTTCGGGCACCGCCATCCCCAGGAGCCCCAGCTCGCCGAGCTGATCGACCACTTCGCGCGGGAACCGCTCGTCGCGGTCCCATTCCGCCGCATGCGGCTTCACCTCGCGCACGCAGAAGTCCCGCACCATCCCGACCAGCTTGCGCTGGCTCTCCGTCGGCTCGAAATCCATCGTCTCTCCTGAATTCTCCGTATCGCCTGTCGCCCCGCAAATCCACCCCAAACGATCTGCTCCCCACCCGACACCCGCACCAGTTGGGCAAAACGATTGCACCACGGAGCACACGGAGGGCACGGAGATTTCTTTTCAGTGGGATCGTGCACCGGCGGCCGATCGGAGCAGCAGCCTGTACTCCGTGAGCTCCGTGTGCTCCGTGGTGCAATGGTTTTGGTCAGACGGGGGTGACGGAGCGGCGTTTTGGGGGGCGGGGGCGGGAGCGTTGGGAGGCGGCGGCGAAGCGGGCCACGATCTCGGCGCGGAGGCGGTCGCCCGGCACCACCGCTTCCAGGACCTGTTCCGAGGCGAGCTTCAGGATGTCGATGTCCGCCTTGTACTCGTCGCGGAGCTTCTGCACGTAGGCGGCCCGTTCGGACTCGGGCTTCTCCTGGATCTTGTTGTAGTAGACCGCGTTGACGGCCGCTTCGGGACCCATCACGGCGATCATCGCCTGCGGCAGCGCGATGGTGGCGTCCGGCTCGAACCCCGGCCCACAGAAGGCGTAGAGGCCGGCTCCGTACGCCTTGCGGACCACCACGCACAGCTTGGGCACGGTGGCCTCGCTGACCGCCATGACCATCTTGGCGCCGGCGCGGATGATTCCCTCGCGCTCCACCTTGGTGCCGATCATGAAGCCCGGGACGTCGGCCAGGTAGAGGAGCGGCACACCGAACGCGTCGCACAGCCAGATGAAGCGGGCCGCCTTGTCCGCGCTGTCGACGAACAGCACGCCGCCCTTGTGCTTGGGCTGGCTGGCCACGATGCCCACCGGCTTGCCGTCGATGCGGGCGAAGCAGGTGATCACCTCGGGCGCGAACAGCTTCTTGATCTCGAAGACGCTGTCCGCATCGACCAGCTCGCGGATGAGCGCGAACATGTCGAAGAACTTGTTCTGGTCGGGCGGGATCAGCTCCTCGATGCGCTTGCCCGACGAGGCGGGCGCGAGCGGCTTCGCCACCGGCACGGGCGACTCGAAGTTTTCCGGAAGGTACCCGAGGTAGCGCTTGCCCGCCTCGATCGCCTCCTCCTCCGTCTTCACCAGCACGTCGCCGCACCCCGAGACGGTGCAGTGCATGCGCGCGCCGCCCAGCTCCTCCAGCGTGACCTTCTCGCCGATCACCATCTCGGCCATGCGCGGCGAGCCCAGGTACATCGACGCGTTGCCCTCGACCATCACCACGATGTCGCAGAAGGCGGGGATGTACGCGCCGCCCGCGGCGCTCGGTCCGAAAAGCAGGCAGACCTGCGGCACCAGCCCGCTCAGCTGGCACTGCAGGTGGAAGATGCGGCCCGCCCCGCGCCGGCCCGGGAACATCTCCAGCTGGTCGGTGATGCGCGCCCCGGCGGAGTCGACCAGGTAGACCATCGGGCAGCGCAGCTTCAGCGCTTGCTCCTGGATGCGGACGATCTTCTCCACCGTGCGGCGGCCCCAGGAGCCGGCCTTCACAGTCGAATCGTTGGCCATCAGCGCGACCAGCCGGCCGCCGATCTTCCCCAGCCCGGTGATCACCCCGTCGGCGGGCAGCTCCGGGTCGGTGGCGTTCGCGAGCGCCCCGTCCTCGACGAAGCTGCCCTCGTCGAGGAGCAGCCGCACGCGCTCGCGGGCGAAGAGCTTCCCTTGCTCGGCGTTCTTCTGGTGGTACTTGGGCGCCCCACCCTTCTCGATGCGCTGGAGCTCCGCCTTGATCTTCGCGTCCGAGGACATGGCGCGCGCCTTGTAGCAGAGCGCGCGGCCCCACGCTAACCGCGGTCGGGGTTGTCGCGGCCGGGATCGAACAGCGGGATCTGCACCACGTCGCCGCGGTAACGGATCTCGCGCAGCTCCACGATGCGGAAGCGCTCCACCGGGCGCTGCATGCCGGCCTGCACGTCGTACTCGATCCAGCGGGTGCCGATCTCGTCGTCGGTGCGGTACCACAGGTACAGGGCGTCGGGAGTCATCTCGACGTCGGAGGCCCAGTCGTTCGGCGAGTTGCGCTCGAAGGCGGATTCGGGACGATCCGGATTGAACCAGGGCGCCTGGTACAGCCAGGCCACGTTTCCGTCGTGGTACCGGACGGCCAGCGCTCTGCAGCTCCCCTCCGCCCGCCCATGGCATTCGATGGCGGCCATGTGCGACCCATCGCAGAGGATGTCCCGGCCTTGCACCACCGGTTTGCAGGTGCCGAACCGGTGCACCCGTCCGGGCCGGGAGGAGGCGCAGCTCGTGAGGACCGCGAACGCCCCCAGGATGAAGATCCCGCAGGCACGCATGCGCGCACCATAACACGGCTGGCTGGCGGCGGAACGTCCGCCCGCTCGCGGCGCGCCACGCTGCAAGCTTGAGAACACCGGCCCCTGCGGTACGATCGGGCGGCATGCCCAGGCGGAAGCCGCGCGAGGGCGGCGACACGGCCGTCGCGACCGAGAAGAAGACGCGCACGGCCCGGCCGCGCCTGTGGCGCGTCCTCCTCCACAACGACGATTTCACCACCATGGAGTTCGTGGTGAAGGTCCTCACCGAAGTGTTCAACAAGACGCCGGCCGAGGCCACGGATCTCATGTTGCAGGTGCATCATCGTGGCGCGTGCGTGGCAGGCGTGTAC
>DASWGQ010000315.1:0-4671 GCA_036393595.1 Myxococcales bacterium | reverse complement strand
GACCTTCTTGCGGTCGGGGCCCACCTTCTCGATCGCGTCCATGATGAGCTGCGCGCCGGCGAAGGCGAACGGCCCGTACGCCTCGGGCGGGTTGGTGTAGCCCTGCTTGTTGTAGTCCTCGAGGAACTTCTTGCCGCCGGGAAGCTTCTCGGCGGGGGCGCCCTCGCGGAAGGCGAGCACGCCTTCGGCGAGCGGGCCGAGCGCCTTGATGAAGTCGTCGTTCACGATCCCGGAGGTGCCGTCGAACTGGGCGGTGAGGCCCAGCTTGTCCATCTGCGCGCGGATGCGCACCCCGATGGGCGTCAGGCCGCCGAAGTAGAGCACCTCCGGGTTCTGCGCCTTGATCTGCGTCAGTTCGGCGGTGAAGTCCTGCTGGTCCGCCGTGACGCCCAGGTCGATCACGACCTTCCCGCCGTCCTTGGTGAGGAACTGGGTGAAGTACTTGTCGTGTCCCTTCCCGTAGTCGGTGGTGTCGTGGATGACGGCGATCTTTTTGTAGCCATGGTCGGTGATGAACTTCGCGTTGGTCTCGTTCTGGTTGATCATCGTGCCGTTGACGCGGTGGATTTCCTTGAAGTCGTTCGCGTAGGTGATGTCGGGCAGCACCGCGCCCCACACCACCACCGGCAGGCCGAAGCGGTGGTAGGTGTCCACCGTCGCCATCGCCACCACCGAGCAGTAGTGCGTGACGCCCGCGACGACGGTGCGATCCGACCCGGCCTTGGTGGCCACCTGCACCCCTGTGTCCGGCTTGCACTCGTCGTCGAGCACCACCAGGTCGTACGTGTACTTCGCCTTCGGGTCCTGGTTCCGCAGCTTGACAGCGAGATCGGCGGAGTTGCGGCCACCGAGCCCGATCGCTGAGTTCCCTCCCGTGAGCGGGCCGACGAACGCAATCTTTATCGTGTCCTTCGCGCGAGCCGCCGCCGGGGCGAGGGCGAAGATCGCGCACAGCGCCGCGTAGAGAATCCTCATGGGTCCTCCTCCCAGTCGTGGGGGCGCAACCTAGCACACCGGAGCGGGTGCAACTCTACAGGTCGCGTCAGCTGGCTCCGCCGCTGTAGAATTCGCCGTCGATCCCCGCCCGGGAGGGCCCGATGGAGGTCCGTTTCGCGGTCTTCATCGCCGTGAGCCTCGACGGTTTCATCGCCCGGCCGGATGGCGGCATCGAGTGGCTCCGGCCTTTCGAGAGCGAGGAGCACGGCTACGAGGCATTCTTCGCTGGTGTCGACGCGCTGGTGATCGGCCGCGGCACGTACGAGACCGTGCTCGGCTTCCCCTCGTGGCCCTACGGCGGCAAGCGGGTGATCGTCTGCACCAGCCGTCCGGCGAATCCGGCGCACGGGGAGGAGCTCTGGTCCGGCCCGCCCCGCGCGCTCGCCGAGCGGCTCGACCGCGAGGGCGTCCGCCGCGTCTACCTCGACGGCGGCGCGCTGATCCGGAGCTTCCTCCGCGAGGGTCTGCCCGTCGATGAGCTGACCATCAACGTGGTGCCGCTCATCCTCGGCGCCGGGCGTCCGTTGTTCGCGAGCGGCCTCCCCGAGCTGCCGCTCCGCCTTCTCGAGGCAAAGACCTTCCCGTCCGGCCTGGTGCAGCTGCGCTATGCGCGCGAGGTCCAAGCATGAGGCATACTTCTTTGAGAGCCGCTTCCATGGCGTTCAGCATATGCGTGTCGTCAACAGTGTACGGACGCGACATTACTGCTGAGCACGCGACAATTGCGGCACGCCACCCCTCCCGCGAGGTGCGTCCATGCCTCTTTTCGAGCTCGTCATCGCGCTCCTCCTCGCTGGCGCGGTGCTCTCCGCCTGGGCGCGGCGCATCAGCGTCCCATATCCAGCGCTTCTCGCGCTCGCCGGGGCGGGACTCGCGCTCCTCCCCCACGTGCCGAGCGTGACGCTCGACCCGGAGCTCGCACTCGCCCTGTTCGTCGCGCCGGTCCTCCTCGACGCGGCATTCGACTCGTCACCGCGCGATTTGAAGAGATACTGGCGCGCGGTGGTGGGTCTCGCCGTCGCCGCGGTGGCGGTGACGATCGGCGCGGTCGCAGTCGTCGCCCGGCTCTGCGTTCCCGGCTTGCCCTGGCCCGCGGCCATCGCGCTCGGCGCCATCGTCGCCCCGCCCGACGCGGCGGCCGCGACCGCCGTGCTCAAGCAGATGCGCCCGCCGCATCGCTTGCTCGTCATCCTCGAGGGCGAAAGCCTCTTCAATGACGCGAGCGCGCTGCTCGTCTACCGCCTCGCCGTCGGCGCCGCGGCGGCAGGAAGCTTCTCACCGTGGTCGGCGCTGCCGCTGCTCGCGATCGTCTCGGTTGGGAGCGTGCTCCTCGCAGCCGTCTTGTCGCGCCTCACCCTTTTCGTCGTCGGGCGGGTACGCGACGTGGCGACCTCGGTCATCATCCAGTTCCTCATGACGTTCGGTGTCTGGATCCTCGCCGAGCGGCTCCGGCTCTCGAGCATCATCACCATCGTGAGTTACGCCATCCTCACCGCCCGCAGCGCGCCGGCGCGCATGCCGGCCCGGCTGCGCATTCCCTCCTACGCCGTATGGGAGGTCGTGGTTTTCGTCCTGAACGTCCTCGCTTTCATCCTGGTCGGCCTGCAGCTGAGGCCAATCCTGCAGCGGCTCGATCGACCTCAGCTGCTCGACTACGTCGCCACCGCCGCGGCGGTGTGCGCGGCAGCGATCGTCGTCCGCATGCTCTGGGCCCTGGCGTACGCAGTCGTGGCGCGCTGGACGCGTCGCGGCGATCCAAGCGACGCCCAACTCGCCCCGCGCGCTTCCCTCCGATCCGCGATCGCCATCGGCTGGAGCGGGATGCGCGGCATCGTGACCCTCGCCGCGGGGCTCGCCCTGCCTGCCGCGTTCCCTGCGCGCGACCTGGTCCTCTTCACCGCTTTCTGCGTCGTGCTCGTCACGCTCGTCCTGCAGGGCGGGACGCTTGCGCCGCTCATGCGGCTCCTCCGCCTCGAGGACGACGGCACGATCGAGGGCGAGATCCAGCGCGCCCGGGCCGAGACGGCGCGCGCGGGGCTCGAGGCCCTGCAGGGCACGGGCGAGAACGGGATGACCGCCCTTCTCACCCGCAAGTACGAGGCGCGTCTGCGTCGCGCCGACGGAGCCGGGCCAACCACAGCGGGGGACATGGACGACCTGCCTCGTTACGCGGAGGCCCTGCGTCACGCGCACGAGGCGGAGCGCCGCAAGCTCCTCGAGCTGCGCGCCCGCGACGTCATCGGAGACGACGCGTTCCACCGGGTGGAGGAGGAGCTCGACTGGGCCGACCTGCACGAAGAGGCCCAGCGCGGCACGGTGTAGCACGCTCGACGTATAGCGCGGCTCACGATCGCTCCCCGCGGGCCGGTTTGGGACACGAGTGGACCAACCATTCGCTCGATCCGAGCGCTCTCGGCTGGCCCTAAGGCGTCCGGCCCTCCGGGCCTTCCTGCGCCCGTACGGGAGCGCCGTCCGGGACGTCCGTCCCCAGGTTGAGCGCGACGTACTCCCCGCCGTGCAGCCCTTCCAGGACTTCCACGGTAGCCCCGTCGTCGTTCCCCACCCGCACTCGCTGCAGCTTCACGTGGCCGTCCTGGATCATCGCTACGTAGATCTGCCCGCCCTGCGCCACCAGCGCCTCGGCCGGGACGAGGGGGCGCGGATCGCCGTGCAGCGTGATCGATGCCTGCACGAAGGCGCCGGGGTAGAGGCCGGCGGGCGGCGACACGAGGTCGATCTCGCAGAGCATGGTCCGGGTGCGCGGGTCGAGGCTCTGCGCGAGCCGCGAGACGCGGGCGACGAGGGGAGGCTTGCCCGGGTCGATCTGCAGCGAGACGGGGTCGCCGGCGCGCACGCGGGCGGCGTCGTCCTGGCCGAGTTGGAGCCCCACGCGGAGGCGGTCGAGCTGCGCCACCTCGAGGAGCGGTTGCGCGCTGCTGGTCGAGCCGGTGGCGGCCGGGAGCAGCGCGCCCGGGTCGGCGTAGCGCGCGACCACCGTGCCGTCGAAGGGAGCGCGCAGGGTGTCGTATCCCTTCATCACCCGGGCGCGATCGAGCGCGGACTGGGCGACCTTGACCGCCTCCTCCGCCTGCTCGCGGTCGTTCTGGGACATCGACCGGCCCACCAGGCGCAGCGCGCGCTGCAGCTGCTGCTGCCGCAGCATCACCTCCGCCTGCGCCGCGGCCACCTGCGCCTCGAGATCCGGCGACTCCAGGACGGCGAGCTGCTGGCCCTCCTTCACGCGATCACCGCGATCGACCAGCACCCGCTTCACGTACCCGCTGACCTTCGCGTACAGCACGGCGCGCCGGTCCGCCCGGACCTCCGCGGGCAAGGACACCACGTGCTCGGCGGGGGCGAGCTTGACGCGCGCCACGCGCACCACGGGACCGCGATCCAGGTCGCGCTGGAGATGCTCGACCTGCCGCGCGTTGGCCCGATGCTCGCGCACGAACAGCGCCGCCGTGCCGGCGACCGCGGCCACGACCAGCACCACGCTGGTGGTGCGGACCACCGAGGCGCGCGGGGGCGGCGTTTCGCGATTCTCTTCAGCCATGCAACGACTCCGCGGACGCGCCGCGGCTCTCCGCGGCGAACTGCTCGTCCAGTTGATGCGCGCTGGGCGGGGCGCGGCGCAAGAGGGTATAGACCGCCGGCACGACGAACAGCGTGACG
>DASWGQ010000314.1:0-10180 GCA_036393595.1 Myxococcales bacterium | reverse complement strand
CCCACGCGCTTACTTCGTCGCGTCGTTCTTCGCCTTCTCGGCCGCGTCCTTCGCGTCGTTCTTGGTGTGGCGCGCCTTGGTCTTGGCGTTCCGCGCTGCCTTCTTCGCGTGGCGCTTGGCCTTGGCCGTGCCCGAGTCGGTGCCCAGCTTGTCCTTCGCGTCGTCGACGGTGTTCTTCATCGAGTTGTCGACGTCCTTCACCTTGTCGTTGTCCGCCAGCGCCGGAGCCGCCAGAGCGATGTCCTTCTTCGTCGCGCTGGTGGTCGAGCTCGGACGATCCTCGGTCGTCTGCGCCTGCACGGCCGGGGCCGCGAGGGCGAGCGCGAGGATCGAGGTTGCAGCAAGCTTCATCGTGTGCCTCCGTCAGGGTTGCAATGCTCCCCGATCACGGTGGCGACGACCTGCCCGAGGGACAACGCACGACCCCTCGGCGGGCACCCTCGGCACGCAGGCGAGCGGGCCCCGAAGCGCACGAAGGCGGAGGCACGGCGGCCTCCGCCTTCCTGTTCGCCAAGAAAGCTAGCGCCGCCCTGTCGGCGGCGGCTACGCCGAGAAGCTCGACCCGCAGCCGCAAGTGTGCTTGGCGTTCGGGTTCTTGAATGAGAACCCGCTCTGCCCGAACTGGCCCTCGACGTAGTCGACCTCGACGCCCATCAGGTACATCGAGCTCATCGGGTCGACGAAGCAGCGCACGCCCTTCACCTCGAAGACGAGGTCGCCGGCGCGCTGCTCCTTTTCAAGATCCAGGCTGTACTGGAAGCCCGAGCACCCGCCACCCACCACCGCGAGGCGCAGCCCGGAGCCCTGCAGGCTTTCGCGCTCGATGGTCTCCTTCACCATCGCGGCGGCCCTGTCGGACAGGCTCACCGGCGGAGGCGGCTCGCTGGGCGAGGTGGTGTGCGGCGCGACGTTCTGCGTGGTCTCCATCGTCATGCGTCCTTTCCGAGACGGTCCAGACGATCAATATAACGTCCTGCCGCAAGACAGCAAACGGATCAGCCGCCGCCAGATAGGGCGGCGCTGTGCTTTAGACGCAGTCCGGCCGCCGCCAGCCGCCGCCAGATAGGGCGGCGCTGTGTTCTATCGCGTCGGCTCGCGGCGCTCTCTACGGCTGCACGGACCGCCCTCCGTCCACCGCCAGGATCTGCCCCGTGATGAACGGCTCCGTGGCGAGGAACAGCACCGCCCGCGCCACTTCCTCCGGCGTCCCGATCCGGCCGGCGGGGATGCGCGACAGGATGCGCTCGCGGCGGACCTCCGGGAGGGAGTCCGAGAAGAGGATCGCGCCGGGGGCGACCGCGTTGACCCGCACCTCTGGCGCCCACTCGAGCGCAAGTTGGCGCGTGAGCGCGGCCAGCCCGGCTTTCGACGCGGCGTAGTGTGCGGTCTTCTCCCACACCTGGGACGTGCCACAGAGGTCGAGGAGGTTCACGATGCTGCCCTGCCGTTGCCGTAGGAAAGGCCAGGCCGCGCGCGCCAGCTGGAAAGGCCCGGAGAGATTCGCGGCGAGCAGGGCGTCGAAGCGCGCGCGGGTCAGCTCCGCGGCCGGCGCTTCCTCGAACTGCGCCGCGTTGCACACGAGCGCGTCGAGCCGCCCGTGCGCATGCACCGCCTGCGCCACGATGCGCTCCGGATCGCCGTCGCGCGCCTGGTCCCCCTGCACCAGCGCGGCGCGCACTCCCAGCGCGCGGATCTCGGCCGCCGCCTCCTGCGCCTGCGCCGCCGAGCTGCGGTAGTGCAGGACCACGTCCGCTCCCGCCTCGGCGAAGACCCGGGCGATGGCCCGTCCGATGCGCACCGCGCCGCCGGTGACCAGCACCGAGCGGCCGCGCCAGCTGTCCCGCGGCTCGTCCATCCGGCGCGAGCGTAGCATGTTGACAGCGGCGGTCGCGCCGAGCACGGTGCGCATCCGCGATGGGGAAGAAGAACAAGAACCGCGCGGCGGCCCCGACCTCGGAACCTGCTTCGAACTCGATCGCGATCTCGAACCGGACCTCGACCCCCGACGCGACCTCGAAGCCGAGCTCGAAGCCGAGCTCGACCTCCGACTCGACCCCGGCCCCCCCGAGCCGCCAGCCGCCCGCCGAATCCGCGCCGCCGCCCATCTCCTCCGCGCGCCTGCCGCTGCTCGATCTCTCCTCCGGCGATTTGGGAGCATTCTTCGAGCTGTGCTTTCCCGACAAGCGCCTGCTGGCGCTCTGCCACGAGCTGAAGCTGCACACGCCGGGATACCGGCTCGAGGCCCTGCCGCCCGACCAGGTCGCGCGCGTGCTGGCCGACGAGTACCTCGCGGCCAAGGACGTCCGGCCGCACCTCGACGGCGCCGTCCGCGAGGTGCTGCGGGACCCCGTCCTCGAGTCGCGCGAGGTGAGCGCGGCCGACCTGGGCCAGCTCCTCGACCTGGTCGTCGCCGGCGATCCTCTGCAGCACCTCGCCCGCATCGCCTGGCGGGCACTGCTCGCCGAAGGAGAGCCCGAGCGGCGCATGGCGCTCGAGGCCATCGATGAAGGCGTGCGCGCGCTGGACGCGCCGGCGCAGCAGAAAAAGCCGCCGCGCAAGGCGCCGCCGCCGGGTCAGAAGGAGGCGGAGGAAGCGGTCAAGCGCGCCGAGCGCGCCGAGCGCGAACGCGAGGCGATGAAGCAGCAGCTCGCGCAAGCGCGGGGCGAGATCTCCTCGCGCGAGCAGCGCCTGGCCGAGCAGAAGACGGAGCTGACGCAGGCGCGCAGCGAGGTCTCGCGGCTCTCCGCCGAGGTTTCACGGCTCTCGGCCGCCGGAGAGGGCAGGGCGCTCGCCGACGCACGCCGCTACGCCGACGAGGCGCGCGCCCTGGCGGAGAAGCTGCGCGGCGCCGAGGGAGCGCGCGAGGTGGCGGAGGACCGCGTCTCGCAGCTCGAGCGGCGGCTGGCCCAGGCTCCGCAACCGGTCGCGCTTCCGCAGCCGTCGGGCGAGGCAGACCTGCCCAGCGAGGAGGAGGCGGCAACGTTCCTGGTTCCCGTGCTCACCCGCGAGTTCTACGATTCCATCGAGCGCTGGGACCGGCGCATGCAGCGGGCCGCGTTCGACAAGATCCACCGCCTCGCCAACGACTGGCGCCACGGCTCGCTCCGCGCGCTGGCGCTGGAGGGGGTGCCGGGCTACTACCGGATCCGCGTGGCAACCGACGTGCGGCTCATCTACCGCCGCGACGGCAACCGGCTGGAGGTCCTCTCGCTCATCGATCGCGAGGACCTGGACCGCTACATCCGCCAGGCGCGCACCCGCCCCGCCTAGGAGGACCCATGCAACCGCCGCAGATCGATTCACAGGAGCTGTCCCGGAAGCTCTCGGGCGACGACAAGCCGGTGGTGCTCGACGTCCGCCAGCCGCAGGAAGTGCAGGCGGAGGGGATCATCGCCGGCTCGCTGCACATCCCGATGAACGAGGTCCCCGCCCGCCTCGCCGAGGTCCCGCGCCAGGGCGAGCTGGTCGCCGTCTGCAAGCGTGGCCAGCGCTCCTGGAACGTCGCCCAGTGGCTCCGGCAGCAAGGGTACGACGCCTCCAGCCTGTCCGGCGGCCTCGACGCGTGGCGGGCCGCCGGGCTGCCGGTCGCGCGCTGACGGGCGCTGGTGACTCGTTCTCCGGCCCGCGAAGCGATCTCCGTCTGGGCGGCCGTGATGGGCGCGCTCGCCGCGGTGCGCATCGCGGCCCTCGCGGTGCCGTTGCTCCACCAGCTGGTCGGCGCGCTGGCGGTCGGCGCGTTCCTCTACGCGCCCGTGAAGCTGCTCGAGCGGCGCGGGCAGGACGCGCACGATGCGGGGTGGCGCCTCGATCGGCTGGGCGCGGACCTCGGGTGGGCGCTCCTCGCGTGCGCGATCCTCCTGCCGCCGTTCACGCTCGCGTTCACCTGGTTCGTGCGGGAGCTGCCTCGCCTGCCGCCGGAGCTCGCGACGCGGCTGGCGCCGTACGTCGGCGCGGCGCACCCGCTGCGCTTCCGCCTGGGACCCGACGCGTGGGACCTCGCCGGCCGCATCGCCGGCAACGCCGCGGTGGCCTTCTCCGAAGAATTCTTCTATCGCGGGTACGTGACGCTGCGCCTCGAGGAGCGCTGGCCTCCGCGCACGCGCATCCTGGGCGCTCCGATCGGCCGCGCGGCGATCCTCGCGGCCGCGCTCTTCGGGGTGGGCCACCTGCTCGAGCCGGCGCCCTGGCGGCTGGCGGTCTTCTTCCCCGCGCTGGTCTTCGCCTGGCTGCGCGCGCGCACCGGCACGGTCGTCGGCGCGGCGGTCTGCCACTTCGTCTTCAACGTGTGGCTGCTGCTGCTCGAGCGCGCCGCGTTCGCCTGAACGCCTCCCATGACGTCCGCGATGGGAAAAGCGTAGCGGCGCCCTATCGGCGGCGGCTAGAGCTTCTGCGGCTGCAGCGTGCGGGGGACCGCCAGCACCTCGCCTTCGGCGAGCTCGCGCGTGCCTTCGGGGGGCTGCGGCTGCGCGCCGCTGGCCAGCACCACCGCGCGGAGGGCCCGGTGCGCGCGGACCCTCGGGTGGAGCTCCTTGCTGCCCGGTCCGACCTCGTGCAACGCGCACTCCGCAAGGCCCTCGATCGTCGCGATCCAGAGCGGGTGCCCGCGCCGCAGGGTGCCCAGCACGCGCCCGTTGGTGACGATCGCCGCCAGGGACGGGAGCCTCTGGCCGGCCTGCTCGAAAGCGCGCTCCGCTTCGCCGACCGCCGCGGCGAGCGAGCGCGCCGCCGTCTGCGCATCGACGTCGGCGTCGTCGAACCGGCCGGCGTCGCGCAAGCGGGAGAGGAAGGTGAAGAACAGCGCCTCGGCGGCCGAGTCGCTGCGCGCCGCGCGCCGCAGCGACTGGGGAAGCGCCGCGGTGAGCGCGTCCCTCGCGGGAGCGAGCGCCTCCGGTTGCCCGGCCACCGCGAACAGCCACCGCTTGAAGCGGATGGGAAGCGTCGCCTCTTCCTTGAAGGCGCGCGACAGCGATCCGCTGGCGATGAGCACGGCCTCGCTTTCGACGCCTTCGGCGAGGCGTTCGACGAAATGCGGCGGCTGGCTGGCGAGCGGGCGCTTGCGCACCAGAACGTCGTCGCTCTGGAAGTATCCGACCCCCGCCGCGCTTTCCGGCGGCCCCAGCGAGACCCTCCCCTTCAGCTTTCGCAGAACGCAGGGCAGCAGGCTGGCGTCGGTCTCATGGATGCTGATGAACTCGGCCACTTCGCGAACCCTCCCGCATGCAACAAACTGCGGCCTCTAGGAGGGTAACGCACCTCTCCCCACAATGCCATCCACCGGATTGCGCAAGGTCTTTGACCCTCCCGGACCCGGCTCGTACAGTGGTCCGGCCGACACGGAGGGTCTGAGCGGATGGCCGAAGCCGAAATCGCGATCGGGATCGATCTGGGCACGAGCTACAGCTGCGTCTCGCTCATCGAGGACGGCCAGCCCGTGGTGATCCCGAACGAATGGGGCGAGCGGACCCACGCTTCGGTGGTGAGCTTCCTCGAGGACGGCACGGTGCTGGTCGGCAACAGCGCCAAGCGCAACATCATCACCAACGCCGACAACACCGTCTACAGCGCCAAGCGCCTCATCGGCCGGTTCTTCTTCTCCGACGAGGTGAAGAAGGCGCAGGCGGTGATGCCCTACAAGATCATCGAGGGCGAGAACAACTCCGTCCGCATCCAGATCCGCGACAACGTCTATTCGCTGCCCGAGATCTCCGCGCTGGTGCTCAAGGAGATGAAGTCGATCGTCGAGAACTACCTCGGATACGAGGTGAAGAAGGCGGTGGTCACCGTTCCCGCCTACTTCAACGACAACCAGCGGCAGGCCACCAAGGACGCGGGGCGCATCGCCGGGCTCGAGGTGCTCCGCATCCTCAACGAGCCGACCGCCGCGGCGCTCGCCTACGGTTTCGGCAAGGACATCACCCAGAAGATCGCCGTCTACGACCTGGGCGGCGGCACCTTCGACATCTCCGTCCTGGAGATCGGCAAGGACGTCTTCGAGGTGCTCTCCACCGCCGGCGACACCTACCTGGGCGGCGACGATTTCGACGACCGCATCATGACCTGGCTGGCCGACGACTTCCTCAAGAAGTGCGGCATCGACCTGCGGCTGAACAAGTACTGCCTGCAGATGCTGAAGGAGGCCTCGGAGCGGGCCAAGATCGACGTGGGCCGCGACGCGGTGGCGAAGATCAAGGTGGAGGGGATCTGCCAGGATCCGACCGGCAAGGTGATGGATCTGGCGGCGACCCTCACCGAGGCCGAGTTCAACCGCATGGTCATGGACCTGGTGCAGCGCACCTTCAAGGTGTGCGACGAAGCGCTGCAGTCCGCGCGGATGACCGCCGCCGACCTGGACGCCATCATCCTCGTCGGCGGCCCCACGCGCCTGCCCATCATCCGCACCAGCGTGAGGCACTACTTCCAGAAGGAGCCGATGGCGGGCATCGACCCCGACGAGGTGGTCGCGATGGGCGCCGCCATCCAGGCCGGGTCGCTGATGGAGGCGAAGAGCGACCACTACCTCCTCGACGTGACCCCGCTCACGCTTCGCGTCGGCACGGTGGGCGGGTACACCGACAAGATCATCGACAAGAACACGCCCATCCCGATCGAGCGCTCCAAGTCGTACACCACGAACCGCGACGGGCAGGACAAGGTCAAGATCCGCATCTACCAGGGCGAGTCGAACAAGGCCTCGGAGTGCGAGCTCCTCGGCGAGTTCGAGTTCAGCGGCTTCCGCATCGCGTACCGCGGCGAGGTGCGCATCGAGGTGACCTTCGAGATCGACACCAATGGCATCGTGCACGTCACCGCCGCCGACGTCGAGACAGGCCAGAAGACGACCACCACCATCCGCCTCTCCTCCGGCCTGACCGAGGAGATGATCCGGGCTGCGCAGGCCAAGACGGCCGCTACGCAGCTCGCGCGCGGAGCCGCGGCCTAGGCCGCGGAGGAGCCGGCTTCGCCGGCGACGGGCCGGAGCCGGAGGCGGAGGCAGATGGTGGACGAGGCGTTCGAGATCGAGGCGGCGGCGCTGGCCCAGGTGCTGGACGAGCTGGACTACTTCCAGATCCTCAAGATCGGCCAGGGCGCCAGCCCGAACGACATCAAGTCCGCCTACTACCGCGAGTCGCGCGCCTACCACCCCGACCGCTTCTTCCAGCTTCCCAATCTGCCGCTGAAGGAGTCGATCGGGCGCATCTACAAGCGGATCAACGAGGCGTACGTCTGCCTGCGCGACGACGTGAAGCGGACCAAGTACCTGTCCGACGTCAGCGGCCCCGAGCGGCAGAGGAAGCTTCGCTTCGTCGAGGCCAGCGAGCAGGAGCTGAAGAAGGACAAGGAGCAGGAGATCGGGACCACGCCGCAGGGGCGCAAGTTCTTCATGGCAGGCCTGGCGGACATGGCGGCGCAGCGATTCTCCGCCGCCGAGCGGAACTTCAAGATGGCGCTCACCTACGAGCCCAACAACCCCAACTACAAGTCGAAGCGGGACGAGGCCGGCAAGCTGATCAAGAATGACATGACCATTCGGTGACCCACCGTCACCGAAAGCACAGCGCCGCCTCAGGGGGCGGCGGCTGAGGTTGTGGATGCCCTTCGACGTCGTCTGCGTCGCGCTGCTCATCGCCTTCGCCGTGTGGGGCGCGTTCCGCGGATTCGTCCGGCAGTTCTTCGGCCTCCTGGGCTTCGCCGGCGGCATCCTGCTGGCGCGCCTCGCCGCCCCCTCCTTCGGAGAGGCGTTCGGCGCCGATCTGCGCGTCTCGCCCGCGGTGGCCACCGCGGCGCTGGCGTTCATCTTCTTCGTCCTCGCGGAGGTCCTCGCCAAGGTGACCGGGAAGGTGGTCCACCAGCAGCTCGGCGGCGGAGTCACCGGGAGGCTGAACCGCGTGGGCGGCGCGCTGCTCGGCACCGCCAAGGGGTTCCTGATGGTGTGGGCGCTGGCCAGCTTGATCGCGCTGGTGCGGCCGCATCTGAAGCGGGTGGAGCGCGACACGCCGGTGTCGAAGCTCGACCTCAAAGAGTCGTACGCGGTGCAGACCGCCAGCAAGACGAACCTGATCACCCGCCTGCGCGAGGGCGGTCTACAGGACGAGGCCGAGAGCGTCCGCAAGCGGCTCGGTAATAGGTAACGATTCCGCTCGATTCGACCACCTATTGCCCGGGGAGTGACCTCCGACCTGGGACGCATTGCCCTGGATTACTACATCTGCGTACAATCACGCACAAATGCCGGCAATCGCGCTGGTATGAGGGGGAATTCCCAATGGGCAGGCGATTCGCTGCGGCATTGTTCGTATTCGCCGTCACGCTGAGCGCGTCCGGCGATGACGACGATCGGCGGCTCCGGGCCGTGACGCCGATCGTCTTCGATCCATTCGACACCGACCTGGTCGCCGCGCGTTGGGTGAAGGGTGCCGGCTGTCCCACGGCCGCGACGTTGAGCGACGGGACGAGCTTCACCGATGCGGCGTGCCCGACCGGCGATCGGCGCGACGAGCACAACGAGGGACTGCTGCTCGTCAAGACGGGGCCGACCCCGAACGTGGCTGCGGCGTTCGCCGAGCTGAAGGGCGTGAAGGGCACCGTCCTGACGGAGCTCGGCTACGACGTGCGGACCAACTCGCATTGCGGAGCCGGCGCACCGCGCTTCAACGTGCTCACCGACGACGGCGTGACCCACTTCGTGGGCTGCAGCTCGCCGCCGCCGCTGGTCACGAGCGCCAGCCAGGGCTGGAAGCGCCTCCGCTGGACTCCCGCGCAGGCGTTCCCGCCGATCACGGGGACCGTGCGGAGCATCTTCATTGCTTTCGACGAGGGACAGGACACCGACTCCGCCCTGGGGCCCGACAACGGGGCCGGGCTCGCGGTCATCGACAACATCGACGTGAACGGGCAGCTCGTCGGACGCGGCGCGGACAAATAACGCCGAGCTCAGCGCCACGTTTCGAGGCGGACGTCGTCGTACAGGACGTCCCCCGGGTCACCCGCAAGTTCATTCCTCGCGCCCCGATGCGCACGGCGGGGCGGCAGCTCCAGTCCTACTCCTCGCGGAGGGCGGTGCCGTCCAGCTTCGAGAGGCGCGCCTCGCAGAAGGCGCGGTCGACCGCCACCGTCTGCCCGCGCCGCTCGGGCGCCTCGAACAGCACGTCGGCGAGGACTTCCTCGAGGATGCTGCGCAGCCCGCGCGCGCCGAGCCGCTTGTCGATGGCGTACTGGACGACTGCCCGCAGGGCGCCTTCGCGCAGGTCCAGCTCGACGCCGTCGAGCTTCAAGGCCTCGCGGTATTCCTTCACCAGCGAATCGGGCGGCGCGGTGAGCACCTCGTACAGCTCGCCCGCAGACAGCTCCCGGAGCTGCACCTGCACGGGGAGGCGCCCGAGCAGCTCGGCCAGCATGCCGTACTCGACCAGCTCCTTGACGCGCAGCCTGCTGCCGCCTTGCCGACGCCCCTCGGCGCCGAACCCGACCTGCTTGTCGACCTGCGCCTGGTGCAGGTCGGTGAAGGTGCCGGCGCAGATGAAGAGGATGTCGCTCGTGTCCACCTGCACGAAGTCGTGCTTGTTCCAGTGCTGGGTGACGTTGAGCGGCACGAAGATCTCGCGCCCCTCGAGCAGCTTGAGCAAGGCCTGCTGCACGCCTTCGCCGCCGATGTCCCGGCTGCCGGCGCCGGTGCGGGACGAGCCGCTCCGCCGCGCGATCTTGTCGATCTCGTCGATGAAGATGATCCCGCGCTCGGTCGCGTCGATGGAGTGGCCGCTCTTGAAGAGCAGCTCGGCCACCATCACCTCCACGTCCTTCCCGTAGTAGCCGGCCTCGGTATATTCAGTGGCGTCCACCACGGTGAAGGGCACCTCGAGCAGCTCGGCCAGGTTGCGCGCGATGTGCGTCTTGCCCGAGCCGGTGGGACCCATGAGCAGGAGATTGGTCTTGCGCAAGAGCGTCTTCGCGCCCAGGCGGCGCTGCTCGATGCGCTTGAGGTGCTGGTGGGCCGCGGTCGCCACCGCGCGCTTCGCCGCGTCCTGGCCGACCACGTAGCGGTCGAGGTGGTCGTAGATCTGCCGCGGCGTGAGGACGCGGACCTCTTCCTGGCGCGGAACGCGGCGCGCGCCTCCCGCCGACATCCCCAGCCCCTTGCGCTCCGGCGCGTCCTTCGGCATGGAAGCGAGCATAGCGCGACCGG